>JAEEMK010000002.1 GCA_016283175.1 Bacteroidales bacterium
ACCGTCACATGTCATGAACTTATCTGTTCTCCACTTGACTTCGCTTCCGCTCGTCACCCTAAAGGGCCGTTATCGAAAGCCACTGGCTTTCTTCATATTTTGCCATAATTGCTTAAACGTTTAAGGATTAATTATTGATTAAAATGATTCTGCTTTTTTGTGTTTCTCTTCATAATAATATCTGCTTATCGCAGCAACCGCAGGGGCATACATCTTGTATTGAAATATGATTCTATCATAAGTACGATAAAAAGATGTCTTTTCTTTATTGTCTTCAGGGATTCTATTTATTATGAAGCAAAGGTAATCCCATACATCGGCAGTGATAAAATCCCCATTTACTTTTACTGCTGGCCCCTCATATTTATACCGTGAAATGATATGACACGATACTAATAAATAACTCTTACGTCCTAGAGTTGGAATGTTGACGGGTTGTTGGTCTATTCCTAGCCATCCGCAGATTTCATCTATCGGTATTGCATTGAACATAACGTGTTTTCTGCAGTTATCTATTCTTTACTTTGTTTAAACCCTATCTTCTTCCTCGTTTTGGCAGGTTTCTCGCGCAGTTGGTCGAGGGCGTCGTTGAGGGCGCTTATCTGGACGGCCACCTCCATATTGTTTTCATTTTGCTCGTGGAGAATCTCATCCACACGGGCGTTGAGATTGTCGACCTTGTGCGACAGCTGCTCCACCTTCAAGTTTACACCTTGCCAGGCACCTATCGCGTGACGAATGGCCACAAACGCCCGCATAATGTTGATGTTGACCTGTATGGCTGTTTCTGAACGCAACACAGAACTGAGCATCGCAATACCCAGCTCAGTAAAAGCATAAGGAAGATACTTGCTATGCTGACCACGCCCATTGGTCATCACAATCTGTGATGACATACTGTATTCGTCATTGTTTAAGGTCACAAATTGTGACCTTAAACTGGTCTCAACAACATCAATATCTTCAGTATCAGTGCTCAAAGCGCTCCCCTTTAAGGTTGCAATTTGTGACCTTAGAAGTACCCACTCACTTTTGTTCAGCTTGAACATAAAGTCTTCAGGGAAACGCTCAATATTGCGTTTGACCGCTTGGTTCAAGACTTTAGTCTCCACGTTGTACAACTCTGCCAAATCACGGTCAAGCATAACGCGCAAACCTCGCACCTCGTAGATGCGATGCTTGATGACTTCAATGTCTGCGTTTGCCTTTATGATTATTTCTTCATTCATTTTAATGTTTTATTTCGGCAGTTTCCTATTTCCCATTTCTTCCAGCACTCTACGCCGTCATCTATAATGACTGCTTTCTCAAATTGATCGAACAAAGCTTCAATATCTTCCAGTTTCATTTTACTTAACTAACGATTAATCACCTATAAATTAATTCATTAAACACGAAACACATTTTAAAATTGGATTACAAATATAATAATATTTACAGAAATGTCAGATTTTATTTGACCTATAATTCACAAAATTCATCCAATCGCAGGTGAATCAATGCATCAACATTATGTAACAAAGCGTTTAGCACTTCGTGGTTGTTGGAGAATGCACAATCCGTTTTGACTATATTTTTGATTTTCTCCGATAATAATCTTAGAAAACGAGCTATTCGATAAACCAATATTCCAAGTTCATCATACAAATATCAAAATACTAACACTTTACGACTTTTCACAGACAAAGTCCGAATTCGTAATTAAAAAAACTTATAAGAATTTTTAATTATACTTAAAAAATCTGATACCCGAAAGCACATTCTGAAAATAGAAAACCCCATCGAATCGACGGGGTTTGTTATCACGATTTCGGTACTATAATTTTTCTTGATAATCTCGATATTTGACTCTTCGTGTGTAATTATCCGGCATATTGTCTTTTTTTGTCAGACTACTGTTTTCAACTTCCTCCAGCACGGTTTCGCTTGTGTTTTTCTCCAACTTTAATACATTAGACCATTGATGTTCAAAACGTTATTAATACATTTCACTACATCCATACATATACAAAAATAACAATCTTTGCCGGACTGACAAATTTTATTTTACGAATCAGCAAACAATCTAACCCAGAAAGAGAGCGCAATATATCTTGATATCAGAACTTTAGCACAATAGGTGGCGTAAGCATCTTGGCTGGCGGGACTTCATTTTCGGAGCATATTTTCTGCGAAAGCCAGTAGCCGGCGATGCCCGACAGTATGCCGACAACCATACCGGTGGCGACATCCGAAGGGTAGTGAACACCGAGATAAAGTCTTGAAAACGCCACACCGCCGGCCCACAGCATCGAGGGTGCAACTACATACCACTTCCGGCAGCTAAGACTCAGCGAAGCAGCCACGGCAAATGTCAGCGACGTGTGGCCCGACGGGAACGAATAGCCGATTGTCGTCTTGACAGGGATAAGGTCGTCGGTATAAGCGATATACGGTCTCGGACGATGCACAGAGAACTTCACCGCCTCGGTGACGACCGCTGCTGTAAGGAACGATATGCCTGTTGCCGTGCCGGCACTTACGAGTTGCCGATTGTCTGTGGCAAGGCCCGAAGCGAGCAGGCCTGCGGGAACAGCGGGCGCAAGGACCAGGCTGTTTGAAGTCCACACCATAACCTTGTCCATAGCAGGGGTGCGTTGCTGCTGCAAACTGCACAGAATGTCGTAGTCAATGCCTTGGGCCTTGACCGGGACAAAGGGCAGCGCCACCAACAGCAACAAAGTGACAAACAGCTTGTTCATCATCATTCCAAGACTACCTCTCGTCGCGCATATAAAGACACATATTGTCCAGTTCCGACGGTGCCAGCGGCGACTGCAGAAAATCATAGCAAAGCATATCACCAATCTTCCATTCGCCGTCCTCCTGCATCATAAGCAGATGCACCTTGATGTCGCCAAAGTTGTGTATCGTCACCGTTGCCCAGTACCAGTCGCTCAATGTATCCGAAACAAAGACAGTGTCGAGCGTGTAGCTGGGCTTGTCAAAATCCTGACCCATTACCCAGTGGTCGTATTCGAAAAAACCCACTTCACCCGGGCAATGCTGCAAGTCGAAAGCCCTCACAGAGTCAATCATTTTATTGTAGTTGGAGGTCAGATAGCGTCGGTTGAACACATCCAGCGAGTCGTTGCCGGCACCATAGCATTCAAAGATATGGTCGTAAATGTTGCAAACCGCCTCGGCAACCTCATTTTCCGTGCTTTTAGGAGCCGGAGCCTGCTTTGTGTTGCAGGAAAAAATGGTAGCGATGCCGCAAAACAGCATCGAAAACAGAACAATTTTCGTGAAAAATCTTCTCATAACAGTGGTTTTAAAACATTTAAATAGAAAACAAGAATCATCATCACCTGAGCCACAAGGATGGCCGGCACCCCATAGCGGAACTTCTTGTGTTGCGTCTTGTGGCGGAAAAGGTGCATAGCCAGCAGGGCACCGACGCTGCCACCCAACACGGCGAGCCACAGCAATGCCGTCTCCGAAATACGCCAGTGTTTGCGTCGCGCCTTATGCTTGTCGATGCCGTAGGCTATGAAAGTCAACACATTGGCAAAGAGCAGGTAATAAATGATTATCTTTGTCATCGGCATTTAAACAATACAAGATGATTTGGTGGTCTTTCAGGCTAATTCTGGAAGCCGAAGACCATCGGCAGGTTGCCGGCGAAAAGCTTGACGGCCATAGCCAAAAGGATGACGCCGAAGAACTTGCGCAGCACATATATGATGTCGGCACCCAGCCAGTGGGTTATCTTGTCGAGATAGCGCAGCACGAGAAAATCGATGACAATATTGGCGGCAAGGCCAATCATAATGTTAACCGTCGCATACTCGGCGTGCAGCGAGATGAAAGCAGTTATGGCCCCGGGTCCTGCAATGAGCGGAAAGGCTATGGGAACGATGCTGGCACCCGACGACGTGGGCTCGTTCTTGATGATGTCGCGACCCAGAATCATCTCGAAGGCAAGGATGAAAAGCACTACCGAGCCGGCAACGGCAAACGATGGCATATCGATGCCGAAAAGGTGCAGCAACGCGTCACCCAAAAAATAGAAACCGATGAAGAGAATCAAGGCGGCGAGGGTGGCCTGGAAAGGTTTGATTTTCGACCCTTTGTCGCGCATCGAGACAAAAATGGGGATGGAACCGGTGATGTCGATGATGGCGAACATCACAAGAAAAGTACTGAATATTTCAACAATGCTGATCATAGTTTATTTTTTAGATATTTATTGACTTAGACAACCTGCAGGACCTGTGCTAAAAATATACCAGCACAGGAAAACGCCAGAAGAACGGAAATTTCTAACTGTCAGCCACATATCGCAGCGCACAGCTTAAAACCGTTTTGCAAATTTACAAAAAAACTACGACACAAACACCAAGCCACAAAAAATCCTCCGGAACAGAAGCGGCAGAATAGCTTTTTCGGCAATGTTATACGCTGAAAATCAAAGCGCTGCAACAATTGATGTTTCGCATAGTTTCACAAGGCACTTTTAGCGGCATCAAGGTTGTTTTCCATACACCTTCCCTGGCATATGTACAGTATTTGTACAGTATATGTACAGTATATGTACGCTTCTAAAGCGTACAAATACTGTACATATACTGTACAAATACTGTACATATGCCTATGCTGGTGTAGGGGAAATAGAGGGTAAACAGCCTGAAATAAAGTATGTTTAGAGCGTAATGATACAATAATGTTTCATAAGGTTTCAAACAGCATCCGGAATTCGCCTTTTTTTTCGACTGAAAAGTACAATAAAATGCCTTTCACGACGTTATTTGATTTTAAGTCATAATTTTAAAACAACAAAAAAGTACAAAAATGAAAAAAGAATCAATCAAACACTTATTTTTCAGTCTTCTGGCAGTGACAGCAATGTTGCTGACCTCCTGTTCCAAGGGCGTCGATATGGGCAAGTACATTCCCAATGATGCTCTGTATGTTTTGGATTTCGATATGGACGAGCTGTGGAACAAGGCAGATTTGGACAATATCGACCAGATTTCGTTTGTCAAGCTGGGCCGTCAGGAACTGCGCAGCGAGAACCCCTGGGCCGCCGACCTGGTTGACGCTATACTCAAGGACCCCACCACGACGGGTTTGAATCTGAAACGCGACATTGCCGTGTATTTCTGCTTTAATGGCGACATCGACGGCGCTGTTATCGCCACGATGCACAACAAGAAGAAGTTCGAGGAGTTCCTCAACGATTTTGCCAAACAGAACGAGTTGACCGTCAAGTTCGAGGACAAGGACGGATGGCGCCTGGCGACAACGGTAAGCGAATTCAACGTTGAGAACTACGTGGCCTTCAACGGCGACGTGGCTATGGTGCTTTTCTCGGGCAACGGTATGGACAAAGTGCTGACGTTGAAGAAAGACGAGAGTCTGGCCGGCGACAAGCGTTTCCGTGAGTACTGGAAAGATCGCAGCGAGATAAGTATGTGGATGGGTATGAAGGAGATAATGTCCATCGCAGGGCAAAACGGCGAGGATGTGCAGGGGATGCTCAGCCAAATCTATGGCGAGGAGTACTGGAAAGCCATCGAGAATGCCAGCATTGCCGGCAATGTCGTTTTCGACAAGGGCGTGATGCGTATGGTGTTCACCTATCAAGGAATCAGCAGCAAGATTATTGACAAATATATGCAGAAGTTCGAGGGCAACCTTGTGGACTATATGCCCGAGAAGACCTACGCAGCGATTGCTTTGGCTTACAACCTGAAGGAGACAATGAAGGTGCTTGAGGCCAACGAGGAATTTGACATCAACCTCGACGAGGAGGCCGTGGACGGTGTTTCGGTACGCGATGCTGTTTCGGCCTTCGGCGGCAGTATGCTCTTTAGTCTGTTCGACCTGCAGGCCAACAACGGCTCGGTGATGCCTATGATGGCGCTGGCACTTGACATCAAGGATGCCGACATCGTGAAGAAACTCCTTGCCGAAGCCGGACTGACTGCTGTCGAGGAGAACGTATACAGTTTGGAAGGCTTCTTCAACTTCCCGATCTATGTGGCTATGAACAAGAAGGCTATGTTTGTAACCAACTCGGAAGCCGCTCTGGAATGTTTCAAGAAAGGTGGTAACAAGAACGCTATGAAGGGCATTGCCAAGAGTGTCAAGGCAGGCAACTATGTTTATGCCGACCTTGACATCAACCACTACCCCGACGGCGTAAAGGCATTGATACCCGAGAATATTGTTACTCTTATGAGCAAATACTTCGATTACACAGAGTTTAAAGCCAACGGCACAAAGAGCGGCGAGTGGGATATCTATATCAAGGACAAGAAGCAGAACAGCCTGCTGTCGACGCTACACTTTGTGGACGACAACCTTGTGGAACTGGGCAACCTGGCCGGCTCGATTGGCGGTGGCAGTGACTGCCACGAGGTGGAAGACACGCTCTATGTGGAAGAGGATTGGGACTTTGAAGATGAGGATTGAACTTCACAATCTAAAACCTAAGTATATGTCGGAATCGGAAGTTGCCGGTTCCGACATATATTTACAGCCGTCTGTGTTCTTTGAGCAGGGGCGCAGCTACCTTGTCCGCGCCCGTTCTGGTCACGGCAAGACGTCGCTGCTCAACTTCATCTATGGCATCAGCGGCCAGTATGACGGCGAGGTCGTTTTAACGGAGAACGCCGCGTGCTCGCGGGGAGCATTTTGTCGGAGTACGGAAAACGATTTGCGTACCAGGGTGTTGGGCTATATGTTTCAAGACCTGTGCCTGTTTCCCGAACTGACGGCGATGGAGAATGTGCAGCTTAAGAACCGGCTGACGGGCTTCAAGAGCGACGCTGAAATTGAGGCTATGCTCGACGCTCTGTTGCCGGAAGGCAAGAAGCACCAGCCGGTGGCGACTCTCTCGCTGGGCCAGCGGCAGCGCGTGGCGGCGGTGAGGGCACTGTGCCAGCCGTTCAAGTTCATCCTGATGGACGAGCCTTTCAGCCATATCGACAGCGAGAATGCCCGCTGTGTAGCGGATATGGTTATGGGCGAAGTCGGCAGGCAGGGCGCAGGGCTGATAGTCACGGCTCTGGATGCAATAGATTATTTCCCTTTCGACGTGACATATAATTTATAGCTATGTTGAGAAAGTTACAACGCAAGACATTGATACCGGCTCAGATTGCGGGCTATG
>JAEEMK010000020.1 GCA_016283175.1 Bacteroidales bacterium
GAAGGCCTACCGTCGACTGGCGATGAAGTATCATCCCGACAAGGTGGAAGGTATGGGCGAAGAGGTGAAGAAGAACGCCGAAGCCCAGTTCCGCGAAATCAACGAGGCTTACGAGCAGATCAAAGCCGAGAGAGGGATGAAGTAATAAAAAAGGGAGCCATCTACTCCCTTTGTTTTTTCAATTTGTTTTTGTTACTTTCCTTGTAGCTGTGCCGCTTGGCGTGATGATGCGCATCAAGTAGGTGCCGTTTGGCAGCGAGCCGAGATCGACAGTATTGGTTTGTTGTGCACTGAAGACTTTGCGGCCTGCGGCATCGAGCACTTCTATGGCCTTTATATCGTCGGCGGCAATGGTTACTAAGCCATTGGTCGGGTTGGGCTGGATTTTTATGCTGTTGATAGCTTGTGTGGGGGCGATGCCCTCATTGTTTGAGTTGATATGTATGCTGATAATACTGTCGCAGCCCTGTTGGTTGGGAAGGATGACGATGTAGTCGCCGGGGGCATCATAAGTTTCGCCATTGTATACGTATGGAAACTGCTCGGGAGTGACGAGGATTGTGTCGAAAGCGTAGGAGTTGTTGCTGTGGTTGATGGTGAAGGTTGTATCGGCAAAGCAATAGATGAAATCGGGAGTTCCGTCGTTGTTGGTGTCATTGAGGTAGTGTCTGTTTGTTCTGGTAAGCAGTGTGATGCTTGTAGTTGTGTCGGATGTGAGTTGCAGAGTGGGTGTAGAGGTGATTATGTTTGTTGTCTCGCCACCTCTGCCTACAATTGTCCAGTCGTGGTATGTCGCCTCAGTTGTGGTGTTGGAAACTAGTATCGTATCGCTTCCGCATAGTTTTTCGCGCGAGAGGCTTATTTGGGGAACGGGCGGCTTCAAGGCTCGAATACGGATGGTTTCCTCGTTCCAGCAGTTGGTGTTGGCGGCAAAGGTGCGGACTTTGACGCTGTAGTTGCCGGTCTGAGCAAAGGTGTGGCTGGCTTGACCACCAGTGTATGTGGCGATAAGGGACTGCGGAATAGGAGTGATTGTGCCATAGAACCGCCATTCTGTCAAAGAGGTGTCAACCGCGTCGGATATGTCTGTAATATAAGGAGTATAACTTAGGTTTGTCAGATGTATGGTCCCTGAACAGTCGAGCGTAGTGTCAACCACGGTATTGGGCTTTTTCAGGCCAACAGTAATGTGATGTTTCGTGACCATTGGGCTGTTGTTAAACTGGGTTGTCATCTTGCACATAAAAGTGTTTGATACCATTGTGTCGCCGCTTGTTGTATTTACAAAGTTGATTCTTTTACAGTCAAGGCTGTCGTAGTTCTGTTCAGGTATCAGTGTGTAGTTGCTTTCGTTGTTGAGTGCTTCACCTGTAAGTATGCCTGAATTGCTGCGATACCATTCGTAATGGGTACCGCCTTTCGGAGCGTAGATGGTGGCAACGGTGCTGGTCTCGCCGGATACACATTGTTTTACATCGAAATTGCTTGAGTGGCAGTTGCCGGCAATATAGGCGGTGCCATATTGTGCAGCCACAGCGCCGTCGTCGACAGCTATAGATATGCGTATGGTACTATAAATATAGTTTGAAAGGTCTAACAAGAATCTACGCCAAGGAAGATAGATGTTTTTGTTGTATAAGCTTTGGTTGTTTTCGGCAAAGATGAGGCCATTGGCGCCAACGCGGAAGCTCGTGTCGGCCTGATAGCCATCAGGCACCATTTTAATGTAGCACAAAGTGTCGCCAGCAAGTGGTACCCAGTTGGGACTGGATATGGAACCGATATTTCTTTCTACAGTTATTTTGAAACTGCAATTCTCGCCACCGCTGTGTTGTCCATTAAGCATAGACAAGGCAATCCATAATGTGATAATCGAATTATCTGGTCGTACAATAATTTGGTATGTGAGTTTTTCGGCGCCGTGCATTCCGCAGTAGTTGCCAAGACGTATTGAGCTGTGAATTGATGTGTCTGGAGGTAAATACGACAGGTGACCATAAGTTTCAGGGTCATAGCCAGCGCCTTTAATAACAAACTGTCGCGAATGGTCAAGGTTGTTGTTGATATCTCTCGACGTAGTTCGGGTTGAACCATTGTCTAGGTTTATGTTGCAACCGTCGTAGTTATTGATGATTTCCAGGCCTGATGCCTGTACGGTGTTGGTGTAGGTGGCATTATCAAAGTTGCAGTTAGCGGGTGTACTTTCTCTTGATCCAGTATAGCCAGTCCACGTCTCGCCGTGGTTGCCGCTAATTATGAAGTTCGTAGGATTGTTCAACCCAACGCAATTCGGGTTTGTTTGAGCTAGTGAAAGCCCGCAGCAGACAAGGAGTGCAGGCAAAAGAAGCCTTTTCATTGGAATGTTATTTTTAGTTTTATTTCTTAACTGTTATGCTCTTATACTGGTTCCAGTCTTGAATCATCTTGCGGAAGGCTTTGTACTGCTTTGGGGTAACGATGCCGTCGGGGACGTCGATATTGAGCTCACGGACCACATCGATTGCTCCGTTGCCAAGTTGCTTGATGCTAATCTTGATGCTGCCGAGGCCGTTGACTGTGCGGCTAATGCTGACAGGCTTGCCTACCATTGTTCCGGCATTCTGTATTGTGTAGTGGTATTTTTCGTTGCAGTTACGTACCTTGACAGGAGCCTTGCGGTTGCTGGTAAGCCGTGCAGGATCGATACTGATGCTGCCACGTTCAGTGGGCAGAGTCATACGGCTGTAGCCGCCGCCTAAGTTTTCGCCCTGCCAGGGAATGGTCTGTTCAATATCGATTTCGCGTTGCTCGTCGATGGCGGCACCGTCAAGGCGGGCTGGGCGTTTGACGTTGGTCGAAAGGTTGTAGATGACCGGACGTCCCTCTTCGTGGATTGTCACGTGGACACCGTGCTCATACTCCTCAGCGATGAAACCGGCTTCGCGCAGCATAGCGGCGACAAGGTGCTGCTTGTCGGCGGGTGTGCCGCAGCCGCTGAGGAAGGTCTCCTTGGCCGACGAACGGACATATCCGACCAGGCTGAGCGGGAAGTCGGTGGTGTAGATGTTGTCGACCACATAGTCGCGGATGTTGGTGGCGTATTTCAGCTGGTCGTTGTCGTGCAGCTCGCCGAC
>JAEEMK010000003.1 GCA_016283175.1 Bacteroidales bacterium
CTCTATTGCTGTACGCAATCCCAGCACGTCGCCTACGGCTGGTGTGCCGGCCTCGAATTTGAAGGGAAGCTCATTGTATGTTGTGCGCTCGAAGGTCACATCCTTTATCATCTCTCCGCCGCCTTGATATGGTGGCATCTTCTCCAGCAATTCTTCTCGGCCGTACATAACCCCAACGCCCATCGGACCATACATCTTATGCCCTGAAAAACAGTAGAAGTCACACCCCAAATCCTGTACATCGACAGGCATATGTGCAATGGCCTGAGCTCCGTCAACAAGTACAGGTATCCCGTTCCTATGGGCTATGTCAATGACTGATTTGATGGGGTTTATGGTGCCAAGGGTATTGCTTACGTTCGTTATTGCAACCAGTCGGGTATGCTCGTTCATCAGGTTTTTGAAGGCATCGAGGTCCAATTCTCCGGCATCGCTGAAGGGTATCACTCGCAGGCTTGCCCCTTTTCGTTCGCAGGCCAGTTGCCAGGGGACGATGTTGCTGTGGTGTTCCATACCGGAAATGATTATTTCGTCGCCTTTGCCGAGGAATGCTTGGCAGAAGCTGCTGGCAACCAGGTTGATGCTCTCCGTCGTGCCGCGTGTGAAGACAATCTCGTGGCTGTGGCGAGCGTTTATGAAGGTCTGCACAACTCTGCGTGTCTGCTCGTATTCGTCGGTTGCCTGTGCGGCCAGATAGTGGGCGCCGCGGTGTATGTTGCTGTTAAGCGTCTGATAGTAGCGGCACAGCGTATCTATGACACTTTGTGGCTTTTGGGTTGTGGCTGCGTTGTCAAAATAAACCAGAGGCTTACCGTATACGGTTTGGTCAAGTATTGGGAATTGGCTGCGTATGTCGTGCATAATATTTTGGTTTGCAGATTGCTTAAATAGTATTACGGTATTTGAAAAACATTATTGTCAGATAGATTGTCAACAGCAGTAGGACGATGTAGAATGCCCAGCTGCATCCTGCTTTTGGAAGCGGACGGTCTTTCCGTAGCAGCATCCGTTTGAAGTCGAAACTGTTGTCGTTCTGTCCGTTGTCCTGCTTGTCGCTCATTGTTCTGTGGCTTTTTTATGTTTGCGGACGATGGCCCTGACAATGAGGAACACAACGCAAACGGCAAATAGGACGATTATGATTTTCGACAGCATTCCGCTGTATTTGTATATGAATTCCATACCGCCTGCTTTTACGGCAAGATAGCCGAGCAGACCCAGCACGCAGTTCCAGATGGCGGCGCCCAGGAAAGTGTAGAAAGTGAATACGCCCACGTTCATTTTCGAGAGGCCGGCGGGAATCGATATAAGCTGTCGGATGACGGGAATCAGCCTTCCCACAAAGGTGCTTACCACGCCGTGGTCGTTGAAATACTTCTCTGCGCGTTCCATTTTCTCGCCCGACAGGCGCAGCGCGTGGCCCATCTTGCTGTCGACAAACTTATAGATGATCGGACGTCCCAGCCACCGTGAAAGGAAATAGTTGATGTAGGCTCCCAGCAATGCGCCGAGTGTGCCGACCAAAACTATAAGCCATATTTTCATATCGTTGGGTGTCGCAGGGTCGGCGGCAACCATCACGGCTGGTGGAATGACTATCTCGGACGGGAAGGGGATGAACGAACTCTCCACCGTCATCAGCGCGCCGACGGCAACGTAGCTGACATTGTGGCCGTACCATTGCACCACCTTGGCCACCCAGCCGTGATAGTGTGTGTCGGCCTCCGAAATGCCGTCGTCGTCGACAGCGACCTCGTTGTGCCCAAGCTTCGACAGCGGATTGGCCTCCATCTCGGCAGCAACGGCTTCGCTGTCGCCGAGATCCTGTGCTATGAATTCGGCTTCCTCGCGTTCAAAATCGGTTACCTCGGTGTTCTGTGCTTTGACGCTCAGCGTCATTGCAACCAGCAGGGAGAGAAAAACTATTCTTTGTTTCATACGTCCTCGTTTGTTTTGTCGTCGTTATGGTGTGAATTTATAATGTTCATAACCTCAAGGTCTTGACCCAGTTCAGGAACAAATTCGAGCAAGTCCTTGACCCCGTCGTCGCCTTCCATCAGGCAGGCGCGCACGGCGTTGTAAAGCATATTGCGGCGCCCCGTGGCATAGTAGCAATAGGCCAGTCGCTTGTTGAACTCCAGTACCAGTTCGCAGTCGGGCAGCCCCTGGTTCAGCGCTTCTATGGCATCGTCATAGCGGTTGAAAATGATGTTGTAGTCGGCCAAAGCAAGCCATCCTTGCTCGAAATCGGCGAAGTAAGGCTTGGCGCATTCAAAGATGCGGTCGGCGTTCTCGGTGTCGCCGCTGTCGCAGTAAATCATAGCCAGCGTGGTCAGAAACAGCGGCGATTCGGGGTCAATCTTCAGCGCCCGTTTGGCAGCGTCTATGGCAGCGCTGTACGAGCGCAGAAAAGCGTAGCACGTCGACATCGCGTGCCAGGCCTCGGCGTATAATGGGTCTTCCTTCAGGGCTTTCTGATAGTAGATGTTGGCTGTGACTGCGTTGTTCTGGAAACGGAACACTTCACCGATGCGGAAATAGACATATGCCTTGTCCTGCGTATGCTTGCAGGCATCGTGCAGCGCGGCTACGGCGTTGTTGCTGTCGCCCAGCGAGTTGTAGCAGGAGGCAAGCTGCATATATGCATAGTAGAACTCTGCGTCGATGGCGGTGGCATACTGGTAGGCGTCGATGGCCTTTTCATACAACCCTTCGGCAGCATATGCCTCGCCCAGACAGAACCAGCCCACCTTCGAATAGGGGTATTCCTGCACAAAACGGCTGTAGAAATGTATCCATTTGTCTATCAGGCCGTCGTCGTCGTAGCAGTTGGCCAGTTCGTACAGCGCACGCTCGTCGTCGGGGTTTGCCTTCAACGCCTTTCGGTAGTAGTTGCGGGCCTCTGCGCGTTGGTCCATTTTCAGGTATTCATCGGCGATATTGCCGTATATTATGCCAAGTTCGTAGCCGTCGGCTGCGGCCTTGTGGTAGTACTGTATGGCTTTGCGGGGCTGTTCCAAAGCGCTGTAAACCACGCCAAGAGCATAAAGCACATCGGTGTCGTCGGGCTCGATGCGTTCCAGCTGCTTCAGCAGTTTGTAGGCCTCCTTGTAGCGTTCCTTGAAACAAAGCAAATGAACTCTCCGCAGCCTTATCTCGTTCGACGATGGGAAAAGCTTCTCGCCATAACGCACTGATTTCTCGAGCATATCGCCGTCGGAGGTGTCAAGATAGAAGTCGATGATGGTCTCCAAGTCCTCGACATCATAGTAGCGGCTGTCGCCGCGACGCTGCATAGCCTCGAAACCCAGCACCAGCTGTTTTACGTCGTCTTTGTAGTTTTTAAAACGGTCAGTATTCATTATTACTGTTACAATAGTATATATATCACCAACTTAGGTCGAGCCAACATCGGTGATTTACAGATACAAAGATACGCATTTTTAGTTTTCCGTAGCCATCCGGCGCCACAATTTGTTAAAAGGGTTATCAACATCTTCGGCGTGTAAATCCCGGCGGCGGTCATTGTGGTTTTGACACAGCAAAGGCGTTTTTTTCTTCTCATTTTGGTAAAAAACGCCTTTCGCAGCACTTTTTTCCTGCTTCATAACAGCCTGTTTCCCTGTATCATCTTCTTATCAAGTTCTACTGAAATTTTTATTAACATTTTACCAAATTTTACTTTTGTAAACAATAATTAGTCTTTGGTAACGTTATTATAGTAACAAAACTCAGAGATGATAGGGTTAGAGTGGAGGATTTGGTTATCTAAATAGCTGATAGTAAGAATGATTAAATTATAAAAATACAATTGCTATGGGAAAAATTGATTCTGGTTTCGGTGCCGGGTTCAGCGGCAAGCTTGGCAATGTGGTCGGATATGAGTGGCGCGGCAAGCGTTGTGTGCGTTCGTTGCCGGGCGAGTTTCACGATGCCAAGACGCCTATGCAGCTCGAGCAGCGCACCCTTTTCAAGCAGACGGTGGCTTTTGCCAGCCGCGCCAAGGATGTGTTGCACCTCGGCCTTGGTGTGCCGAGTCGTGATGTTCAAATGACTGAATGCAACTAC
>JAEEMK010000004.1 GCA_016283175.1 Bacteroidales bacterium
ACCTTCACCGCCGCCAACGGCTGCGACAGTATCGTCACACTGCACCTCACCATTAACTACCCTGACGAAAACGAAGATTATGTATCCTCTTGCGAATCGTATGTATGGGGTGATGAGGAATACCTTGCAAGCGGCGATTACGAGAAGGTTTTCACCAACGCCCATGGTTGCGACAGTATCGTCACCTTACACCTCACCATCAACCAGAACGCTACCTTCAGCTTCGACTCCACGGCCTGCGGTCCTGTAGAATGGGAAGGCAAAACCTACGAAAAGAGTGGCGAGTATAGCGTTACGCGACAGACGACAAGCGGTTGCGACAGCGTCGTTACGATGAACCTCACCATTTATCATCCTGTTTATAAAGATATTGAAGCAGAGGCTTGTGGATCATACCTCTGGGATAACGACCGTTACGAACAGAGCGGTGAATATCAGAAAACCTTCCAGGCTACCAACGGCTGCGATAGCATCGTTACCTTGAATTTGACTATTTACCCAACCACTAAAGACACCATCGCTGTTACTGCTTGTGATAAATATGTATGGGGAGAAAGCGAATACTCTGAAAGCGGCTTATTCACGCAGACATTCACCAGCAGTCACAACTGCGACAGTACCGTCACCATCGACCTGACCATCAATCATCCTGTCACCAACTCGTTCGACACCATCAGCTGCCACACGGTGACCTGGAACGGCAAACTCTATGCCGAATCGGGCTCATACGAGCAGACCCTCACTGGCTCTAACGGCTGCGACAGCATCGTAACGATGAACCTTGAGATTGTGGACTGCGGCTTCGAATGCGAAATCACGCCGCTGGTCGATATCGACAACAACGAGTACAAGACCGTCAGCGTTGGCAAAATGTGCTGGATGGCTGAGAACTTGAGAGCAGAGCATTATGCCGATGGCTCCGACATTCCCGTTTTCATGACCTATGTCAGCAAGTTGAACGCCAATGAAGAAGAGAACTTCAAACTTTACGGCTACCTGTATGATTGGGCATCGGCCACCCACACCGAAGTGCCTAGAGAAATCGGACTGAGAGCTACCAGCGCAACCCCTGCAGTTCTGGGGGCTTGTCCTGCTGGCTGGCGTCTGCCCACCGTTGATGAATATCTCGCCTTGATCGGCATCGACTATGAAGCCAACGACCTGAGATCGACCGACTGCTGGATTGACAACGCTGGTACCGACAAGTTAGGTACGGCCATCCGTCCTGGCGGTATCTTCAATGCTACCACCAACCAGTTTGAAGATTTGGGCGGTCGTGCTAACCTGATTGTAGCCGACAAGTCCTTCCCCGATGGCAGTCCTCTTATGACCTACATTACGCTCAGCTGCGGCTGCCCTGCCCTGCTCGTCAACACAGGCAACAAAGCCAATGCGTACAGCGTACGTTGCGTCAAAGAGATCATTGCTCTTCCCCACTAAAGAAAACCATTAGAAATACGTTTTATAAAAGTGTTTGCCCGTCGGAAACGATGGGCAAACACTTTTTTTATGATATATGTTGAATTAATCTATAAAAGTATCAACAATTTACTCACAAATAATAACACATCGTTTTTTTCACTATTTTTGTCCTTTTAAATTACGATAAATTATTAGCCACAAAAAAGTAAGCCAATGAAAAAGCAACTATCTACTTTTTTGATTTTCTTTCTCTGTATAGGCTTGATTCACGCCCAAGAAGACAAGAAAGACACCACCCGCGTGGACGATTACTCGGAAGAGATTGCATCGTTCAACAATGTTAGCGAAGGGCAGGAAGATGCCGACACCGAACTCGGCAACTATGTGCCAGGTGTTGTACAAACGCGCCGCGATGCATTCGTCAACAACACATCCTACGCTTTCAGCATCGCCTATTTCAAAACCCGTGGTTTCGACAACCGCTTTCAAGACATCTGCCTCAACGGCCTGCCGATGAACAGTCTGGTTACCGGTCGTGCCTCCTACTCGCAGTGGGGCGGCTTGTCGCATGTGGTCAGATATCCCGAAACCTCTATTGGCTTAACACCGCCCTCATTCAGTTTCGGCAACTTTATCGGCACGGTCAACTACAGCCTGAGAGCCTCCTCCTACAGGCAGCAAGTCAGAGCCTCGTATGCGCTGTCGAACAAGACTTACACCAACCGCATCATGATTACTGGCGCCACTGGCGTGCTGAAGAACGGTTGGTCGGTAGCCGGCAGTTTATCCACCCGTTTTGGCAATTCACTGGCTTACGTTGACGGTACTTTTTACAAAGGCCTCAGTTACTTTTTCGCCACCGAGAAGCAGTTCAACCGCGAACACGCCCTCAACCTGACCATTTTCGGCGCGCCCACCACGCGCGGCATGCAGGGCAACTCGGTACAGGAGGTTTACGATCTGCTGGGCACCAACTACTACAACCCCAACTGGGGCTGGTATAATGGCGAAAAACGCAATGCACGTGTCAGAACCGTTCACGAGCCCGTCATCCTGCTGAGCCACTACTACACGCCCGAAAAAGGCAATCTGGAAATCACCACCACCCTTGCCTCCACGTTCGGACGCAACAACACCACCTCGCTCAACTGGTACGACGTGCCCGACCCGCGTCCCGACTACTACCGCTACCTGCCGAGCTATTTTATCAACAAGGACAATCCCGACGACACTTTCCTCTACGATTACTACACCGAAGCATGGAAAAACGACGCCTCGTTGCGCCAAATCAACTGGGACTATATGTATAATGTAAACCAGACGGCAGCCGCCATGGGCAACCGTGCCCAATATATGATTGAGAACCGCGTGTACGACCACTTCCAGATGGCAGGTTCATCAAGCATCATCGCCAACCTGACCGAACATATCAAGCTGACCGCCGGTATCAATGTTCGCGGCATGAAGCAGCGCAACTACAAGACCATCGCCGACCTGCTGGGCGGCAGCTATTGGCTCGATGTGGACAAATACTCAGAAGGCGACTTCCCCGATGAGCAAAATGTTCCTTACAACGACCTTGACAACATCGACAAGAAGTTGTATGAAGGCGACGTTTTCGGCTACGATTACACCTATCACATTTACTACCAACAGGCATGGGCTCTCGCCAACTTCACTTACAACAAAGTGGACTTCTTCGCAGGTCTTGACCTCAACGCCACTGAGTTCTGGAGAGTGGGCAACATGCAGAACGGCCGCTTCCCCGACGATTCCAAAGGCAAGTCGGCAGTAAAGAGTTTCCTCAACATTGGCGGAAAAGCAGGCGTCACTTACAAGATTAACGGTCGTAACTACCTGGTGCTGAATGGACAGTACAGCACCAAGGCCCCGAGCATCCTGAACGCCTTCCTCGCACCTCGTGTTAGAAATACCTACGTTTCCAATTTGAAAAACGAAAAGATTGGCGCAGCTGAATTCTCATATGTAATGCACTATCCTATCTTCAAAATGAGAATTACCGGCTACTACGCCTATTTCAAGGATATAACCAAGCTCATCAGCTTCTACCACGACGATTACGCTTCTATGGTCAACTACTCGATGAGCGGCATCGACCAGCGCAACATCGGCGTTGAATTCGGCGCTGAAGTGGCTTTAGGTTCGATGTTCACATTGTATGTGGCTGGCAACTGGGGCGACTACCGCTATGCTAACCGTCCCGAAGTGGCCATCAACGCTGAGAACGGCTACGACATCCTTGACAACAACAACAGCGATGTTACCCAAACCGTTTACTGGAAGAACTTCCATGTGGCTGGCACACCTCAATTGGCCATCACTGGCGGTTTGAAATTCAACTATAACTACTGGTGGGTTACCATCAACGGCAACTGGTTCGACAAAATCTATTGCGACATCAACCCCGAAAGACGCACCTCAGCCGCACGCGGCTCGCTGGACGAGAATTCGGAGCTCTACCATCAGATTGCTGACCAGAAGCGCTACAAAGGCCAATTCACCCTCGACCTGTCGGTTAGCAAGTCGTGGCGTGTGGGTGGCCGTTACAGCATCGGCTTCAATGTCAGTATCAACAACATGCTCAACAACAAGAAGCTGATAACCACCGCTTGGGAGCAGTACCGTTTCGACTACAGCACCTTCAACGTGGACAAATACCAACCCAAGGTTTATTATGCCTTTGGCACTTCGTTCTTCGCAGGTATCAATTTCACCTTCAACTAACAGCAAAGAATCATCAAGGCAAAAAAA
>JAEEMK010000021.1 GCA_016283175.1 Bacteroidales bacterium
AAAGCGAGGAGGTTTGGGATTGTTGTCGGGGTGAGAAGACTCGAACTTCCGGCCTCCACGTCCCGAACGTGGCGCTCTAGCCAACTGCGCTACACCCCGAAGTGTGGTGTCCTGGCAGGGATTCGAACCCTGGACCCATTGATTAAGAGTCAATTGCTCTACCAGCTGAGCTACCAAGACATGTATCAGTATTTCAAATTACTCTCTATTCAGTACTCCGGGTGGGACTTGAACCCACACGCCCTTGCGGGCAAGGGATTTTAAGTCCCTCGTGTCTACCATTCCACCACCAGAGCATTGTTTGAATTCCGAACTCTGAATTCCGGATCTTGAATTCTGAATTATGAATTTCTGGTTGGAGACTTTGAGCGGAAAACGAGACTCGAACTCGCGACCCCGACCTTGGCAAGGTCGTGCTCTACCAACTGAGCTATTTCCGCATACTTTTTTCCTCAAAAGCGAGTGCAAAAGTACAAACATTTTTGAAACTGACAAAAAAAAATTATTTTTTACTGACAATTTTTTTAATCTCGTTCAGTTTCAAGAGGGCTTCTATCGGCGTAAGTGTATCTATATCAATGTCTAATATCTTATCTCGAATTTCGAGTAAAGTAGGGTCGTCAAGTTGTATAAAACTGAGTTGGAAGCCCGGTTCAGGGGTATTTTTTTCCTCTTTTTTCCCTTTTTTGAGTGTTTTTTGATCGGAAATTTTCTCATTTTTCGACTCCAACAACTCGAGCATCTGGTGCGCCCGTTTCAACACCTGAGGGGGCATACCGGCCATACGCGCCACGTGGATGCCGAAGCTGTGCTCGCTGCCGCCCATCTCCAACTTCCTCATAAATATCACCTTATTGCCGACTTCCTTGACCGATATATGATAATTCTGTATGCGTTCATACTGGTCGGCCATCTCTATAAGCTCGTGATAGTGAGTGGCAAACATCACTTTAGGCCGCACCTTCTTGTTGTCGTGCAGAAACTCGGTGATAGCCCACGCAATCGATATGCCGTCGTATGTGCTCGTACCGCGTCCTATCTCGTCAAGCAGAACCAGGCTCCTGTCGCTCACATTGTTAAGGATGCTCGCCGTCTCGTTCATCTCCACCATAAATGTCGACTCGCCCGACGATATGTTGTCCGACGCACCCACACGCGTAAATATCTTGTCCACAATGCCTATCGTCGCCGACTGAGCGGGACAATAGCAGCCGATCTGGGCCATAAGCACTATCAGGGCCGTCTGCCTCAGCAGTGCCGACTTACCCGACATATTGGGGCCTGTGATGATGACAATCTGCTGCGTGTCGTGGTCCAAATAGACGTTGTTCGACACATACTTCTCGCCCAGCGGCAATTGTGTCTCGATCACCGGATGGCGGCCCTCCTTGATGTCGATAGCCGTACCCTCGTTCAGCGACGGACGGCAGTAGCCGTTGGCCAGCGACACGGCGGCAAAACTCTGCAGACAGTCGAGCTGCGCAATCAGCTGTGCATTATATTGTATAGGCTGCACATACTCCGTCAGCGTCCTGAGCAGCTGCTCATACAACTGGCTTTCAATGACAAGCATACGCTCTTCGGCGCCAAGAATCTTCTCCTCATACTCTTTCAGTTCGGGCGTGATGTAGCGTTCGGCATTGGTCAGCGTCTGACGGCGTATCCATTCGGGCGGCACCTTGTCGCGATGTGCATTGGTCACCTCAAGGTAATAGCCGAACACATTGTTGAAGCCCACCTTAAGCGACGGAATACCAGTGCGTTCGCTCTCGCGTTGCTGCAGGTTTACCAGATAATTCTTGCCGCTGCCTGCCAGCGCCCTCAGCTCGTCAAGCTCCGCGTTCACGCCGTCGGCTATGACGTTGCCTTTATCCACCTTCACCGGTGCCTCTTCGTTTATCTCCTTGTCTATCAAGTCGTATATAGTGTGACAGCCATTCAATTGCTCGCCATACAGGTGCAGGGCTTTGTTGTTCACAGCGCTGCAAATCTTCTTCACGCCGTCTATCTCGCCCAGCGAACGCTTCAGCTGCAGCAGCTCACGGGGGTTGATGCGCCCCACAGCCACCTTCGAAATCAGGCGTTCAAGGTCGCCGATGCCGCGGATGCGCTGCCTGAGGCCGTCGGCAATGTCACCGCCTATAACCAGCTGGTCCACAACCGACAGGCGCTGCTCGATGGCCACGACATCCTTTATCGGCATCACCACCCAGCGACGCATAAGGCGCGAACCCATAGGTGTCAGCGTCTGGTCGATGATGTCGATCAGCGTCTTGGCGTTCTCGTTGGGCGAATGCACCAGTTCCAGGTTGCGGATGGTGAACTTGTCAAGCCACACATACTTGTCCTCCTCGATGCGCGTCAGCTTGCAGATGTGCTGCGTGCGGTCGTGCTGCGTCTCCTGCAGGTAGTAGAGGGCGGCGCCGGCGGCAATGACACCCGCGCCAAGTTCCTCAACGCCAAAACCTTTCAGCGACGTGGTGCCAAACTGCTTCATCAGCAGTTCCTCGGCAAAGTCAGTAGTGAAAACCCAGTCATCAAACGTGTTGGTATAGTATTTCTCAGGGAAAAGCTCTTGGAAGCGGCGCATCAGCCTGCGTTGCAAGACGACCTCGGTGGGGTGGA
Source organism: Bacteroidales bacterium (assembly GCA_016283175.1). Lineage (GTDB taxonomy): Bacteria > Bacteroidota > Bacteroidia > Bacteroidales > P3 > Colimorpha. Next base: position 2,626 of record JAEEMK010000021.1, read on the forward strand.
AATTCTGCAGCAGCTTGTCGATATAGTTGATGTCGCCCTGGGCTACATAGAATTCGCCCGTAGACACGTCCAAGAAGCTGATACCGTTCACTTTATCGTCGAGATGCAGACCGCAAAGAAAGTTGTTCTCCTTCACCTCCAGCACCATATCGTTGTACGACACGCCAGGCGTGACCAGCTCCGTTATACCCCTCTTCACCAGTCCTTTGGCTGCCTTGGGGTCTTCCAGCTGCTCACATATAGCCACCCTCTGCCCTGCCCTCACCAGTCGCGGAAGGTACTGCTCCAGTGCGTGATACGGAAAGCCCGCCATCTCGGTGTAGGCCTCGCTGCCGTTCGACTTGCGTGTCAAAGTGATGCCCAGTATGCCGGCACCCTTGACGGCGTCACTGCCATAGGTCTCATAGAAGTCGCCGACGCGGAAAAGCAGCATTGCGTCCGGAAACTTCTTTTTCATCTCCAGATACTGCCGCATCAACGGGGTATTCTTGTCTGTCTTGCTCGATTTGTCTGCCACTGCATTTCGGTTTTAAAATGCAAAATTACATAAAAAAAACGGGCCGACAACCCCATAAAACACAAATAGATTGCACAAAAAAGCGCAATCTATTATGTTAAAGCTGTTTACAAGTTAGCAACTCTTGCTCAATCGCGGTTGCCGAGATAAATCATCAGATAATACATCAGTGTAGCCAGCGAGGTCAATGCGCTGATAACGTAGGTATAGGCCGCCGAGCGCAGTGCGCTTTCGGCATAGCCGTGAGTGTCGGGAGTAGTGATATTGTGCGTGTTAAGCCACACCAAGGCCCGCTTCGAGGCATTGATTTCGACAGGCAGCGTTATGAACGAAAACAGCGTCGTCAGGGCAAAGAGAATGATGCCGATAAGCAGCAGGCTCGGGAACTTCTGCACAAACAGGATGCCTGCAAAGAGAATCCACGGCGTGAAGCGGCTCGAGAGGCTCACGGCGGGCACCATCTTCGAGCGCAGTCCCAGCCAATAGTAGGCCGTAGCGTGCTGCACGGCGTGGCCGCACTCGTGGGCAGCGACGGCAGCTGCGGCGACACTGGTGCCATAGTAGACCTGCTTGCTCAGGTTAAGGGTCTTGTTCACAGGGTTATAGTGGTCGGTCAGCGTCCCCGCCACGGTCTGCACCGTCACGTCGTGAATGTCGTTGTCCATCAGCATACGCTCGGCCACCTCGCGACCCGTCATATTGTAGTTCATCGTAATGCCCGAATACTTCTTGAACTTCGACTTGACGCTGCTGCTGGCAATCAGGCTCAGAACGAACAGAACGCCGAAAATAATCCAAATCAGTCCTCCATTAATCATCATACTCGTTTAAATATTTAAAACAGCCCCTAAAACGAATCATTTTCTGTTTTATTATATCCAGATTGCACTTTTAAATGTTAAAACTATATAAAATGACCGTTTTTTCTCCCCACCATCTCCGTTCGTTGTCCAGTCGTTGTCCGCTCGTTGTCCAGTTGTTGTCCAGTCAATGACTGGACAACAACTGGACAACAACTGGACAACGACTGGACAACGAACGGAGATGTTCTCGTAAAACACTGATAATGAGATATGCTTTTTACAGCCCCAAAATGGACTTTTCTGCTGCCGCGAAAATATTTTTTTGCCAGTTTGGAAAAGCGTTGTATCTTTGCATCCGGTTTGGTCGCCGCAAACGATGGCGTTGAAGCACTGCAACAACATTGTTATCAACCCGTTAGGCGTCAAAAGGGAACAATGTGGAAATCATTGACAGTCCCGCTGCTGTAAGTTCCGCAACAAGGCAGTCCCCCGCACACCACTGTCTGCCGCCACAGGCCGACGGGAAGGTTTGGGCCGCCGGAACGAAGTCAGAAGACCTGCCAGGCCACGAACGGATTAAAGCTCTCGAGGAAAGGGCGTTAATTATGAACAGACAAACACTGACACGAGACATATTGTGCTTTTTCGCAGCCTGCATTGTGTGGGCTATATGTGCTGTGCCACTACAGGCGCAGGACACCTCTGCACACCACGTCAGCCAGCGCCAGGAGCTTAATTCAGTGACCATTACACGCGACAAAAAGCCCTCGCCCACCCTCTCGCAGGCACCTGTGCAGGTGGTCGACGACAAGAAGATGGAGCGCACGGGCGCCCTGCTGCTCAGCGACGCCCTGAAGCAGATGGCCGGCGTGACGCTGCGCGACTATGGCGGCATAGGCGGAATGAAGACCGTCTCGGC
>JAEEMK010000022.1 GCA_016283175.1 Bacteroidales bacterium
ATGGTTGCATTAATCTCCTATGTTTACAATAATGCCACTTTCAATATACTTTCCTCGGCATATGTACAGTATTTGTACAGTATATGTACAGTATATGTACGCTTCTAAAGCGTACATATACTGTACATATACTGTACAAATACTGTACATATGCCGAGGAAAGTATATTGAAAGTGGCATTATTGTAAACATAGGAGATTAATGCAACCAAATGGTAAGAGAAATGTGGTAAAGTGTTGTTTTATAATTCTTTGATGTGTGATGTGTGATGTTTTTGTGTTTTGAGGCCTGGATTTTGTTTTCGTTTGTTTTTTAGGGTGACATAACAGAGGATTTAATGAGAGCTGACTGAGAGTTGACTGAGAGTTGACTGAGGGTGTTGGTTTTTCCAAAAAAATAAAAATAATTTTTCTGCAATATTTTGCCGTCTGTGCCGTTTCTATCGCAGTTAATAAGTAAAAACAAAATAGTTGATAGGATGAAGAAGATAATCCGTCTGTCGGTGTGTTTTTTTGCCGTGTTGATGTGCGGTGTTGTTCCGATGCGGGCTCAGAATGTGGAGCCGTCGGACCGTGCTTTTGAGCTGTCGAAGAACCTTGAGATTTTCAGTCGTCTGTACCAGACGCTGTATTACAATTATGTGGATGATGTTGACCCCGGTGCGACGATGAAGAAGGCGATAGATGCGATGCTGTCGTCGCTGGATCCGTATACGGTGTATTATCCGGAGTCGGATATGGAGGATGTGAAGTTGCAGCTGCTGGGTCAGTATGGCGGCATAGGGTCGCTGATACACCAGCAAGGCGACAAGATATACATTTCCGAGCCTTACAAGGACTTGCCTGCCGACAAGGCGGGCTTGAAGGCTGGCGACCGTATCCTCGCTGTCAACGGGGAGTCGACCGAGGGCAAGAACAACAGCGATGTGAGTTCGGCGATGCGCGGTCAGGCTGGCACTGAGCTTACGTTGAAGCTGGAACGCGACGGGCGGGTGTTTGAGAAGAACATCACTCGTGCGGAGATAAAGCTGCCCAATGTGCCGTACAGCGGTATGCTGCCGGGGGGCATAGGTTATGTGAAGCTTGACGAATTTACGCAGGATGCGGCGAAGAATGTCCGCGACGCTTTTTCTGCCCTGAAACGCGACAATCCGGATATGCAGGGTTTCATTCTCGACCTGCGCAACAACGGCGGTGGCCTGATGAACGAGGCGGTCGACCTGGTGAACATATTCGTGAAGAAGGGTCAGCTGATTGTGGAGACGAAGGGCAAGGTGGCGTCGAAGAACACGAAGAGTTACACGCGTTTGAACCCTGAGGACACGGAGATTCCAGTGGCTGTGCTTATAAACGGATACAGTGCTTCGGCATCGGAGATTACGGCGGGAAGCCTGCAGGACCTTGACCGCGCTGTGATTGTGGGTTCCCGTTCGTTCGGCAAGGGCTTGGTTCAGAATGTGCTGCCGCTGGTGTACAACAGCCAGATGAAGGTGACGGTGTCGAAATACTACATTCCGAGCGGTCGCTGCATACAGGCAATTGACTATAGCCACAAGGATGAGAACGGAAGAGCCACGAAGGTGCCCGACTCGCTGAAGACGGCATTCAAGACGCTGAACGGAAGAACGGTGTACGACGGTTTCGGGATAGAACCCGACATAGAGGTGGAGCCGGAATATATGTCGGCACTCGCGACGACGCTGGTGACGAAGTTCCATATCTTCAACTATGTGAGCGAGTTTGTGAAGAAGCACAAGAACATTGCTTTGCCGAGGGAGTTTGTAATTACGGACGAGATATACGATGATTTCAGGAATTATCTGGCTGACAAGGACTGTGACTATTCGACCAATACGGAACAAATACTGAAGAATCTGAAGGAGGCGTCGAAGGAGGAGAACTACTACGAGGCGTTGTCGCAGAACATAGAGCAGCTGGAGGCACAGCTGAAGAAAGACAAGGCCGACGACTTGACGAAGTTCCGCAAGGAGATCAGCGAGATGCTGAAGGCCGAGATACTGGTTCGCTACTACTATGCTGCCGGCCGTCTGGAGGGCTCGCTGGTGACCGACCCGGATGTGCTGAAGGCTTGCGAGGTGTTGCACGACAAGGCGCTTTACAACAAGACGCTGAGGAAGTGAGATGTCGGTTGACACACCACTCAGTCACTCCGTGACAGCTCCCCTGACTTGGGTGAGCACTTGGGAGAGCTAAAATGTTGGTTTTTAATAATTATTATGGATTTTTTGCAGGCATATTTTCCGAGAGTGACTCGTGCTGACGGTTCGTCGTCGTTGCGGCTGACCATCCATCACGCTGTGTATTTCGTGCTGCTGTTTGTGCTTGTCGGTGCCCAGCCGGTGAGCAATTTTATGATGAGCGGTATGGAAATACTACTGGCTGTGAATTGGGCGCTGGAGTGGGATATGCGTGCCAAAATGGGCCGGGCCCGTCGCTCGCCGCTGCTATGGGCTTTCCTTGTGTTGATGGCTGTGCACCTGATATGGATGACGGGAAGCGAGAATGCGTCATATGGATGGAACGACATCTTCAGGAAGCTGCCGTTGCTGGCCATTCCGCTGGTGTTGCTGACATCCAGACCGCTGAACGGCAAACAGCTGGCTTTTTTGCTCTTTACTTTTGTTTCGACGGTTTTTGTTGCCACCATTATAGGTCGCATAAGGATGGCGACTATTCCCGACTTGCCGTACAGGCAGATCATACCTTTCATCTCGCATATTCGTTTTGCAATGAATGTCTGTCTGGCGGTGGTAATCATTGTCTGGTTCGTGGTGGAACGGAGAACGGAGAGCGGAGAACGGAGAGCGGAGAAGAGGCCGTTGGTGAAGGACTGGCTGTTGTGGCTGTCGTTGGCTGTGGCGTTGCTGCTGCTCGATTTCTTGTTCCGCATCCGTTCGTATACTGCCTTTGTGATGCTGTTTGTGACATCGGTGTTGCTGCTGGCGTTTTTCTGGCGCCGCATCCGCAACCGTGTTGTTGCGTTGATGTCGCTGCTGGCGGTAGTTATTGTGGCTGCGTTGGCTGTAATGGTTTCGATAGGTATGTACAATGACTATTACTCGCCTGTGCCGCTAGCCAGCCAGCCGCTTCGTGAGGCGACTGTTTGCGGCAATCCTTATCAGCACAAGCAGGACGGCCTGATTGAGAACGGCAACTATGTGAACAACTATATCTGTCGCGCGGAACTGGAACGCGAATGGAGCAAACGCAGCCAAATGGAACTCGATGAGGTTACGGAGAATGAGTATTCGGTTTACCCGACTTTGATACGCTATCTTAACGCGATGGGTACGACCAAGGACAGTGCTGGAATGGCAATGCTTGGCGACGACGACATAAGAGCGATAGAGAAGGGTATAGCCAATCCTGTCTATCTTAAAGGGACATCGCTGCGCAAAATGTATTATGTGATGTTTTTCGAATACGAATGCTACCGCAACTTCGGAGCTGTCAAGGATTTCACTATGCTGCAGCGTTTCGAGCTGTGGAAGAATGCGTGGCGAGTATACAAGAAGCATCCTGTTTTCGGTGTGGGTACGGGCGATGTCGTTGACGAATGCCACAAGCAACTGTTCATAGATGGTTCGCCATTGATGGGTACGAAGAAACACGCCCACAACCAGTATCTTACCTTCATCGTCAGTTTTGGAGCCGTTGGCTTCGCCATCATTGTAGGATTCTTTGTCTATGCACTCCGTCGTCAACGAGTGTTGCAAATCCCTGCCGTTCTGGCCTTTGTCAGTTTTGTACTTATATCGTTCATCACCGAGGATACGCTCGAAACTCTTGCGGGATGCGTATTTTCGGTGTTGTTTCTGTGCCTTACGGTAGGGAGCGGGGAGCAGAAGACGGAGAGAGAAGAACCATAATATAGTAGCGGAGAGTACTACAAATTAAAAAACTAAATGTATCAATACCATACACTAAAGAACGGCATCAGGATAGTATTCCGTCAGAACAATTCGACGGTGACACACAGCGGAGTGTACATAAACATAGGGTCGCGCGACGAAAAGGGAAGGGAAGAGGGCATAGCGCACTTTATAGAGCATTCGGTTTTCAAGGGTACTGAACACCGTCGCTCGTATCACATACTGAACCGCATAGACGGAGTCGGTGGCGAGCTGAATGCCTTCACCACGAAGGAGGAGACGTGCATATACGCTTCGTCGCTGTCGGTACACCTGGAACGCTGTCTGGAGCTTTTTGCCGACATTGTCTTCCACAGTACCTTTCCGGAGAAAGAGATAGAGAAGGAAAAAGATGTTGTTCTGGAAGAGATAAAATCATACAAAGACAGCCCCGCCGAACTTATATACGACGACTTTGAAGAGTATATTTTCGACGGTCATCCGCTGGCGCACAACATACTGGGAACCCCATACAACGTGAAGCATTTTACCCAGGAGGGTCTTGCCGACTTTATGCATAGAAACTATACGACCGACCGGATGGTTGTTTCCATAGTGGGCAATGCCGATTTCAAGCGAGTGGTTCATCTGTGCGAGCGCTATTTCGGCGACTACCCCTGCCGTCCGTCGGCGGCGGAACGTATGCGGAAGCCGGAATACAAGCTATTCGACCTGGCTATAAACCGCCACACGCATCAGATGCACGTTATGGTAGGCGGTAAGGCTCCCGACACCTACGACGAGCGGAAGGTGGCATTTTCGCTGCTGAACAACATTGTGGGAGGTCCGGCGATGAATTCGCGACTGAATGTCGCTATTCGCGAAAAGCACGGATTCTGCTATACGGTAGAGTCGCAGTACACTCCATTCAGCGATGCTGGATTGTTTTACATCTATGCAGGCATCGAGGCCGATGCGAGGGACCACTATCTGGAACTTTTGCGCCAGCAGTTGAACAAGCTTGCCGAAACGCCGCTGACGTCGCAGCAGCTGCGCTTGTCCAAACAGCAGTACATAGGCCAGATGGCCATCAACAATGAGTCGGCCCTAAACGAGATGCAGGCGATAGGCAAGAGTTTCTTGACATACGACCGCGTCGACACCCTTGATGAGATGCAACGAGACATAGAGGCCGTAAGTGCAGAGGATATTCGCGACATAGCCGCCGAGATGTTGACTCCTGAAGTGTTGAGTGTGTTGATTTACAAGTAAGCAGGACATATGAAAATAAGCAAAGACAAAGCGGTTGGCCATCTGGCAAGTGCAGCGACATACATCATTTTCGGTGTCAACATAATAGCCTGTCGCGATATTGCCACCGACGGTGGCCTGTCGCCGATAGTGCTATTCTCGATACGTGCCCTTGTGGCAGGGATGCTGTTTTGGATAGTCTCACTAATAGTGCCTCGCGAGAAGGTGCCGGCAGGTGATTTGCTGAAGATAGCTGCTGCTGGCATAATAGGTATAATGTTGCCTCAACTTACATTCCTTCACGCTGTTGCACGAACGACGCCGGTTGATTTGTCCATCATCACAACCATTACGCCGATATTGACGATGCTTTTTGCTGCCGTTTTTCTGAAAGAGCCCATCACGTGGAAAAAGGTGAGCGGAGTGGCCGTGAGTTTTGGAGGTATTCTGTGGCTTATCCTTCAGAGTACGGCTGTTGGTGGAGGTGCTGCCACCACGCAGCCGCTGGGAATAGTGTTTTGTATAGCCAACTGCGCCATTTTTGCTTTCTATCTCGGCAGCTGCCGTCCGTTGATAAGGCGATACAGTTCGGTGACGTTGATGAAGTGGATGTTTCTTGTCTCCTTTATCGTAACGCTGCCGTTCTCGTGGCGGCGAATAGCTGTGACAGATTTTGTCGCGGTTCCGCGGCACGTATGGTGGGAGGTTGCATTTTTGGTTTTTTTCGCAACATTTGTGGCCTATTTCCTGATACCTATAGGACAGAAGCGCATTCGTCCCACGCTGGTCAGTATGTATGGCTATCTGCAACCAATAATAGCCATCGGGGTGGCTATCGCCACGGGGATGGACAGCTTGACGCTGACCAAGGTGGCTGCAGCGATACTGGTTTTTGTAGGAGTATACGTGGTTACCCAAAGTCGTGCCGCTTCATAAGTCGGAGTCGTCTGCAAGGGGTGTTTGTCAGAGTTTGATGATCCGTGAACGGAAAGTTCCCCTGTCGGTGCGGACGACAATGATATATGCGTTAGCGGGAAGCGCAGACAGGTCAATCTCTGTCGTCGATGAGGTATGGGGCTTGAATGTGGCATACTGTTTTCCGTTGGTTGCAAAAAGAGTTATGCCGGTGATGTTTGTACCAGGGGGGGTGTGTATGTTCACTCGATCTGTGAAGGGATTGGGTGTAACGCTTATGGCATCGGAAGAAGGGGAGCGGACAATGGTGACGGTGGTGTCGGGAACTGCCACTACGGTTACTTTCAGTTTGGTGGTATCGGTGAGGCAGTGGCGAGAGGCGGTGAGCTCAACGTCGTAGGTGCCTGTGAGGGCGTAGCGGTGAGGCACGGAGATGCCGCAACTGTGTGCGGACATACTGAAGGTTGTTCCGTCACCGAAATTCCAGAAGAGGCTGTCGGCTTGTTGGACGATGGTTGAGAATACTATTTCGCTGCTATCGTTGCCGATGGTGGCGTATAGTTCGACGTTGGGCAGAGGACGCTTCCATTGCTGGAGATTGAGAAATGCTACATTGTGTGCTGCGTTGCGGATTTGCCGGGCTTGGTCGTCGGAGAGGCTTGAGGGTGTGTATCTTATTGAATCTGGGTCTCGCAGGAAGAGCATCGAGTAGAAGGTGCAGGCGGCAGCATAGGTTCCGGCTAGAGAGGGATGGCTTTCGTCGGATTGATAGAGCTCAATGTTGCTGTTGTGGCGCAGGTAGTTCCACACTCGTCCGACCGGGCTGAGTGAGGCGTCGTAGGTCTGTGCCATATAGGTGTAGCGCAGGCATAGCATACTGTCCATACCCTCGTAGGAACCGAGAACTGGGAAGAAGGGTGCATTGCCGGCATCGCCGTTCTTGCGTCCCCAGGTCATATAGAACATCGGTTCGGCGCAGGGATTGTAGTGGTAGACGGCAGCGACGAGCTGCTGTGCGTAGGGAAAGACTTGGTTTTCGACTTGCTGTTGTGGGAAGGAAGGCAATTGGCTCTGCTCTTGTAGGACAACAACGTCCCATTGGCCTTGCTGTATTAGTTGAATCGACTGGTTGGAACAGTGCTGCCGGAAGGTGCATCCGCCTGGTGTGTTGCTATTGTACTCCAGATGGTCGCCCATCGAGGCGGCTATGTCTGCAGTCATTTGTGGCAGGTCGTTAACGTATGTGTAACTATTGCCAATAAAAAGCACACGGATGTTCTGCTGCGCATTGACGCCGCCAATGGCTGCGATCAATGCCAAGGTAATGATGAACTGTTTCATAGTAAGAAGGCTGCGCTTCGATTCTTACACCATTTGTTCGATGTGCCACACGAATGCACGAATGCCGACCTCTTCGTTGCGCTTGTCGAGCTTGCGCACAGCGGTAAGGATATCTTCAACTTTCTCGTCAGGAACTACTGTCAATATGGCATTGTTTAGTTCGGGCCAGGTGTGGGTGCCGCGGTGAGGGTCGCCATTCTGGTTTCCCCGTCCCTGTACGTTCTCGACCATTGTGAATCCACGCACTTCAAGCGTGTCGAGTAAATACTCGACACGCTCGTTGTTTGCTTGGTTATATACGATTAGTATGCTTTTCATTTTTATTTCTGATTTAGATCGATGTTCATAAAGACGAATTTCTTGCGTTCTTTCTCTTTCTTTTCAATCTCACCCTTGCGGTTGAAGATGCCGTAGAGGACTGGAACGATAATGAGTGTTACAAAGGTGGATACGGTGAGACCTCCGATGACGACGAGCCCCATAGTGGTCCACATTTCGGAGCCTTCTGCGTTTGAAGTGGCCATAGGTATCATACCGAGGATGGTGGTGAAGGCAGTCATAAGGACGGGCCGCAGACGGCTCTTGCCGCTAAGTGCAATAGCTTCGTAAAGTGCAATGCCGCGTTCGCGCATAAGGTTGATATAATCGACCAGCACAATACCGTTTTTGACCACGATTCCGATAAGGAGTATGAGTCCGAGAGCACCAATCATATCCAGGTTGTTGCCAGTTATGAACATCATCAGGATGACACCGCTGATTGCGAAAGGAATGGAGAACATAATGATGAATGGTTTGCTGAAGGACTCGAACTGTGATGCCATAACGATATAGACGAGCATAATGATAAGGGC
>JAEEMK010000023.1 GCA_016283175.1 Bacteroidales bacterium
AGTCAAACTCCTCGTCGTCCTTGGCGGTGCGAAGTCCCGGCAGGAAGGTGTACATACGCAGCACCCGTTTCGAGAACTCCTCAATCTCGCTCTTGGCCGACTGCAGGTTGAGCTCGGCGGTCGACAGCCAGTTGCCCTCGATATAGGTGAGGCGGAACTCGTCCTCGGTGTCTTCGACCTTGGTTTTCACCATCCAGTCGACAATCTTCAATATCTGCGGTATGAAGAAGGCGAGGATTATGGTATTTCCGACGTTGAAAATGGTGTGGAACAGCGATATTGCCAGAGGCACCGATTCGCGGTTGTAGAGTGGATCGTCGATAGATGCGTAGGGGCTGCATCCCGTCATATTCTCAGTCAGGAAAGCGATGAAGTTCATCAGCGGCGAGAACACGATGAGCGTTATGATTACACCCACCACGTTGAATACCAAGTGGGCACGGGCTGCTTTCTTGCCGGCTGTGTTGGCCACCAATGCCGCAAGGTTGGCGGTGATGGTCGTGCCGATGTTCTGTCCCATAACCAGTGCCACGGCGACGTCAAACCCGATCCATCCGTTGTAGCACATCACAAGGGTTATGGCCATCATTGCCGCAGATGCCTGCACGAGGCAGGTGAGCAGGGCGCCGATGGCAACAAAAATCAGTATCGACCAGAATCCGTAGTCGCTGAGAGTCGATATTGCGTGAAGGAAATTGGGATATTGGTCGAGGTTCGACATTGGCTCCTGCAGCAGTTCCATACCCACAAGCAGCAGGGCGAGGCCTATGATGGTTTGTCCGATCGACTTCATCTTGTCGCGACCCGAGAAGATAAAGAAAAGGCTTATGGCCGCCAGCAGCATAGGCAAACTGAATCCACCGGCATTGTCGCCAAGACCGAAAAGTGTTATTATCCACGCCGTTACGGTGGTGCCGATGTTGGCACCCATAATGACTGCCACGGCTCCTGCCAGCGACAGCAATCCGGCGTTGACAAAGCCCACCACCATTACCGTTGTGGCCGACGAACTTTGGATTGCTGCGGTGACAGCCGTACCGGTCAAGATGCCGCTCAGAGGGTTGCCGGTTATGTGTTTCAATACAGAACGCATCTTGCTTCCTGCAATCTTCTGAAGGCCCTCGCTCATCAGTTTCATAGCAAAGAGGAATACTGCCAATGCACCGGTCAGTTTCAGAATTACGATGACAATGTCCCAAACATTCATAATCTAACTTGTTGGTTTGTTTATGGTTATTCTTATTTGAGGTTGTTTTGTGATGTTGCAAAAATACAAAACCGCTGTGACACGACAGGAGAAAACCTGTTAAGTTTTTGTTACATTTTCAGTGCCTTCATATTCATTATCTCTTATCGACGTGATAAATTCAGAGCAAAGTAATGCTGAAAATATTATTTTGCCGATTCTGGAAATTTGCCTATCTTTGCAAACTATTTCAAGAAACATCATTGCGATAATGAAGCATATATTTATAGTTAATCCCAGTGCAGGCAAGTGTGATGCCACCGACGAGATACGTAGCCGTCTTGCCAACCTTGACGATGGCATAGACACCGAGATATATGTCACCAAAGCGTCTGGCGACGCTACGCGATTTGTAAGATCACGATGCGAGAATTCCGATGGTGTGCCTCTGCGGTTCTATTCTTGCGGTGGCGATGGCACCCTCAACGAGGTGGTCAGCGGAACTGTGGGATTTACCAACGCCGAAGTGACCTGCTATCCTTCCGGAAGTGGCAACGACTATGTGAAATACTATGGTGGCAGCAGTCGTTTTATGGACATTAAGCGCTTGATTGATGGTGAAGTCCACAAGGTGGATATTATGCAGGTGGGTAACCGCTATGCGCTGAATGTATGCAACTTCGGTTTTGATGCTGTCGTATGCCGTACTATGGAGCAAGTGCGACGCAAACCTATCATAGGCGGTCGCAACGCATACACAACGGGCATCCTCAAGGCTCTTTTCACAGGACGCCACACCGAGTGCCGCATCACCGTCGATGGCACCGTCGTCAACGATGGCCCGATATTGTTCTGTACGATGGGTAACGGACGCTATGTCGGAGGGTCATACCAATGTTCACCGTTGTCGCAGAATGACGATGGTCTTATCGAAGTATGTGTCTTCAAGCCAATGAGTATCATTACTTTCGCGCGCCTTATAGGTTCATATCGCGATGGCTCGTTCATTCATCGTGACGATGTCCGTGATAAAATGACTTATCTTCGCGGAGAAAGTATCGACATAGAAACACCGGCACCCATCGACCTCTGCCTTGACGGCGAGCTTGTCAGCGGCACCCACTTCACCATCCGCCAGCTGCCACGTGCCGTCCGCTTCGTTGTGCCGTCCGAAAACAACTAAAACTTCACAATATCCGTTGCGTCGGATTGCAGATCCGACGCTGCTTAATATAAAGATTTTCAACCCACAACGGAAATATTAAAAAAAAAGACAAAAACGGTGTAAGATTTCGCATACTCGTACGACTACAATATAGGAAACAATTTGAGGTGGCATATCTATATGGAAAATAGGGCCACAACATACTAAAGACTAAAAACGAACGTTATTTAAATAAATTAAAAACTTAAGTAAACTATGAAAAAAACAGCATTATTTGCAGCATCTGCTGCGTTGCTCCTTTTCGGAGCCTGCCAAAAGGAGGGTAAATACAACCCCAAGGAAAAGATCTCGCAAGTGTCTGAAGAGTACAGCTATGAGCACTCATCCTACGACGAGTACGCAGAGGAATGGAATACCTACACCGAAAGCACACCGAAGCACGTAAGCGAGAAATGGACCTGGGACGGCAAAAAGCTCACACAGATAGCGTACATCAACTACGACTATGACAGTGATGGCAATTTGGTTCCTGACGGTCAAGATGTGATGAATTTCACTTACGACGGGAGCCAACTTACAGAAATCAACAGCAGCTTTGGAGAGCGGATGGTGTTCACCTACGACGGTAAGAAACTGCAGAAAGCAGAATACTTTGATGAGTCCACCACTCCGGTGGTTAGCTATGAATTCGAACACAACGGCAAGAAAATCAGCGCCATAATAATGACGATGAGCGATGTGCTCTTCAAGAAATCCCCATCCGTCAATCGTATGGAACGCCTTCTGTTGGGCAACATCATTCCGCAGACCAAGAGCACCGAGAAGGTCCTCAACAGCCTGCGTACGAAAGCCACCAAGGCGGCAACAAGTGTCAGAATGGAACTGACCTGGGATGGCGACAACGTCAGCAAGATTACCGCAGCAACGCCTTATGGCAACGCCGCGATGTCGTTCACTTATGACGATAAGAACAACCCCTTCAAGGGCTTTGTGCTGATGTTTGGATTCTATGGCGAGAGCGAAACAGGCGTCGAGTTCTGCAACAAGAACAACATCACCAAAAGCGTTCTTTCGGACATAGAGGGTGACACTGAAGAAGAGAACTACAGTTATACCTACGACGGCAAATGGCCCGTCACCCGCACAATAAAATACTCGTGGAACGAGGAGAACTTCAAGGAAAGCCAAACACAAACAACGTACTTCGAATACGAGTAATCCGATATGCACCGTTGCGTCGGATCTGCGATCCGACGTTGCTTATTATAAGGATTTTCAATCCACAAAACCAAAAAGTTGTGGCGGATCACAGATCCGCCACAACTTTTTATAAGGAATTATATTCTGCGTATTGGAATTCCAAATTGTCTTTAAAGTAAACTTGCTAACCGTAAGCTTTTCGAAGCTCAGAATTTCACAATGTCGATCAGGCGCACTCCGTCCAGCCATACGGCGATGCAGCCTACGGCGCCGTCGTCACCGGCATCGTCCCAGTTCTCGATGGGCTGCAAGGTGCGCGCATTGACAATTTCAAAGTATTCAGGTTCGAATTTCAATCCATTGGGGCATTGCTCGGTGTTGACCTCGTGGAATGAGCCGAGTGTGCCCATCACCCACTCCCTGACTTCGTCGACATCCTCGTATTCAGCCATCTCTGCTGCCTGCTGCAAGGTTTCGTAGATGGTTGGCGCTATTGCGCGGGCGGCAGGCGAGAGGCGCATATTGCGGCTACTCAACGCCAATCCATCGTCGGCACGCACGATGGGGCAGGGAACTATCTCGATGGGGTAGTGTATCTGTTCTATAAGGTTGCGTATGATGGCCAACTGCTGGTAGTCCTTTTCGCCGAAGTAGGCGCGGTTGGGCTCGACGATGTCGAACAGGCGGCGCACCACTACTGCCACGCCCGAAAAATGGCCTGGACGCTGCGGCCCTTCCATCACCTCTTCCAGCGGTCCGAAGTGGTAGACATCCTTCACGGGTTCGGGATACATCTCCTCAACGCTGGGGATCAGTACCATAGTGGCTCCGGCCGACTCCAGTTTCTCGCAGTCGGCTTCGACAGTGCGGGGATATTTGGCCAAATCCTCTTTATTGTTGAACTGTATAGGGTTGACAAAGACGCTGACTACAACGATGTCGTTCTGCTCAAGGGCTTTGCGTACCAGCGACAGGTGACCGTCGTGCAGGGCGCCCATTGTGGGTACCAAGCCTACGCTTTTGCCTTGTGCTTTCTCTTTGCTTACAGCCTCGCGAAGGGCTGCAACAGTAGTGAATTTCTGCATATTGTGGGTTTATTTTATTAGTTGTAATGATTGTATATGGGTGCTGTATTTAAGAATGCACTATCTCATAACGTACCCTAAACATATTTATTTTGCAAAGGACGGTTAAAATACGCCATAGTTATGCTGTTTGTTATTCAAAGCGATGAAAATCAGTGTTGTATATCGTTTTGCTTTTCGCAGTGTTACAAAGCCTTCTTTTTGCCGTTTTGACGTTGTTTTCGGTACACCTTCCCTGGCATATGTACAGTATTTGTACAGTATATGTACATATGCCAGGGAAAACAGGGGGGAGGGGCTTTGAACCTGGCTGCCACGCACAAGGCTTCTCCACGCGCTCCACAGGAGCTTGTGCCATATGCCAGGGAAAACAGGGGGGAGGGGCTTTTAGACAACAGTGTCAGGGTCACTATAGCAAAGGCAACAAGTCGCCTTGCGCCACAATGGCTGCGGTGCCGCCTACATATATGTTGCCGTCGGAAGTTGTGCGAGTGGCGATAACAGACGGACGCCCCATAGCTTCACCCTGCAGGAAGGTGAAGTCACCCGTGGCAGGAGCGACACCGTTTGCTGCCAGATAGTGTGTCAGTGCTGCATTGGCGGTGCCTGTAGCTGACTCTTCGGGAATGCCGTACTGCGGGGCAAAGTCGCGGACGTGGGCGGTGTAGCCGTCGTCGGCAAGTGCAAAAAGGTGGAAACTGACGGCTTCATATTTTTGTGTAAGGGCTGCAACGGCTTCCATATCGGGCTGCAGGGCGTTCAAGGTCGCTGTGTCGGTAACGGGAATCATAATGTCTTCAAGGCCTGAATAGGCCACTTGCACGGGAAGGCCGGAGTGATTGTCTTCAAGTCCCAACGCCTTGTAGAGAGTTGCAGTGTCGTCGATGGTTCTTGTTATGCGTGGAGCTGCCATCTGCATCAGGACTCTTTCCCCGGCTTCGATATCGAGGTCTCCGGCCATAGTATGGCACAGACAGTGCCCTTCGGCCAATCCGAGACGGTGCAGCAAAACGAATGCGCCAACGGTGGCGTGGCCGCACAGCTCCACTTCGGCATTAGGGGTGAAGTAGCGCATATGATATTTTGCAGGTGACAATCGGCGTACAAAAGCCGTTTCGGAATAGCGTAGTTCTGCCGCTATCTGCAGCATAAGCTTTTCTGTGGGGAATGGATTGTCGCCCAGCAGTACCACACCTGCCGGATTGCCGCTGAAAGGGCTGTCGGTGAAGGCGTCAACGATATAGTATTTCATAATCTTAATCCAGTTAGACACCAGATCTAATTAATTTCCTCGTAGTCTGTGAAGCCTTCGTCGTCGGTGTCGTCTTTGCGCGGTTTGTATGTGCTGCGGTTCAGCCAACGGTTTGGAAGTTCAAGCAGGTAGTTCAATGCGGTGATTATCAGACTGAACAGTAGTGCGTAGGCGAATGTGTCGACTTGGAAGGGGCCCACGATGGCGTCGGCAAACTCGACGATTATGGCATTGATGACAAAGATGAAGAGTCCCATAGTGACAAGAGTGAAAGGCAACGTTATGAAGATGAGGATGGGACGTATGAAATTGTCGAGTAGTGCGATGACTAGTGCGGTGAATGCAGCTACCCATACGCTGCCGCCTTCGATGCGGACACCAGGCAGTATTTTGATTGCTATGATAGTGGCAAGAGTCAGCACAATGGTGCGGGCCAGAAATCCCCAGGGTCCCGACTGGCGCTGCTGGTTGGTGGTGATGTTTATTTTCAAGGCTTTGGAGGATTGAAGGTTTGTAATAATTTGTTGGCTATAAGGTTATGTCTACTTCACCTTTGCCTTGGCGTACAAGCTCGAGTTTGCCGTCGCTGCAGTCGATGACTGTCGACGGTATGTCTTCGCCTATGCCTCCGTCAACGACAATATCGACCTGGTGTCCAAATAGTTCGTGTATCAGTTCGGGGTCGGTGAGGTATTCCGTCTCGCGATCTGTGTCGAGGGTTCGAACCGAAGTGCCTATCAGCGGGCATCCCACGGCCTGTATGATGGCATTGCATACGGTGTCGGCGGGCACACGCACACCGATGGTGCGATTGGGATTGAGATAGTTGCGCGGTATATTGCTGTTGGCGTCGAGGATGAAGGTGTAAGGTCCCGGCAGGCATTCACGGACAAGTCGGAAAGTGTCGCGGTCGAGGGGACGCACGTATTCTGACACTGTTGCAATGTCGGGGCAGAGCATCGAGTACTTGGCTTTTTTGAGCGAGAAGCCTTTAAGGCGTGCAATGGTCTCGACGGACTTTTTGAAAGCCATACTGCAGACAAAAGCATACAGCGTATCGGTAGGCAGAATGGCTATGCCTCCATTGTTCAGGATGTCTGCTACTGTGTTGACGTCGCGATAGTTAGGGTTGTCCTGATATATTTTTAACAGCATTTTTTGTATTTTTTTTGAAGTTGCAAAAGTACGAATGTTGTGCGGATTGACAAAATAATTTTTTTAATAAGACGTTATGAATGAACAATAATAACCACGAAGACAATGAAGAGATTATCAGGAATGTTGTTGCTGTCGCTGTTCTGCTTGGTTTCGAGCGGTGCAAGCGGACAGGAGAATGTGCGTTTCGGCGAATGGTTTCGCGACACGACACTGCGTGTGGACTATCTGCGGCAGGGGTGTCTGAAACACGACACCTGTATTTTGCAGCGATTTGTGCTGCAGAATGACAGCTGGGCGGGTTCACTGACGCAGCTGCTGGACCAGATTGACAACGGCGAGTTCCGACTGCTGGTGAAGGATGCCGCCACGGGCCGCGACCTCTATTCGCGCTGCTATAACACTTTGTTTGAGGAATATCGATTCACGGTGGCAAGCCGTGAACGCGACAGCGTGGCCACTTTCGAGGAAGTGATGGTGATGCCTATGCCCAAACGTACTGTGGATGTGTGTATGCAGAAACGCGACAAGCAAGGACGTTTTTTCACTGCTTCAACCTTCCGTTTCGACCCTGCTGCATTCCGTGCCGGCAAGGCTTTGCCTGAAAAGAAACCTATTGCGCTGCTTGAAAATGGCGACCCGCATAATAAAATCGATGTAGTCATTGTTGCCGAAGGCTATGGCAAGAAAGACAGCAGAAAGATGATGGAGGATTTCGGCAAGTTCACTGAATACCTGTTGGGTCAGGAACCTTTTGCAAGCCGCAGGAATGATTTCAATGTCTGGGGAGTCGGTATGTTGATGAGCGAGAGTGGTGTCACCGACCCCAATCAAGGACGTTATGTCGAGAGTGCTGTCGGGTCGTCGTACAACACGTTCAATATGGATCGTTATCTGATGACTACGCAGTTGTTCAGGCTTCACAACCTGTTGCGCGGTGTGCCTTATGACCATATCATAATTATGGCCAACTGCGACACATACGGTGGGGGTGCAATATACAACTATTATGCTTTCAGTGCCGTGCAGGAGATGTCGATGTGGATTCTGCCTCACGAGTTGGGTCATTCTATAGGAGGTCTTGCCGACGAATATGTAGAGGATGACACCAATTACAATCGCCGTTATGTTGATCGCGAGCCGGTGGAACCCAACATCACGTCGTTGAAGAACTTCGAAAGCAAGTGGAAATATCTGGTTCCCGAAGGTACACCGATACCGACGCCGCCGGTTGAGGGGCTGGGACGCCGCGAGAATGGTCCTGTCGGTGCCTATGAGGGTGCTGGATATTTGGAGAAAGGTTGCTATCGCCCTTGCACAAAGTGTATGATGCGCGACTATGCCACCTTCTGTCCAGTATGCACAAAGCGTTTGAATGAGGTGTTCGATATTTACATAAAATAGCCAATACGTTGTATGAATATGTTTAAATCCAGAGTTTTGATCGTCGTCCTGCTGGTGTTGACAGCAATACTTGCAACGTCGTGTATCAAAGAAGATCGATACCTGACCGACAGTTCGGTGCGGTTGGCTTTCTCGGAAGACACTGTGACATTCGACACTGTCTTTGCAACAATGGCTACGGTGACACGCTCGGTGAAGGTATATAATCGCTATGACGAACCACTGCTTATCAACAGCGTTGCACTTCAAATGGGCGGAGCTTCGCGATTCCGCATCAACGTAGACGGCGACACGTCGCGCATTGCCCGCGATGTGGAAATAGCAGCCAACGACAGCATTTTCATATTCATACAGGCTAACATCAATCCAAACGACCAGACAACACCATATTTGGTGGAAGATGCCATAGTGTTCAGCTTCAACAACAGGCAGCAGTCGCTTCCAGTGACTGCTTATGGTCGCAATGCGGTGTATCACAATCCGACATACACCCACCAGATTTACCAACTGTACATCAACCACCTGGGACAGATTGACACAATGTGGATTCCTTTCTCTATTATAGACTGTGCCAACTGGGATCACAGCCGTCCGCACGTCATTATGGGATATGCCGTTATCAATAGTAACGAAACGTTGCACCTCACCACAGGCGATGAGCTTTATTTTGCCAACGATGCCTGCCTGTGGGTCTACGACAGTGCCACGCTCGATGTGCGGGGCAGCTTGTCAAAACCGGTTGTTTTCAGTTCTGTACGCCACGACGGCTACTATGACAGTCTGCCAGGCCAGTGGCAGGGCATTTGGCTGTCGACTGGAAGCAAGGACAATCACATAGAATGGGCCTGCATTGAGAATGCCACCATAGGCATACAAGTCGACACCAACGTCAACAGCAACCCGACTCTTGATATCAGCAACAGCATTATACAGAATCATTCGCGTATGGGTATCCTAGGACAGGGTGCACGGATAGAGGGCGATAACCTGCTTGTAAGCAGCTGCGGAGAACAGCTCGTTAGCCTTCTTTATGGTGGTCGTTACCTGTTTAGCAACAGTACTTTTGCCAACTATTGGCGATACAGTGGCCGCAAAACGCAGTCGGTGTGGCTTAACAATTACTACAAGTACAGCGCGACTGAAGTCTTTCCGCGTCCACTGCAACAGGCTGAGTTCCGCAACTGCATCATTTATGGCAACTACAATGGAAGCGACAACAGCGGAGAGCTGCTGTTTGACTGGATGGAAAACTGCGAAATGAACTGTACATTCTACAACTGCCTGTTGCGCACCTCTTTGGTTGACAGCAATGGATGTGCCACATACAGTCCTGCACCAACAATTGCTGGAGGCAACGATATTGTTGGTAAGGATCCCAAATTCAATGATGCCTACAAGCACGACTACGAACTGCAGGAGAACTCACCGGCCATAGGCGCCGGCAGCAGTGCCTGGCTTAAAAGCAGCACCGACTTGAAAGGCAATCCGCGCAGCAATCCTCCGACAATAGGAGCATTCGAAAAACAGTAGCTGTGTCTTTTTGAAGAACAGCTAAGCCGCTCCGATAAGGAGCATTTGTGCCAATTCGTGAGATTTGTGTTCTAAATAGAGATTGACTTTGCTCTCGCTATGCGAAGCGTTCCTGGATTTCGTTCTTCATAAACTCCAAGGCCTCATCGGTGGGAATCTTGCTCTTGGCGCAACTCTCGAATATTGCGCCTGCAAGACTTGTGGGGTCGGCATCGGCAGGCAGCTTGACGGCACTGCCGTTGATTAGGTTGATCATCTCCTCCTTGGCCTCGCGGATACGGTTCCAGCTCTCTGTGGTAAGATATACCTGCTGGCTGAGGTTATGCTCCCACTCGTCACGTATGCTCTTGGTCATAGCCAGTTGCAAAGCCTTGATGTCCATACCAGGATGGAAAGTTCGTAGGATAAGGCTGTTGGGCGATATGCGCTCCAAATAGAGAGCCATACGCTCGTAAGCTTGTAGGCGGATGGGGGTGACCACCTTGAGCGACTCCTTACGCTCGTCAATCCTCATCTGCAGCATCTGGTTCTTTTGCTGGTTATCGAAGTAACTTGTGACGATTTTGTAGAAAATGAATCCTGTCACGGTGACAGAGAGGAGTCCCGTGAAGACAATGATAATTGCTATTAATGTTGCTGACATAATTATTATTTCTCTTTATGCAGGCTTGACACCTACGTACCATTAATCCAATTTCAGTACGGCGAGGAAGGCGCTTTGTGGCACTTCCACATTGCCAACTTGGCGCATACGTTTTTTGCCTTCTTTTTGTTTTTCAAGTAGTTTGCGCTTGCGTGTGATATCGCCACCGTAGCATTTGGCAGTGACATCTTTGCGAACTTGTCGTACTGTTTCGCGGGCGATAATTTTACTGCCTATGGCAGCCTGAATGGCCACGTCGAACTGCTGGCGGGGGATAAGATCCTTCAACTTTTCGCACATTTTCCGGCCAATAGGATAAGCGTTGTCGACATAGGTCAGCGTTGATAGCGCGTCGACAGGATCGCCGTTGAGCAGTATCTCAAGCTTCACCAGTTTGCTGGGCTTGAAGCCGTTAAGGTAGTAGTCGAACGATGCATAGCCCTTCGAAATACTTTTCAGTTTGTCGTAGAAGTCAAACACTACCTCGCCAAGTGGCAGGTCGAAGGTTATCTCGATGCGGTCGGTAGTCAGGTAATTCTGGTTTTTCAGGATGCCTCGTTTGTCCATACACAGTTTGATGACGGGACCTATATAGTCCGCTTTGGTGATAATCTGTGCGTGGATATAAGGTTCGTAGACCTCCTTAATGTTGTTTGGTTCGGGCATTCCCGACGGATTGTAGACATCTATCTCTTGTCCGTTGGTCAACTGCACCTTGTACTGCACGTTGGGCACTGTGGTGATAACATCCATATTGAACTCGCGTGTCAGACGTTCTTGGACAATCTCCATATGCAGCAGTCCAAGGAAACCGCAGCGGAAACCAAAGCCCAGCGCCAACGAGCTTTCAGGCTCGAAAGTCAGCGAGGCGTCGTTGAGCTGCAGTTTTTCTATGCTGGCACGCAACTCCTCATAGTCGTCGGTGTCGACAGGGTAGACTCCAGCAAAGACCATAGGCTTGACCGATTCGAATCCGTCGATGGCCTTGTCGCAGGGTTGCTCAACGTGTGTGATAGTATCTCCCACACGCACTTCCTTCGAACTCTTGATGCCACTGATTATATATCCCACATCACCAGCTTTCAGTTCCTTGCGCGGCTCCATATTGAGGCGCAAGACACCTATCTCGTCGGCGTGGTAGTCTTTTTCTGTACTGACGAATTTCACCCAGTCGTTAGTGCGAAGCGTGCCGTTGACGATGCGGAAATAGCTGATGATGCCACGGAATGGATTGAACACCGAATCGAAAACCAAAGCTTGTAGAGGTGACGCCTCGTCGCCCTTGGGGGCAGGTACACGCTCGACAATGGCATCGAGGATTTCTGGCACCCCGACGCCAGTCTTGGCGCTGCAGGATAGGATGTCGTCGCGTGTACACCCAAGCAGGTCGATGATTTCGTCAGCCACCTCTTCGGGCATAGCGCTGTCGAGGTCTATTTTGTTCATCACGGGGATGATCTCCAAGTCATTCTCCAGCGCCAGATAAAGGTTGCTGATAGTCTGAGCCTGGATGCCCTGAGTGGCGTCAACAACGAGGAGGGCTCCCTCGCAGGCAGCGATGGAGCGGCTCACCTCATAGCTGAAGTCCACGTGACCAGGGGTGTCGATAAGATTCAGGACAAAGTTTTGACCTGCATATGCACTATTCCTCTCCGCTGGGACGTGATAGTTCATCTGTATGGCGTGGCTTTTGATGGTGATGCCACGCTCTTTTTCAAGGTCCATATCATCGAGCACTTGGTCTTGCATTTCACGCTGTGAAACGGTGTTCGTGACTTCCAGTAGACGGTCGGCCAGGGTGCTTTTGCCGTGGTCGATGTGGGCGATGATACAGAAGTTGCGGATGTTTTTCAAAGGGTTTGAAAAGTTGAAAAGGTTTTGTTCAATTGATTATTTTGTCGAGGCGGACTTGTTCTCTACACCTTTGTTGCAAGCTTTGGCGTTGCCGTCCTTGTTGCACTCTTTCTTGCCGTTCTTGTCGCAGCATCCTTTGTTTTCGGGCTTGGCGCTGACAGCCTGCGCATTAGCGGAATTGTTGCACTGTTTGTGGTGAGGACAGTTGCCACAGGACTTTGCTGTGGGTTTTGCGACACCCTTATCGGCGCTTACAGTCTGCTTTTCAGTTTTAGCCTTCTCGTTGTTAGCCTTCTTGATGGGTTCCTGAGCCATAGCTATGCCGATGCAAAGCACCATAGCTGATAAAAATAGAGCAATTTTCTTCATTGTAGTGTGGAATTAAGTTTTGTGGCTTTTATAACGCATAAAAACATAAAAAAGTATATCGCCTGAAAATTTATTTTTTTTCTATCTTAACAACAAAAGAAGGGGCATCCCTGTCCAATAAAATGTACTAATATTGGAAGTTCTTATGTGTTTTCTCTTTAAAATGTGTGTATATAAGAATGCAATAAAAACTGATATAATGATTGTTATAGAGTTGTCAAAACTTGGCAAGGACTCTTTTTATCCGCAGTAAGAAAAAAAAGTGTAACTTTGCATTTTGGCAGTTGTGTGCACACAAGTGCCTATATTATGTATTATAATTTAAAAATCAATAATATAAATAATTATGGCAGAACTGAGTGAACAAGAACAAATACGCAGAAATTCGCTGAACGAACTGAAGAAACTGGGCATTAACCCCTATCCAGCAGCACTGTATGAAGTGAACGCTAAATCGAGCGAGATTCTGGAACAGTTCCCGACCGACAACAGCAAGTTTCAGAATATCAGCATAGCTGGCCGTATTATGAGCCGCCGCATTATGGGTGCTGCTTCTTTTGTGGAATTGCAGGATGCCTACGGACGTATACAACTTTACATTAAGCGTGACGAGATATGCCCCGGTGAGGACAAGACTATGTACAACACCGTTTTCAAACGCCTGCTGGACATTGGAGATATCATTGGCGTTACGGGTTTTGTTTTTGTAACTCAGATGGGCGAGACATCGATACACGTCAAGACATTGACAGTACTGAGCAAAAGCCTCCGCCCACTGCCCATCGTCAAGGAAAAGGACGGCGTGGTGTACGACGCTTTCAGCGACCCTGAACTCCGCTACCGAATGCGCTATGTTGACCTGATTGTCAATCCACAGGTGCGTGAGACTTTCGTTCAGCGTGCCAAGATTGTCAACACTATGCGCAGCTATTTCAACGAACAGGGCTATCTGGAAGTCGATACTCCTGTGCTGCAGAGTATCCCAGGCGGTGCTGCCGCACGTCCATTTGTGACTCACCACAATGCTCTCGACATCGACCTATACCTGCGCATTGCCAACGAACTGTATCTAAAACGACTGATTGTCGGTGGCTTTGCTGGAGTGTATGAGTTCAGCCGCAATTTCCGCAACGAGGGTATGGACCGCACCCACAACCCAGAGTTCACCGCGATGGAAATATATGTGCCCTATAAGGACTATAACTGGATGATGACCTTCACCGAGAATATGCTGGAGCGCATCGCCGTCAACCTGCACGGCACAACGAAGGTCAACGTATGGGGCAACGAGATTGATTTCAAACCACCGTTCCGCCGCGCACCGATGTGCGACCTTATCAAGGAGATGACAGGCTACGACGTGGCAAATATGGACGAAGCACAGCTTATTGATGCCTGCAAGCAACTTGGCGTAGAGACCGATGCAACGATGGGTAAAGGCAAACTGATTGACGCTATCTTCGGTGAGAAATGCGAGC
The DNA here is from genome assembly GCA_016283175.1 of Bacteroidales bacterium. GTDB lineage: Bacteria > Bacteroidota > Bacteroidia > Bacteroidales > P3 > Colimorpha. The sequence continues at coordinate 14,322 of JAEEMK010000023.1, forward strand.
ACACGCTTATACAGCCCACATTTGTCACCGACTATCCCATCGAGATGTCTCCGCTTTGCAAGCGTCACCGCAACAACCCGAACCTCACCGAGCGTTTCGAACTGTTTGTATGCGGCAAGGAACTGGCCAACGCATACAGTGAGCTCAACGACCCGATAGACCAGCTTGGACGTTTCCAGGAACAGTTGCGCCTGAGCGAGAAGGGTGATGACGAGGCTATGTTCATTGATATGGACTTTGTACGCGCCCTCGAGTACGGTATGCCGCCTACCAGCGGTATGGGCATCGGCATCGACCGTCTGGTGATGATGATGACCGGTGCGCAAAGCATTCAAGATGTGCTGCTTTTCCCACAGATGAAGCCCGAAAAGAAAGCTGCTGTCACCACCGACGAGGAATTTGTTGCCGCAGGTGTCGCTGCCGAATGGGTACCGATGCTGCGAAAAGCTGGCATCAACACTATCGCCCAGCTCAAAGAGGCCAACCCTAATAAATTATACAACGATCTCAACGGTCTGCGTAAAAAGAACAAACTGGACATCCCGCCTGTACAGAAAGAGGCTGTGGAAAACTGGATTAACGGATAATGATCAAACAGTTTACCTTCAATCATTTCGGCGTAAATTGCTATGTGGTTTACGATGAAAAGTCCAAAGAGTGCGCCCTCATTGATCCTGCTATGGAAGCCAGTTATGAGGACGCACAGTTGTTCCAGTTCGTGGAACGCCTTGGTCTCACCCCTACTCTGTTGCTGTTGACACACGCCCACGTCGACCACATTTGCGGACTTCGCCAGGTGTCAGAGAAATATCGCCTGCCCATAAATATGCATAGCGACGGGCTCAAATTGTTGCGTCAGGCAGAAGCCTATGGCAGCATAATGGGGTTCAATACAGGCCGTATGGACCACCTCGACACAGTGCACGCCGACGATGGCACCATTCTGCACACAGGCAACATCGAAATCGAATGTCGCTACGTGCCAGGTCATTGCGAAGGCAGTCTTTGTTTTGTCATTCCTTCTGAAGAGGCTGTAGCTACCGGCGACGCACTCTTTCAGGGCAGCATAGGCCGCACCGACTTGCCGGGAGGCAACTATCCGCTGCTGATAGAAAAACTGAAAGAGCGTATTCTGACGCTTCCAGACAATTATATGGTGCTGCCCGGCCACGGCGAGACCTCGACCATAGGCGACGAGAAAAAGTATAATCCCTTTCTTTCATAAAAAATATGATTAAGATTGATCCCAGCTGGCTTAACGTACTGCAGTCACAGTTTGATGCACCTTATTTTGTTGAATTGAAACAGTTTCTTGTTGCCGAACGACAGGCCTATACCTGCTATCCGAAAGGTAAGGACATCTTTGCCGCTTTCGACCGCACACCATTCGACAAAGTCAAGGTTGTCATCCTGGGTCAGGATCCCTACCACGAGCCAGGGCAGGCTATGGGGCTTTGTTTCTCGGTGCCAAACGGTATTGCTGTGCCGCCATCGCTGGTCAACATCATTAAGGAGATCAATACCGACTTGGGAACAAACATACCCCTTACAAACGGCGATTTGAGCGGTTGGGCCGAACAAGGTGTACTCCTACTAAATGCCACACTGACTGTACGAGCCCATCAGGCTGGCAGCCACCAACGTCACGGCTGGGAACTGTTCACCGATGCAGCTATCCGCGAACTGTCGCAACGCCGCAGCGGAATTGTGTTCCTGCTGTGGGGCAGTTATGCAATTGCCAAAAGCCAGTTCATCGACAAAGGCAAACACCATATTCTCACGGCACCGCATCCATCGCCGCTGTCGGCATACCGGGGGTTCTTCGGCTGCCGCCACTTTTCAAAAACAAACGAGCTACTGTCTGCCCAGGGCGATACACCCATCGACTGGACAAGAATAGGATAGTTCAGAACGAGAAGCGAACGGTGAGGCCTCCCTTGGTGGTTGAATTGGGGTAGGCGTTGGAGATATACGGCGTGTTGATATTGGTCTCAAAGAAGGCCTGCAGAGTCAGTGTAGACGACAAAGCATATTCAGCGCGCACACGTGCCATCCATATTTTGGAACCTGAAGATATTTGACGCGACATCTGGTTGATTTTGCGTATCTGCGTCATATTGTTGTTATAGGTTATGTCCAACTGCAGGACCAAGTCGCTTTTAAGATTGTATTCTTTGTCACTTGCCTTGACGTGGAACTCAAGGTCTTTGAAACGGTAACCTGTGCCGAAAGTGATGCCTTCGCGATAGGTTTCAGTCAACTGGTTGTTGACAAAACTCAAGTTCAGACTGCGTATTTTGTCATAGCGCAGTTTGAACTGAAGGCTGTTAACCATACTGACAGACAGCATAATGAGTGGTTGGAACTGTTCGTTGATGATGACACCGTCCATAGAGACTGGTGAAATATAGTCGCCATTGTTGTTGATCACTGTCTCCGTACCGTAGTCATAACCTTCGAGGACTGCGCCTATTGCAGCATCTGTATAGAAATTGCCTATGGTGTAGTCGCTTTTGTATTTATGCTGTATACTTACCTGTGTGAACCATTTCTTGAAGAAATCTATTTTTGCAAGACCGTTGTAGCTGATGTCCCAGTCGGGTAATGGTATTGTCAGGAACGGCGAGAACGACTGTTTTGAAACGTCTTTGCCAAGATAGGTGGCAAGGAATGCCGTGAGAAGTACAGTCTGCTGGTTGGCACCATATCCTGCCGGATACCATTCTCCGTTCATTGTGTCCTGCACCATCAGGTCACTGTATGGATCAGGATTGAGACGGGCAAGACGGGCTGCCGCTATTCCGCGTGCTGCTATGAAGTCATTGAAGAGGTCGTCGCTGTTGCGGAAAGCTGTGCGGAACGACCAAGCACTTGTGGTGTAATTGCCTACCAGAGTGTTGCTCAGCGGACCTTCGACACTTCCAGTGGCATTACTGTATTTGTAATAGTACTCCTGACGTGTTGAATAGTTTTGGTGAGCACTGGACTTTATGATAAAATCACGTATAGGTTCGATTGTCGTCTGGAATGTAAGCAGACTGTTCTGTGAAGCGTTGTTGGGTGTATTCATCAGAGTATCGTGCGATAGCAGGTCGTTCTGTAGCAAGCTTTCGACGGTGCCGCTCGTGGCATTGCCGTCGGTTGATAGGCTGAAGGGGTTGTTCTCTGGCAGACCAAGCACAAAAGGCAGACCAGGCTGCCACAGGTTGGATGGGTCAAGACCAATGATGCGCGATTCGCCCATAAAACCTGCAATGGTGGCACCGTATGAATTGTTGTATGTGATATTGACTGATTTAACACCAGTAACGAAACGTAGTCCGAAATAGCCCAGTTCGCGTAACATTTCCTCGCGTGCCACACGTCTCAACGAATCGGCAAGAGCAGCATCGGCTTTGCGCTGTTCAAGATTGCGTTTCTTGTCCAGCTCGTTACGGTCTTTGTCGGCATCCTTCCCTTTCTTGTTTACATCCTTTTTGTTCTTGGGCTTCTGGGCATAGGCTTTCTTCAACAATTTCGACTTGTTGTACAAAGTCTGGAAGTTTGCCTGCATAGGAAGGTTTATTGTGGTATTGTTGTTTATGACACTGCCCTGCGAGGCCAATGCTTGTGTTGTACCATTGTATATGTATGTGGTGCGGTATGTCAATGGCAATCGCAGAAAATCCATATAAGGCAACTTGCTTATGGGTAAATCCCACGTTATGTTGATATCCTGCCTGAAATTCTGCATTGTACCGCCTCTCATAATAGCTGTCCAGATTGAGTCATTGGCTGTACGGTCTATCTGTCCGGGTGGTTCGTCGATACGTGCGTTGGCAACGGCATCGTAGGTGATATGGAAGCTGCGCGCAAGGTCATATTGCACATTGTAGTCGCGTTCCCAAGTGAACTGCTTGAAATAGGTTGGATTCATAATGACCAACGCAGCACTTTTGTTTCTGAGAAGTGTACTTTCAATGTCTCTATAGATTTTGGTGTTGAAACTGACATTTTTAGGTTGATAGTAGAGATTGAAGTCCTTAATAAATTTAAGGTTCTTGTTTTGGAACGGCTTTAGTTTGTCAAACGGCTTGAACTGTTTAGGCTGGTTGACGGCAAAGTTATATGAAATACCGCCTTGGTGCTGGTCTTTGTTGTAGTATTCAATGTCGTCGTCGCTGCTACGCTCACCACTGTAAGAGTATGAAAACGAGAAGTTCTCAAAATCATAGAAGTGTGGTTTCAACGCCGACTTTCCGGTACGTTCCTTGCGCATATTGGTCAGCGTCAAATTGGTTGTTTGGTGACGCTGTTGTGTCATTTTCTTTATCGAATCGCGCTCTGCCTGTGTTTTATATGTTTTCAGGTCGTCTTTGAGTTTCACGTCAGGATCCAGCGGATTGTATTCAGGGCTGCCTATCTGGTTGTTGTAGTCAAGATACAGCGGTATGTGCATACCCCATTCGTCGGGCAGGAATTTGCCCATCTCAAGGTTCAGAGTACTCTGAATGTTGAGGGTGTTGACCAGTTCAATTTTGTTGAGCTTGTCTTCCAGGTTGCCGAAACCACTGGTAGTGTACGACGTGTATAACGACAAGTTGCCTGCATCTGCCAAATTGGTGCGCGCCAGTGCCATAGCAGCCCAACCGCCCTTGTTGATATAGTCGGCCAGACGCATCTCGTTGATCCATACAATGGCGCTCTTCGGAAGCATATCGTTACCGTCGTCGAGAGTTTGTTTGCGAGGATTGCGGACACCGACCATAATGACCTTGACCTTGCCGAGATTGGGTGTGCCCATAATGGTGTAACGGCGACCGTCTACCATTTCGCTATAAAGCATCGTGCTGTTATAATCCACCTCGCCGCTGCGTATCTTTCTATTGCGGTTGGTCTTTATTTCCACAAGTTTCTGCAGGTCGATCTCCACCTGATTTGCCCCGGGCCATATAATTTCCTTGCTGTCGGCCGAGGTGCCCCACGGTGTCAACGTCAACGGAAGTTCATACTCATAATAGTTGTTGGTATAGTCACTTCCGAGACGTACAAAGAGTGTCAGGTCGCCGTCGTAAAGATGATCCAGCTCATATTTCTTTTCGGCGTGGACAAACATTTTCAGTTTACCATAATACCTCAAATCATATTGGGCATTGCGGTAAATGGCTCGTGCGTCGCCGGCGTTCAGTTCCTGAATGTCAAGCTCCAAAGCCTGCTCGTTCAATTCCGTGTATGAAGAAGAAGTCGAGTACCACGATTCGCGTTCAATATTGGGCGGGAGGTTGTACGGAACCGGCTGGCGGCTGCCGTTTTCCTCGATGTTGACAGTCGACAAAGTGAAACTGGTGTTTTCGCCCATACCGGTCGGGTAGTCACCCGGCTGCAGCAAATCTTCACTGTATTTGCGCCAGGTACCGTAGACAAGTTCAAGAGTGGCAAAACGAAGTATCACGGGGTCTTGAAAACCATTGAGGAACATTCGCATAAAACGTATCGACTGAAAGCCGTTGATGTTGCCTATGGTCTGGTCGGGCTCACGGATGGGGATTTTGAACTGATACCATCGGCAGTTGGTTGTCGTACCGTTGGCAAGCTGCACATTCTGTGCCTCTTGTATGTCGACAATGTGGTTCTTGCCAATAACCATTTGGTCTGGCGTGAGGTTTATGACATACTGGTAGTAGTTCTCGCTTTCACTGAGGGTGTTGTCGCGGTTTATATCCTCTATATTGGGATATGAACTGCCTTCAGTCGAGTAGTCCTCCGTATTGTCGGCATCGCTTGCCGAGTTGCCTTCGGGATTGTTGTACTTCTTGTAGCGGTCGTTGATTTTAGTGTTGTTTTGGTCGTAATAGCTGCTGCGGAAATAGCGGAAGTCGTCGTTTGAGGGGTCTTCGAGAGCTTGCAGGTAGGCTTGTGAAGAGGTACCGTGCAGTGCAGCAATGCTGTTAATATAATCAGCGAAGAAGCTTTGCTCGTCGTTGAGGTCGACAGCGCTGCTCAATCCGTCATAGCCGATGTCCTGATAATGGCGGCTTTCCTCGTTGTTGTCGAAAGCATTTACGACACTCTGCATCTTGGGCACACGACCCCATATTGTGGTGTCGACTGGATTGTCAATGAAAGCCTGTGCCGTGTTGGAAGTGGGCAGGCCGTTCTCAAAGCCCTTGCGACCGTCGCGAAGAATATCCTCGCTGATGTCGCCAAGGTTAATGAATAGCCGTCCACCGCTTTTGCTGTCGTCGTGCTCGCCTGTGGCAGGGTCGATGAAGGGATCCATCAGCCAGAACTCAAGAGTCTCGATGTTTTGCGTCTCAAAGTCGGTGTATGTCAGTTCGCGCATAATACCACCCCAACGGCTCTGTGGATTGTTCAGAAGTCCGTTCTGGTCAATACCCGAACTGAACGCAGTGGGCGCGACATCATAGTTGTACGGGCCTTTCTCACTGGGGTAATAAGCCATTGTCAACTCATAAATGCGGGTGTTCTCGCCAGCGGCAAGACTCTTGTTCGGGAAGACTTCACGTTGGTTGATTTGGCGTGCATAGGGATGTGAGCGGTCGTTCTCGTCGATGTTTTCGGGACAGTTGCTTTCAAAGAATATTCTGCCCACCGTGTACCACGCCAGCCTGGCACGGTTGAAACCGTATGCAAGGCCGCTGCCCTGCGATGTCTCGGGAAACATCGACAGCGAACTTTTGTAGTCCTGAGGTGTCGATGCCAGACTCCAAAAACTGTAGCCCTTAAGGTCTATATTGCTTTCGGCTCCCTCAAAGTCGTCGATGTACGTAACTTTTCCATCATCGCTGCCTGTGTTGGCCATACCGGGTATGAAATGCGCAAACTCGGCCTGCAACGTCAGTGTCGACGGTGCCTTGGTCTGAAGACCGGGCAGACGGTCCATAAACTTGGTGATGAACGGCACATCGTGGCGATAGTTCAGGTCCAATCCCCAAATTGAGTTGCTCGTAGGCTCGTCGCCGAAATTGTTCTTCTGGGTCAACGGTTTTTCCCTCAAGTTCATAAACGTGCCGCCGAGATTGAAGTCGGGGTCAAATTCATAGTTCAGATGAAGGCCAAGCATCGTTTTTGTCATCATCGAGAACGAACTGTTCTCGCTGCTGACACTGATGGGTGTGCCCGACGACAGCAGACTCTCGTTGATGATTCGCACCGTACCCATAGTGTAGTCAACGGTATAGTCCACATTCTCTATCAGCGGCATACCGCCGGCAGTGACAGACACTGAGCCTTGTGCCACACTGTAGCCCAGCTGTATCTCGCCGCTGACCGAACTGGTATAGTATCCCTCCAGGTAGAACTTGTTCTTGTCGGCATACTGCTGTGCCAGCGTCTGCGTCATCGTGTACAGCGAGTCGAAACAGTATCTGTTGGCCAGCGCATTGTCGCCCAGCATTTCACGCAAGTCCTTGCCAAAAGGCTCCACATATGGGAAAAAGATGCGTCCCGTCGATGCCTGTATGGTTCCGCCCTTGAAAGCGGCACTGTCGAACCAGTCGAAAACACCATCGGGATAATAATAGCTCTGCGAAGCATCCATTCGGTCAAGGCCGAAAACCTCGACCAACGGAGTGGCTTCCAAAGGACCTTCGGTGAAATAGCCTATCCCCACTCCGCCTTCGGGATTTTCGTATAGAACATTGAGACGGAAATTGTCGCGGCTTATCTGTGTGCTTTTCAGAAAATAGACATTCTTCATCATCAACTTCCACAGCGGACTGCGGCTGTTGACTGCCGTTCCTTTTATAAGTTTTACAATCAGTGTATTTGGGTCGTTGACACCGTCGGTGGTTAGTTCACCGACCTGATAGACGGTGGTGTCGCCGATAACCTGATACTGAAATGCCACGGCAAGTATCTGGTCGTTGGCCAACGGCTGCGACAAGGTGATGAAACCGAGTTGGGGGTTGAAGGTATACTCGTTGGGAGCCAAAAGGCGCGCGCTCTGCAACTTCTCATAGTCGGTGCCGCCGGTGAAGCCCATACCCTCCATATATGAACTGACATTGTTGATGTTGCGGACGGCGCTGGTATTGATAAGTTGCAGCAGGTTGTTTGAAGTCTGACCGTTGGGCAATGCCGACAGGCCGCCGTAGACGCCTGGCGACGAAGTCTTTTGCTCGCCAAGGTCGGTCAGTGCAAGTATGTCGCGGTTGTTGGTGACGGCGGCACCGATGTTGGTGCGCCACACCTCAAGGCGTATAATCTTGATGTTGCTGTTGACTATAGGCAGCGTCGACATCGCCTTGTTGTAGTTGTCGTAGAAGTATTGCGCAATAAAATAGTGACGGTTCTCTTCATATTCGTCGGCACGAATCTCGAATTCCTGCGACGAGGCACCGCCCTGCACCTGCATATTCTCGGTGCTGGTCTCCTTGTGGCTGGCCACGGCGTCGACAGTCAAGTTGCCGAACTTCAGTTTGGAATGGATACCGAACAGGCGTTGGCTGCCCTTGATGAGGGTGGTGTTCAGTGGAAATGATATGTCGGCAGCCTCAAGCAGCTGGATGATGTTGTCCTCCTTGCCCTCATATTTCAGTTTCGCCTGATTCTCAAAGTCGAACGTCGCCTGGGTGTTCCAGTTGATGTCGGTATTGATAAGGTCGCCAATCTTGGCGTTGAGGGTCAGCTGGATATTCTCGTCGAAATCGAACGTCGTATTGCTTCGGCGCGACTCGTCCATCGATGGATTGTCAGTGAAATTGTTGATGACCTGCAGTGTCAGGTCGGCACTTCCGCTGGGGGTGACTTTTATCTCAGGCTTGTCCATCAAGCTCTCCAGTTTGCGGCTTATTTCGTTGAACCCGGGTATCTTGCTGAGCAGACCGTCCTCGCCGCCGTTGAGGCTGTTTTCTTCCAGTTTCTGATTCCAGAAGTCGTTCATCAGGTTCTGCATCTGGTAGTCCTGATACTCCTCAAAAGTCATATACTGGCGGTTTACGACGATGTTGCCCACCTTGGTGAGGCGGACATAACTGTGCGTTGCCGGGTCGTATTCGACAGTGGTGGTCATATTCGACGGGTTGCCGAGATAGAGCGGACTCTGCGGCGCGTCGCCGTTTTGCGGTATCGGAAAGCGCAAGTCGGCATCCGTGCTGTCGCCCTCCACCTGGGCCTGCACCGTCGTGGCCGTGAACAACAGCGACAACAGCACAAGGAACCGCCACAAGCGGTTCCGCACCTTGCCATCTATCACAGCCTTTATAGTCAATGTTGCCTGTTTTGTTAAGTTTTAAGCGTCACGGGCTCTGCTTTGTCAAATGCCGTGAGCCAAAGTGAGTTTTATGATTTCCTCTACCGTGGCGCCTGGGTTGGCCGAAATCACCGTCGACACTACCTTTTCAGAAGCTGCTTTTGGGAATCCCAGCATAACCAGTGCAGACAAAGCCTCGTCGGCATTGTTGTTGCCCTGGTGCGACGAAGAAGTGCCGCCGGCAAGCGTCTGAATGGCAAACGGATCTACTTTGTCGCGAAGTTCCAGCAGTATGCGCTGTGCCGTCTTGGCACCGATGCCCTTCACTTTCTGCACACGCTTGACATCCTGGTCAAGGATGGCGCGCGTCAGTTCCTCGACAGTAAGCGACGACAGCATTATGCGTGCCGTCGCGGCACCCACGCCGTTGACACCAATCAGCAGGCGGAACATCTCGCGCTCGCCTTCAGTGTAGAATCCAAACAGCAGATGGGCATCCTCGCGAACCACCTCGTGAACCAGCAGCTTGACCTCGTCCAAATCCTTGATTTGGGAATATGTGTTTATCGTGGTTTCAAGCAGATAGCCCACACCGCCGCAGTCGATGACAGCGTATGCCGGCGTGGCCTCGTCCAGTTTTCCTCGAATATAGTTGTACATAGGATTATTATGGGTTACGAAAAATCTTCCAATGCCTCATAACGCAAAAAAAAGCTGCGTATTGTGCCAGTGCAATAATTTAATAATTCAGGGGCTCAAGCACCATATGCGACGCGACGCTGTTCCTTTTTTTGAATTGGGAATAGCTTTATGCCTGTATGACTGTGCGTTACGACATTCATTATTTCGTGGTGTTTCTCTGCTTTCATTAGGATGTAACAACGATGTTCTCAGTAGACATTCCCTGGCATATGTACAGTATTTGTACAGTATATGTACAGTATTTGTACGCTTCTAAAGCGTACATATACTGTACATATACTGTACAAATACTGTACATATGCCAGGGAACGTATATGCTATGCACACTACATATACCGTAAAAAGCATTGTGAAAAGTATAATACTGTAATGTTTTGATTGTTAGGATGATTGCAGATTGGCACTGTGGCTTATGGTTAAATTGCTTTCCTCGGTGGCTGTAGCACAAAAAGCAGTCGACAGCCGTTCCTGCTTCAACACTCTGTTCGAATTGCTTCAAAAACATCATCCAAAAAGTCCGTCTCCAACATCCTGTTGACGAATTCCTGAGCTCGGCACGGTAGGATACCGAAGACAATTATCAGGAATAGAAGCATATTGTTTTTGATTGGTTTATTGTGAGAATATGTCAGACATCTTCGTTAGTCTTATGGTATGTGTTTTGCCTGATGCGGTGGTGAGGGTGAGGAGGTAGGTGGCCTGGGGGCGCGAGGTGAGGTCGAGGGTGTAGCGTCCGGAGCCTTCGGCTGTGAGGCGCACCTGCTCGCGGCGGCCTGTGAGGTCGGTGAGATAGCAATTTTGAATTTCGAAATCTGAATTTTGAATTTGGAGAGTCACTATGCCGGTAGTTGGGTTTGGATAGCAGACAAGCTCTTGTTTTTCTACATCTTCTATCCCTATGGGCGGTGGCGGCGTTGTTCCGATGTAGAGGGTCTTGGTGAGCGAGGCTGGGTTCCAGTAACTGGTGCCAGGCTGGATGGCAGTGACTTGGCAGATGCCCTGCTGACGCAACGCCACCAGTATCACGCCGTCTTCGCTGATATCGACTCTCGCCATCGACGGGTCGGAGGTGATATAGCTCACAGGCAGGCCGCTGGTGGCCGTGGCGTTGATCGGCAGGTCAGGATTGGTTTCGGGATGAGGGATGCGCAGGATGTTGCCGCCAGGCCAGACAATCGACTGGTTGGCGTGGAGGTTGGGGTGGACGTATGGCTTGCGCATCGAGGTGTCGACCAACTTGGCTATGTATTGTCCGTTGCCACAGAATATGTCGCCGAAGGTGGTGGGGCTGCTGAAGCTGTTGCCGGTCACGTATACTGCGGTGTCCGTCAGCAGCAGGTGTCCGGGCTGGCTGTCGGGATCGGTGCAGTGGAAGGGGTATATGGCCACCTCGTTGCCGTCGTAGTCCCACTGCGCCAGAGCCAGTCCTTTTTCGTATGCTCCACTGGTGTTGAGTACGGTGTAGGAAAAGTAAACACTGCCCAAGTAGCCCACCTGTGCAAAGACTCGGTTGTCGCGCGCAGCGATGGACAAGCCACCCGCCGAGCTACCCCAGGCGGAGTGCATCCGCCCGTAGGAGAGGTAGCGCCCGTCATCAATCCCCACGCGGAGCCAGAAGGCATCGTTGCGATTGTCAAGGGTGTCGCCACGGTAGATGATCTGGTGCGGATTGCTGTTGCCGGTGAAGCTATCGGTTCCCGCAACGCCAAGTACGAAGAGCGACCCCGTGGCGGTGTCGGTGCAGGTGGCGCTGAGCATCACCGCCGGGTAGTTTCTGTCGCCAGGAACGTAGTCAAATTGCATCAGCAAGTTGGCGTTCAGGCCGGTGTCGAGGCGGAGCATACAGTCGGTGCCCCAGGCCAGCGAGAGTGTGTCCACCTGCAGCACAAGCCCGTTCGATCGTGCAATGGGTATGCTGTCGTGTTCTACTTTTATATTGAAGGTGAAGTACAACTGGTCGTCGTCGTGGATATCAAACGACCTTATGTCCAGCCAGTTGGTGTTGAGGGGGTCGACCCACGGCGCATCGCCGGCAATGTAGGAAGCGTCGAGCAGACTGTCGAAATGGGGCGAGAACTTCAGCACCTGCTGGTTCCACCAGCCCGTGGGGTATGGCGGGATATGGGTAAGGAAGTGCGTGCCGTCAACCATAAAGCGGTACCCGCTCAATCCGCCATCGTGGATGTGCAGAGTCTCCGTCCCGGAGAAGGCCCAATCCTGAGTGAGGCGGACAACATAGATGTTGCCGCGGCTGTCCACATCGAAATGCCCATTGGTCAGCCATTCGCCATACACCTTTTGCCCGTGCCTGACGGGCTGTCCCACGCTGTCGAGATAGGTGACCTGCAGGAAGTGGTGTTCCAGCAGCGTGCCGTCCAGTCCCAGGGTGATGAAGGCCGTGGCCCTCCAATTGTACACACTATCCGTTGGCAGCAGCAACTCGCTGGTGGTTAGCAGCGTGTCGAGGTAGTAGAGCTTTGTCCACACTATATTGTCGTAGACGGTGGTGTATGGCAGCGGAATGTCCACCATCATCATCAGAGCCGTGTCGCCAAGCATACGCAGGTCGTGTACTTTCACGCCGCTGTCGCCGCCACGCTCCCAAGGGTTGATGATGCGGTGCCACAGGTATTGCCCGTCGGGCGACATCTTGACTAGCAGCAGGCTGCGGTTATGGTTGGTGATGGTCTCGAAGGGGTCGATGGTGTCCAACCAGCCGCCCCTGGCCACCTGCATAAGGTGGTACGTGTTGCCCTCCACGTCGGCCACCAGGCCGCAGGGAAAATTGGAGTAATCGTCGCCATAGCCGTAGAAACTCTTGGCCCATTCGAAGCGCTGGGCGTGGGCGGCGAGGGAAAGCGCGACAAATGTAAACAATAGGCTAATTCTCTTGATTGCTTTCATATTGTATGTGGTTTTAGTTATCATCTTATCAATGTCACCGTGCCGATGCCGGCGCGGACAATGCCGTTGGGTAGTTCGACTTCGTATTTGTACACGTATGCTGCCTGGGGTTGGGGGATGCCTTTGGCGGTGCCGTCCCAGGCGGCTTCGGGGTCGGTGGTGCTGAAAATCAAGTTGCCCCAGCGGTTGTAGATATACAATTCATACTTGACGGGTTCAAAACTGAGGTAGCCGCGGAAACTGTTGTTTGTCTCCTGCCCGGGCGTGAAGGCATTGGGGAACCAGATATTGTACATTGGAGGCTCCTCTATTGTTGGAATTGTATCCTCTGGTATTATAGGAGGTGTGGCATTAATACTCACTGTCAGCGTCACCATAGAGTCGCACCCATACTGGTTGGTGAAATGAAAGATGTACTCGCCACTGTCAGCGATGGCGGTACCGCCGTATCGAAGGGTGTCGCCGGCATCGATGCTGATATGCTGTGTTGTTGAGTCTGTCGGATTGACAAACAGCTTTAAGAAATAGTGCCGCTGGGCAAAGTCGTCCACGCTGTCGCGTTGGAATGTGAAAGTGCCTGGCATCGTTGGCTGGGCATAAAAGCCATAGCCATTATACAGCTCGCCGAGACAGATGGTGTCTCTTATGGTTACTGTGTCTTTTCGTATTATTGTTTGCAGATGCAGCGTCACCGTCGAGTCACATCCGTTGGCGGCAACGATGGTAAATGAGTATGAACCGTTTTCTGTCAGTGTTGAGTCGAAAAAGAGAAGACTGTCGCCGATGAAAATGGTGTCGTAGAGCACGGTGTCGCTTGTGGGCAGGATGGTAAGAGTCAGCAGATGGACGTCGACGGTGCTGTCGTTCACCAACTCTGTGTAGTCGAAGGTGTATGTACCGGGAGTGCTCATCTGGCTGACTGTCGGGGTGAAACTGTAGCCGCTGTATGCCGTTCCTTGACAGATGGTGTCGGTGTGAAACAGAGTGTCGCGTGTGGTGATATGGGCGGGATAGATACGGACGTTGTCGATAAAGGTGGAGTTGCCGCCTGGAAATCCGTAAGTAAGGGTATCGCATCTTTTGGTACGGAAACCGATACGGTAAGGTGGCGAGACACCGTCGAACATTCCGAGCACGTCAACGTCGAACATCTGCCACTCGTAGCCGTTGAGCGTGTAGGTAAGAGTCAAGAATGGGATAAAATCGCGCCCGCAGGTAGGATTACAGGGCCAACTGGTGTGCATTTCCGACCACCAGAATGTAGTTGTGGTGTCAGGCACCGAGTCGGTCAAAATGCCAACCTCTATTTCGAGCGGTATCAGTCCTGCACCTGGACTTGGACTGTTTGTGTCTTGTCCGACAACGAAATCGAAGGTGACTCTTGCCGGCAATTCGTAGAACCAGGGCGACGCCAACAGCGAACCACCACACTTGTAGTCGGAGGTCGTATCCCAAAAGCCCACTGCCGGATGATAGTCATTCCAAGCACCGGCATAGTCCATACGCACCATACCGTTGTTGATATAGCTGTAATTATTGTAAGGTACCAACAAATGGCCAGGCCTACAGAACATTGTTCCTGCCCATCCGCGAGTACAACCTTCCCAACCGCCAAAGAAATGATAAGCAGGATAATAATAATTGGTTGCATCTATTTGCCTGATCGAGTCTTCAATATAGTCCTCAAAATCCTCATAGAACGGCAGGGTGACGACGACCTGGCTGCGCAGATTGGCACAGCACAGCAGCATTGGCAACAACCAGATATGTTTTCCCCTGCAAAACATCTCATTTAGTGTCTTTGGCTTTCTTCGCAAGCTCAAAGAGTGCCACGGGCAGGTGGCAATAGCCCGAGGGGTTCTTGTCTAGGTAGTCCTGATGGTACTCCTCGGCGCGGTAGAAATTGCGTAGCGGCTCCACTTCGACACAAAGCGGCAAGCCGTACTTCTTGGCCTCTTCTGCAACCACCTCGTCGATGACGGCGCGGTCGGCAAGGTTGCCATAATAGATACCTGTACGGTAGCGCGTGCCCTCGTCCTCGCCCTGCTTGTTGAGGCTGGTGGGGTCGATGGCCTTGAAATACATCTCGAGCAGAAAACGCAGGCTCACCACCGACGGGTTATAGCGCAGATGCACCGTCTCGGCATAGCCCGTCTGGTCGGTATAGACCTCCTTGTAGGTCGGGTTCTCGGTGTTGCCGTTGGCAAAGCCTACCTCTGTAAAGGTAACGCCTTCTATCAGTTTCAGATACTTTTCTGCTCCCCAGAAGCAGCCGGCGGCAAGCCATACATCACGCTCGCTGCCGATAGGCGGAAGCAGCAGGACTATCTTCTCAAGCCATTCCGCATCAACCTCGTCAAAGGTGTTCAACTCGCGACTGTCGATGTCGAGCACGGCAACAACGGCACCTTTCTGTATAACGGGTACCACTATCTCGCTGCGGCTTTCGCTGCTGCAGGCGATATGGCCGGGAAACTGCTCCACGTCGGGCACAACCACCGTGCGGCGCTCCTTCCACGCTGTGCCGCATACACCCTTGCTGAAGCCTATGTGCATACACGCCACAGGTCCTTGGAACGGGCCAAGTATCAGTTCACCGCCCTCTACGCGGTAGAATCCTGTCCACCAAAAGCGGAAAGTGTCGTGGATAAGGGCGGCAACGTTTGACATCACGGCAATGCTGTCGTTCTCGCCTGCAATGAGACTCTTGATCTGTTTGTATAATAAGGAATATGATTCTTCTTTTTTCATAGTCAAAACGGTTATTGTTGTCATCTTTTTATTACAAGGACGCCGCGACGGGTCGTTTCATAATCAGAGAACTTTATCACATAGAAATAGTTGCCGTCGGGACAGTTGTCGCCACAAAACTCGTTATGATATTTTGTTGAGCTGAATATGCGTTTGCTTTTGGCGGTATACACTTGTACTTGAACAGTGCCATAGTTCTCGATGTCGGGTATTGCCCAGCAGTCATTGTATCCGTCTCCGTTGGGTGTCAGCAGGTTGGGAATAACTACCGATAGTTCGGTTTTGCGGTGTGTGACGGTGTCTCGTGGCTCTGGTTGTGTTGTTGGGTATTTAATTTTTGCCGAATCAACAGCAGGTGTTGAAGGAAGGTTGCTTTCAGCAACTTTATTGTTCGGGACTGGTTGCGGAACAGTGGTCGTTTCATTTTGGGCTGTTGCAAACGCAGTTGTCTTCTTTTGGTCTGCTGTTAGCAGTGCTGCTTTTGGCGCAGTAGTGCTTTTTGTTGATGGAGCTTCGACGGTTTTATGCTCTAAGATTGTTGGTCTGGCAACTATGTTGTCGGTTGCTTTTTCTGCACTGTCGAGGGGTTCTTCAACCACAATTTCTTCAATTGGCTGATAGGTAATAGTTGGTTGAGACTGCGGTATGGTGTCGTTCGATTTTGATATTGCAAACAAAGTTGCAGCTGCAGCAACTGCTATCCCAGAGGCGATGACGATAAATCTTCCTATGTTTCTTGTTTTAGACGTTTTGGTCGCTTGCACAGCATCCAAACGGCCTTCAATGGTGTTCCAAACATTTGCCGGTGGTTGTTGTTCTGCATTCTTCAATTGCTCTTTTGCCAATTTCTCTATGATATCCATAACTTACGCTTTAATATATCGTTACTTATCTTATCTGTAATTCTTTATGAAATTTTCACCCAGTTGTTTTGTCAGACGTTCTCTGACTGTTTGCAATGCCCTGTAATATCGTGACTTGACGGTAGAAACAGGTATGTTCATCATTTTGCCTGCTTCTTTCAATGAACAGTCTTCTACAGCCACCAAGTTGAAAACCATTCGTTCCTCGTTGGAAAGATTTCTCAACGCCACAAGTAGTGCTTCTCGAATGTCAATTTGTGTGGCGATATCCGCATAGCCGCCGTCATACTCGGTGCTGTCCAGTTGTTTAAAAGTCTGCTGTCGACGGTGGTTGGCGTGATAGAATCTTATAGCCTTGCGCAGAAAGATGGTTTGCATCCAGCCTTCGAAGGATCCTTCGTTGCGATAGTTGCCAATTTCGCTGAAAACATCAATGAAGCCATCAGTAAGAATCTCGTTGGCGCTTTCTGTATCGTTGGTGTAGCGACGGCATAACGCATAGAATCGGGAACTGTATCTGTCATACAGTTCCTTCTGCATTGCTCTGTTGCCTTGCTTGCATCCTTCTATGACTGTTTCCAGGCTTATCATTTCTAAAACAGAGTAGTGCATTAAAGGCCTCGAAAAGTTTAGCAGACTATGTTAAAAAATCATAAATTGCACTTTTTGACTGCTCAACTTATTGTTTTCCAATTGACGGATAATGAAGGAGTAAATGCCTGATTTGAGGTCGAGAGCAATTTGACCGCCGCTGACAGTGCGAATGTCTTTGAAAACGGCTCTGCCACCTGTGTCGTATATATCAATCGAAAGTGCCTCGCCTGGATTGTCGGTCTCTATGGTCACTGTGCCGCTTGTTGGATTGGGATATATACGTACCGAACCCGTTTCAGTCTCGTTGGGAGCGACAATGTCAACGTATGATGTGTCTTTCACAGCAAGGGTGTATTGTCCAAGTTTCAACGCGGTCATTACAAAATATCCCTGCGACGAGTTGCCTGTGTGCAGGCTCGTGGCTGGTTTCCACTCGCTGGCGGCGTCTTCGCGGTATAGTAGGCACAACTGTTCAAACTCTGCTGAACTATTGAAAAGATTATTGTCAAGCGAACGGTCGTTTCCATTACGAGAAAAATAAAAGCGGCCACCTATCTTGAAGCCTTCGGGGATAATACCCGTTACCTGCCAATAGCGGTCGGCCATTTTTGCATACCGCGGATTTTGCAATGTGTCGGGTTTTACCCAGTGATGGGTAACGTAAAGCCAGGCGCTGTCGCCGTCATTCACCTTGCTCACCTCTGCACGGAACAGCGCTGAAGAGAGATTGTAAGACCCTTTTGTTTTTATGAAAAGTTCTTGACTAACTGATGCTTTCGAAAGGTCGTCGTTGTAGTCAACGATGGCAAATTCAGGCTTGAATGGTAACTGGAAAACAGCAGTGGTTTCTTTGCCGTCGAATGTTATCAGGCGGTCGGCGCGATTAAGACGGTTAGCCGAAAAGAATGTCACCCACACACGGTTGCCATTGGCCAGACTGTCGGTGCCGTAAGTTTTCTGCTGTATATGGATTGTTGTTGTTGTGTTGTTGTTGTGGATAGAGTCAATTATGAAATCTGTGAATCCTGGTTTGAATACGTGGAAATCGAAGAAGTCAGTAAGATCGGTGCCAGTGTATAGCGAAAGACTGTCGCGCAGCTGGTAGCTGTCAATGTTTTGGAATGCGCAACGGCTGAAAAGTGTTTGCATAGCAGCATAGAAGAGCGAATCGCCCACATATCCGCGCAGGGAGTGCCATACCGTGGCACCTTTGTTGTATACGGTCATACCGTAAGTATATTCGGGCGTTTGCCCATATACTGGTTTGAAACCGTCATCTCTTATATGTGCTGTTATGAGCACATTTTTAAGGTTTTCCTTGGCATAGTCTTTGTAGCGAAGTGGATTGCTGTCGGAATAGATAGCTTCGACAGCCACCTCCTCGCAAAAAGATGCACCGCCCTCGTTGATCCACATATCCAGACTTGTAGCACAGGTGACGAGATTGCCAAACCACGAGTGGGCAAACTCGTGGCTCATAGTTGCCAGGCAGGCTTCGTCCTGCGATGACATACACTGTGTTGTAAAGGCAACGTTTCCGACGTGTTCCATCGAACCTTTTGTCGTCGACACATATCCCACGCGGTCCCACATATAGGGTCCAAAACGGCGTTCAAACATCGGTATCACCCGGCTCATATTGTCGTAGGCGGCCCACACCATAGCGCTGTCGTGACCTGTAAAGCCTAGCAGGGCAGGGTAGATGCCGTATTCGCTGACATATTCTCGTTCAATGATGTGGAAAGGCGCCACTGCCACACCAACAAGGTATGTTGGCGTCTGGCGATTCAGAGTCCAGAAGTATGTAGAACTGCCATCGGTATGCTCGGTAATGCTATCCAAAAGGCCTGTGCATATTGCTCTCCAGTTGGGTTTTGCTGTGATTTCAAAATGGTAGGTAGCCTTGTCGTAGAAGTTGTCGCGGCACGGGAACCAGGCCTTGCCAGCATTGTGTGGATATTCGTATAATGCAATGCCGAGATTGTAGTATATGTTGTTGTCGAAATAGAAACCACCCCAGCCTTGCGGCATAATATGTTGCCCCTTGCGGTAAAAAACGGTTATCGTCACTGTATCGTCGATGTTGCCGACATAAGGTACTTTCACAAGGCGCATTGCTGCATCATAGCAGAATGGTGAAGGTGTACCGTCAAACCATACAGAGTCGATATCCGATGCGCAGAGTTCCAGTGCGACGGTGTCCATATGGCTAAGTATGTGCATAGTAACGACTGCCGAGCCTTCGATGCGGTTAGCGGTATGGTTGCCTATGTCAAGCCGTAGGTCGTAGTGCAGAGCATCGACGCTGTCGGTCATATTATCTTGTGCGCAGATAGTACTGCACAGTGAAAAGAACAGTATTAAAACTTTAAGTGATTTGATATTCATAAGTTTGCAGCAAGATTTTTTTTGGTAATACAATGCAAAAATACACATAATTTCCGAATTGCAGCGTGGCAAACCATATTTTGGCACTCAGCCGCAATGGGGAGTGCCGGCGCCGGCTGCGGTTTGGCCTCAACCGCTATGCCCGTTCAACTATACTTTGACCATACTTCAACGATACTTCGACCATATATCAACTATACTATATCGTTGAAGTATCGTTGATATATAGTCGAAGTATCGTTGAACGGACTATGAAGATACCTACTATCCTCTCCCGAAACGGTTTTTTCTGTTTTGTTTTGTTTGATGGCACCGCACCTCGGTGTTGAATTTACAGGTGGGAGAAATCAAAATGATACATAATTTTTACGTTTCGTTGGCGTTATATAATAAAATATTCAATATGAAGCGTTTTTTCACAACGGTTGTTTTGATAGCAGTCCTATGTGTTATGTCCGGCTGCAAAAAGGATGGAGTATATAGACCCAGTCAGAAGCTGTCGGGTATCTCGGAATACTTTGAACGGACTCACCAGAGGTATGATAACGAACTCAAGGTATGGAAAGTCATTCATAAGGACAGCACGAAACGCCATCAGACAGAGAAATGGATCTGGAATGGCAATCGTCTGGATCGCATTGACTTCTATTCGGGTAACAATGTGTCTAACAGCCTTGCGTTTACATACGACGGCAAGCGCCTTGTTCGTGCTTATATTAGTGAAACAAAGTCGGGCGTCGAATATCACTACAACGGTAAAAAACTCGAGACAATGACCGTTAAAAACAAAAACGGAGAGACTGTTGCAACTTATGAATTTAAATATGACGGAAAGAAGATCAGCCAGATAACCATTGATGGCAATGCTGTTCAAACCAAATCAGACATTGACATTGATGCTTTGGCGCTTTTGCCTGTGTTGGGTGATGCCCAATCGGTGCACGACCTTGCAGAATGCCATAAGAAAGATCAAGCAAAAAAAGGTGAGACAGTGTACCGTATAGTTTGGAAAGGCGACAATATCAAAAGCATTAGCAACGCTTCTGACGGTAATACAGTAACATATCGATACGATGATAAATATAACCCTTTGCAGGGGTTGATGCCAACACTTATTGGCGTAGGCGAAAACGTAGACAGTTATGCTTTTGCGAACAAAAACAATGTTATTTCAGTCGATTACGGTAGTTCAAAACTCTCATATAGCTACACATATAGTGAAAAATTGCCGGTGTCACGCAGTCGCAACGAAATAGACCATTACACGCAGGGCTACCGATATGTGGATGTCTATATTACGTACTTCGAGTATATTGAATAGCCGGTGATAGTATAATTCAATTGCTCAGCATTATTTTACAATGCGGTGGAGTGAATTTACTGTTGTGATCAAGTATAATATACAAAAAGAGGGATGCTGTAAAGCATCCCTCTTGTACAAACCTTATAAAAACACAAATGCTATTTCATTTGTTGTCAGGCTTTGCCCTGCGGCACCATATTGTAGGGTATGGCATCGTTGGGACTGTGCGGCTCGTCGATGACTCCAAAGTTCTTTTCGTACTTCTGTAGGTTGTCGTTCAAGGCCATAAGGAGTCTTTTGGCGTGGATGGGCGACATCAGTATGCGCTGTCGCACTGTTGCGCCTTCACGGCCAGGCAGAGCCTGTGCAAAGTCGAGGATAAACTCGGCAGGAGAGTGGGTTATTACAGCAAGGTTGCTGTATGTACCTTGCGCAACATCATCACTGATATTGAGGTTCAGATTGTTTTTGTTTTCTTGTGCCATTGTTTAATCCTCTTGTTATTGGTTCATTGTTTTTTTGTCCGCCACAATAAGGTTTTGGTATTCGCGGAGACCTGTTCCTGCGGGGATAAGGTGACCGACGATTACGTTCTCCTTCATACCTTCGAGGTAGTCCTGTTTTGCATTGATGGCAGCCTCGGTGAGGACCTTGGTGGTCTCCTGGAAGGATGCAGCGCTGATGAAGCTCTTGGTCTGCAGCGAGGCGCGTGTGATACCCTGAAGTATCTGTTTTGCTGTAGCAGGCTTGGCTTCGCGTGCAGTAACGAGTTTCTTGTCCTGACGGCGCAGATAGGAGTTCTCGTCGCGCAGTTTGCGGGCAGTGATAATCTGGCCGTTTTCAAGTGTTTCGCTGTCGCCCTTGTCCTCGACAACCTTCATACCGAAGATCTCGTCGTTGATTTCGTGGAAATCAATTTTGTTGACGAGCTCGCCTTCGAGGAAGCGGGTATCGCCCGGGTCTTCGATTTCTACTTTGCGCATCATCTGACGTACAATGACTTCGAAGTGTTTGTCGTTGATTTTCACACCCTGCAGACGGTAGACTTCCTGTACCTCGTTGACGATGTATTCTTGCACCTTCATAGGTCCCTTAACGGCTAGGATGTCGGCAGGCGTGATGGCACCCTCGCTGAGCGGTGTACCAGCCTTGACATAGTCCTGATCCTGTGCAAGAATTTGCTTGCTGGTGCTGATAAGGTAGCTGCGCTGCTCACCAGTCTTGGAAGTGATGGTAATCTCACGGTTGTTGCGTTTGAGTTTCTTGGCGATGGAAACGATACCGTCGATTTCAGCCACGATGGCGGGGTCGGACGGGTTGCGGGCCTCGAAGAGCTCTGTGACTCGGGGCAGACCGCCCGTGATGTCGCCTGCTTTGCCGAAGCTGCGCGGTATTTTGACCATAATGTCACCAGC
Source organism: Bacteroidales bacterium (assembly GCA_016283175.1). Taxonomy (GTDB): domain Bacteria; phylum Bacteroidota; class Bacteroidia; order Bacteroidales; family P3; genus Colimorpha. Next base: position 36,435 of record JAEEMK010000023.1, read on the forward strand.
CTTGAGTTTCTGACCGTTGTCGACACCGATATGGGCACCGACAGGAAGGTCGTAGACTTTGAGGATGTTGCCCTCGTCGTCGACGATGTTGAGGGTTGGGTTCTTTGTACGCTGGCGCGATTCGACGATGACTTTGTCCTGAAGACCTGTCTGGGAATCGCTTTCAACACGGTAGGTCACGTTCTCGATGACGTTCTCGAAGCTGACCTTACCGTCGACATCGGATATGATGACAACGTTGTAGGGATCCCACTCTGCGATAAGGTCGCCACGATGCAGTTCGGAACCTGCCAGTTTGTAGAGCTTGGAGCCATAGGGCAGCAGTGCCGAGAAGAGCGTGACATCGGTCTTGGGATCGACAATGCGCATTTCCGCTGAACGACCCATAACGATGTGATAGCTTTCGCCTTGTGCATCGGTGTAGGGTATGGCACGGAGTTCATCGATGGCGAGAATACCGTCGTGATGTGACTCTATGCTTGAAGTGGTACCAATGTTGCCACCGGCGACACCACCTACGTGGAATGTACGCAGTGTCAGCTGTGTACCAGGTTCACCAATAGCCTGTGCGGCGATGACACCGACAGCCTCGCCTTTCTGTACCATACGGCCAGTGGCCAGGTTGCGGCCATAGCACTTGGCGCAGACGCCGTGTTTGGCTTCGCAGGTGAGAACTGAGCGGATTTCTACCTCTTCGATATGAGCTTCTTCGATGCGTTTGCAGATTTCTTCGGTAAGTTCTTCGCCGGCACCGACAATGAGTTCGTCGGTTTGGGGGTCGAAAATATCGTGTACCGATGTACGGCCAAGAATCTTTTCACTGAGGCTCTGGACGATATCCTCGCCTTTCTTGAGTGCTGTGGTGGGCAGACCGCGCAGTGTGCCGCAGTCTTCCTCGGTGATGATGACATCGTGTGCCACGTCAACGAGACGACGGGTAAGGTAACCGGCGTCAGCTGTTTTAAGAGCTGTATCGGCCAGACCCTTACGAGCACCGTGGGTAGAGATAAAGTACTCAAGCACCGACAAACCTTCTTTGAAGTTGGAGATGATGGGGTTCTCGATAATCTCGTTGCCGGCGGCACCAGCTTTCTGAGGCTTGGCCATAAGACCACGCATACCGGAGAGCTGACGAATCTGTTCTTTGCTACCACGGGCACCAGAGTCGTACATCATATATATTGGATTGAATCCTTGGTTGTCAGCCTTGAGTCGCTTCATAAGTGTCTCGGTAAGCTGATTGTTGGTGTTAGTCCAAATATCGATGACGTGGTTGTAGCGCTCGTTGTTGGTGATGAGACCCATAGCATACTGAGCCATAACCTCTTCGACTTCTTCGTTGGCGTGTGCTATCATCTGTTCTTTTTCTTCGGGGATGATAACGTCGCCAAGGTTGAACGACAGACCTCCCTTGAAAGCCATACGGTAACCCATAGCCTTGATGTCGTCGAGGAAATTGGCTGTTACGGCGTTGCCGCAGACGGTAAAGAGGTCACCGATAATGTCGCGCAGGCTCTTCTTGCCCATCACCTGGTTTATGTAGCCATAGGCATCAGGTACAACCTGGTTGTATATGACGCGGCCAACAGTGGTATGCAGACGGTCGGTTTTGATGTAGTGACCGTTTTTGTCAACAATTGGGAATCCTTCATTGTCGCGAAGAATCTCAAATTCAGTGCGGCAACGCTGTGCGCGCTCTTCGTCGGTATCGCAGTCGCGGTCGGTGAGTATGTTGCCGTTGCGATCTTTTATTACTTCGGCGAATGACCTGTCGGTATGTACGAATTCGTATTCGTCACGTCCTTTGAATTGGTTGAGACGGACAGAGATGCAAGCGTTGAGCGATACACGTTTCTCGTTGTACGCGATGATAACCTCTTCAGGTGAATAGAAACGTTGGCCTTCGCCTTTGACAACCTCGGTTTCAGTGGTGTGGCGCGGTTTGGTCATATAGTACAGACCAAGCACCATATCCTGCGAAGGCACGGTAATAGGAGCACCGTTGGCAGGGTTGAGGATGTTATGGGTGGAGAGCATCAACAGCTGGGCTTCAAGTATTGCTGCATTGCCCAGTGGTACGTGGACAGCCATCTGGTCACCGTCGAAGTCGGCGTTGAAACCGGTACATACGAGCGGGTGCAGACGGATGGCTTTACCTTCTACGAGCTTGGGTTGGAAGGCCTGAATACCAAGACGGTGGAGCGTAGGAGCTCGGTTCAGGAGTATCGGGTGGCCTTTCAGTATGTTTTCAAGGATTTCCCATACTACCGGATCTTTGCGGTCGACTATACGTTTGGCACTCTTTACAGTCTTTACAAGACCGCGTTCAAGCATCTTGCGGATAATGAACGGTTTGAAAAGCTCGCTGGCCATATCCTTCGGTAAACCGCACTCGTGCATTTTAAGTTCTGGTCCGACAACGATGACCGAACGGCCAGAGTAGTCGACACGTTTACCGAGCAGGTTCTGACGGAAACGACCTTGTTTACCCTTGAGGGAGTCGCTGAGTGATTTGAGCGAACGATTGCTGTCGCTTTTGACAGAACTGACTTTGCGGCTGTTGTCGAACAACGAGTCAACGGACTCCTGAAGCATACGTTTTTCGTTGCGCATAATGACTTCCGGAGCTTTGATCTCTAGCAGTCGTTTCAGACGGTTGTTGCGGATGATTACACGACGATAGAGCTCATTTATGTCGCTGGTGGCGAAACGGCCGCCATCAAGCGGAACAAGCGGACGCAGGTCTGGCGGAATTACAGGGATGATATTGAGAATCATCCATTCAGGACGGTTGTCCATACCGCGTTCCTGCATACGGTGACGCGAATCGCGGAACGACTCGATAATGTTGAGGCGTTTCAGCGCTTCCTGTTTGCGCTGGTTGGAGTTCTCCTTGTTTGCGCGGTCGCGGAGATCGTAGCTAAGTTTGTCGAGGTCGAGTTCGCTGAGCAGCGTGTAGAGCGCCTCGGCACCCATACCATAGATGAACTTGTCAGGATCGTCATTGCTGAGCTGGTCGTTGTTCGAGGGCAGGTTCTCGGTGATGGAGTACAGTTCTTCTTCCGTAAGAAGGTCGAGCTTGCGCACTGGTACATCGTTCAAAGTGGCTTTGCCAGGCTGTATAACGATGTATTTCTCATAGTAAATGACCTGGTTCAGTTTCTTGCTGGGAATATCCAGCAGGGTACCAATTTTGTTTGGCAGTGTGCGGAAGAACCATATGTGGGCCACGGGCACGGTAAGTTCGATGTGACCCATACGTTCGCGGCGGACTTTTTTCTCTGTTACTTCAACGCCGCAACGGTCGCAGACGATACCTTTGTAACGTATGCGTTTATATTTGCCACAGTGGCACTCCCAGTCGCGTGTAGGACCGAAAATGCGCTCGCAGAACAAGCCGTCACGTTCCGGTTTATAGGTGCGGTAGTTGACGGTTTCGGGCTTGGTGACTTCGCCATATGAGCGTCTTTTGATTGACTCCGGCGATGCCAAGCTAATGGTTATCGATTTGAAATCGTTCTTTAACTGTGATTCTTGTTTAAAAGCCATATTGTTATAATTTTGAATTTTGAATGTTGAATTTTGAGTTCTATGCAAACGACGGATTCATAATTCAAAATTCATAATTCATAATTAATCAAAAGTTACCTCAAGTCCTAAGCCACGCAATTCGTGTACCAACACGTTGAACGACTCTGGGATGCCCGGTGTAGGCTGGTTGTCGCCCTTGACGATGGCCTCGTAGGTTTTGGCACGGCCCATAACGTCGTCGGACTTGACTGTCAGCACTTCCTGCAGCACGTGTGAAGCACCGAATGCTTCGAGAGCCCAGACCTCCATCTCACCAAAACGCTGGCCACCGAAGTTGGCTTTACCGCCGAGAGGCTGCTGTGTGATGAGCGAGTAGGGTCCAATGCTACGTGCGTGCATCTTGTCGTCAATCATATGATGCAGTTTGAGATAGTAGATATATCCCACGGTGGCAGGCTGGTCAAAGCGCTCTCCGGTTTCACCGTCGTAGAGGTAGGTACGGCCGTTCTCGGGCAGACCGGCTTCTTGCATATATCCATTGATCTGTTCGAGTGTGGCACCGTCGAAGATCGGGGTCTTGAAACGCTTGTTGAGTTTCTTGCCAGCCCATCCAAGGACGGTCTCGTAAATCTGACCTAAGTTCATACGCGAAGGCACACCCAGAGGATTAAGCACTATGTCGACAGGTGTACCGTCGGCAAGGAACGGCATATCCTCGGCGCGGACAATCTTGGAGACAATACCTTTGTTACCGTGGCGGCCAGCCATCTTGTCACCGATGCGAAGCTTACGCTTCATAGCGATATATACTTTGGCCATCTGTACGATTCCGCTGGGAAGGTCGTCGCCGACGGTGAGAGCGAACTTGTTACGTGTGAAACGACCGTTGAGTTCGCGGACCTTGATATTGTAGTTGTTGAGCAACTCCTTGATAAGGTTGTTGGTCTCTTTGTCCTGAGTCCAGCGGTTGGGGTTGACATCGGTGAAATCTTCGATGGAACGCAACACCTTCATACTGAACTTCTCTTTCTTATGGATAAGTTCTACTTTATGCGAGTTGTAGACTCCGTTCGAGGTCTTGCCGGCCAGGATGACAAGTAGTTTGTCAATAAGCTTGTCTTTGAGGTCGGCGAGTTCGATATTGAACTCTTCCTCTGGCTTTGCAAGGAGTTCTTTTTCGCGTGCGCGTGCCTTGCGGTCGCGGACAACTCTGGTGAACAGTTTCTTGTCAATGACAACACCGCGTACCGACGGCGGAACTTTCAGCGAAGCGTCCTTCACGTCACCTGCTTTGTCGCCAAAGATGGCGCGAAGCAGTTTCTCTTCCGGAGTGGGGTCGCTCTCGCCTTTGGGCGTGATTTTACCTATCAGGATGTCGCCTTCCTTGACTTCGGCACCGATACGGATGATACCGTTTTCATCAAGATCCTTGGTGGCGTCACTGCTGACGTTGGGAATGTCGCGCGTCAACTCTTCGTCGCCGCGTTTTGTCTCACGAACCTCAAGGGTGTATTCCTCAACGTGGACGGAGGTATAGATGTCTTCGCGTACAACACGTTCGCTGATGACAACGGCATCCTCGAAGTTGTAACCCTTCCAAGGCATAAATGCCACCATCATATTGCGGCCAAGGGCAAGCTCGCCACCCTGTGTTGCATATCCTTCGCAAAGCACTTGTCCTTTCTTGACTTTGTCGCCTTTGCGGACGATAGGACGCAGGTTGATGGCAGTGCTGTGGTTGGTGCGCTGGTATTTGGTGAGACGGTACTCGTGCAGGTCGTCGTCGAAGCTTACAAGGCGCTCTTTCTCGGTGCGGTTGTGCTTGATGACGATGCGGGTAGAGTCTACATATTCAACGACACCGTCGCCAATAGCGTTGAGCAGCACACGGCTGTCTTCGGCCACGGCTTGTTCTATGCCTGTTCCGACGATGGGTATTTCAGGATTGAGCAGAGGAACAGCCTGACGCATCATATTCGAACCCATTAGGGCACGGTTGGCGTCGTCGTGTTCCAGGAACGGGATGAGCGATGCGGCAATCGATGCAATCTGGTTCGAAGCGATGTCCATCAAGTCTACCTCTTCGGGGCTTACGATGGGGAAGTCGGCCTGGCGGCGTGCTTTGACACGGCTGCCAAGGATGTGGCCTTCCTCGTCCTGCTCGGTGGTGGCCTGTGCCACAGTCTTGTTCTCTTCAGCCTCGGCAGTGTAGTATACCGGTGCCTCGCCGAGCTGAACCTGACCGTTCTCGACGCGCAGGTACGGTGTCTCGATAAAACCAAGGTTGTTGATTTTTGCGTAGACGCTGAGCGATGAAATAAGACCGATGTTTGGACCTTCGGGTGTCTCGATGGTACACAGACGACCATAGTGTGTGTAGTGAACGTCACGCACCTCGAAACCTGCGCGGTCGCGCGAAAGACCGCCGGGACCCAGAGCAGAGATACGGCGTTTGTGCGTGATCTCGGCCAGAGGGTTGGTCTGATCCATAAACTGCGACAGCTGGTTTGTGCCGAAGAAAGAGTTTATTACCGACGACAGAGTCTTTGCGTTGATAAGCTCGGTGGGAGTGAAGACCTCGTTGTCGCGCACATTCATACGTTCGCGAATAGTGCGGCTCATACGGGCCAAGCCTACGCCGAACTGGGCAGAGAGCTGTTCGCCGACAGTGCGGACGCGACGGTTCGACAAGTGGTCGATATCGTCGACATCTGCCTTTTGGTTAATAAGAAGTATCAAATATTTAATAATAGAGGTGATATCCTCTTTTGTAAGGACGCGCACCTCGTCGGGTACATCAAGGTTCAGCTTTGTATTGATTCTGTAGCGACCCACATCGCCCAAATCGTAGCGCTTGTCAGAGAAGAACAGTTTCTCGATGATGCCGCGAGCGGTTTCCTCGTCTGGCGGCTCGGCGTTGCGCAGCTGCCTGTATATGTATTCCACAGCCTCCTTGGCATTATTGGCTGTGTCTTTCTTAAGGGTATTGTAGATGACCGAATAGTCGACACCGTCCTTGTCCTCAGTGGTAACAAGTATCGTTTTGACATTCAGTTCAAGTATTTTCTCAATGTTTTCCTCGGTCAGCTCTACGTCGCGTTCGATGACCACCTCGGTACGCTCCATCGAGACCACCTCTCCGGTGTCCTCGTCCACGAAGTCTTCTATCCAGGTGTCAACAACACGGGCGGCAAGCTTGCGGCCGATGTTTTTCTTCAAGTTGGCGCGGGTAGCTTTGATCTCCTCGGCGAGTTCGAAAATGTCGAGAATCTCCTTGTCGGTTTCAAAGCCAATGGCGCGCAAGAGTGTCGTGATAGGCAGTTTCTTCTTGCGGTCGATGTAGGCGTACATCACGTTGTTGATGTCCGTGGTGAACTCCATCCAGCTACCCTTGAACGGTATGATACGTGCACTGTAAAGCTGCGTACCGTTCGAGTGGAACTGGGTGCCGAAGAAAACGCCTGGCGAACGGTGCAGCTGCGACACGACGACGCGCTCGGCACCGTTGATTACGAACGTGCCTTTCGGTGTCATATAGGGGATCATACCCAGATAGACAGGCTGTTCGATGGCCTGGAACTCTTCGTTCTCAGGGTCATTGCAGGAGAGTTTCAACTTGGCCTTCAGAGGCACACTGTACGTCAAGCCGCGCTCTATACACTCCTCAATGGTGTATCTCGGCGGGTCGATGTAGTAGTCCAGAAACTCAAGAGTGAAATTATTGCGTGCATCCGAGATGGGAAAATTCTCTTTGAAAACCTTGAAAAGACCCTCATCCAAACGGTTGTCCGGGTTGGTCTCGATCTGGAAGAAATCCTGGAATGACTTCAGCTGAATGTCGAGGAAATCCGGATAGTCGAACTTGCGGACGGATGCAAAATTGATTACTGTGGGTTGATTTTTTGCCAAGGGAATAAAAATTTTTGGTTTACGAAACTCTAGTACTCACAAACTCACATATTCATATCTATACGCACGGGGATAAGTATTGCATAGCAATAAGGAATAGGTACTCCGACACAAGTCGGAGACCCTATTCCTTAGGTGAGCCAAGTAGTGTATAAATTACTTAACTTCAACCTCTGCACCAGCCTCTTCGAGGGCTTTCTTCAGTGCATCGGCTTCGTCCTTCGAGACGCCTTCCTTAACGGTCTTGGGAGCACCGTCAACGAGTTCCTTCGACTCTTTCAGACCGAGGCTTGCGAGGTCCTTCACAGCCTTCACAACGGCCAGTTTCTTGGTCATATCGGGAACACCCTTCAGGATAACGTCAAACGAGGTCTTTTCCTCAGCGGCGGCAGCGCCACCAGCGGCGGGAGCAGCAGCAACTGCAACAGCGGCAGCTGCGGGTTCAATGCCGTATTCCTCTTTCAGGACGTCAGCTAATTCTTTTACTTCTTTAACGGTTAAGTTAACCAGTTCTTCTGCTAAGGCTTTAATGTCTGCCATAATTATTTTAAATTTAAATGTTTTACAATTTTGTTTTTTGACTTGTGTCCGGCATCTGCCGCACACGGAATTTTGTTTTGTTTATTCTGCTTTCTCTGACAAAGTCTCGAGGACACCGCAGATGGTGTTGCCTGCCGACTGGAGGCCCGAAACAACGTTCTTGATCGGCGACTGCAGCAGTGCGATAACGTCGGCGATAAGTTCGCTCTTGGACTTGATGTTGACAAGCGCGTCGAGATTCTCAGCACCCACATAGAAGCTCTCCTCAACATAGGCACCCTTCAGCAAAGGTTTCTTGGCGTCCTTGTTGTTGGCCAGGAATTCCTTTATGAGCTTTGCGGGAGCGTTGTTGATGTTCGACAGCATAATGCAGGTCTCACCTTTCACCACGGGCTTCAGCTCCGAGTAGTCTACGCCACTCTTTTCCATAGCCTTGATGAGAAGGGTGTTCTTGACAACTTCCAGCTTCACCTCTTTGCGGAAGGCGGCGCGGCGCAGCTTGCTCGTCTGCACGGAGTTCAGACCTCCGATGTCGGCGATGTAGAGATGCGGGTAGGCCTTGATTTCCTCACACAAGGAGTCTATCAGTTGGTCTTTCTGTTCTTTTCTCATAAATTGTGAATTAACTCGTTTAGAAAATCGAAATTATTTTCAATTCTCAATTTTCAATTTTTACAATGTTGCGGCTTTGGTGTCGACCTTGACGCCGGGGCTCATAGTGGAGGAGACGGTGATGCTCTTCACATAGGTACCCTTGGCAGCCGAAGGTTTCAGCTTGATGATGGCCTGGAGGACCTCACGTGCGTTCTCGACAATTTTCTTCTCGTCGAAGCTGCATTTTCCGACAGCGGTATGGATGATACCGAATTTGTCGACCTTGAAGTCAATCTTACCAGCCTTAGCCTCTTGGACAGCCTTGCCGATTTCCATAGTAACGGTGCCGGTCTTGGGGTTCGGCATCAGGCCGCGAGGACCGAGGATGCGTCCCAGAGCACCAATCTTGGGCATACAGCTGGGCATAGTGATGATGACATCGACGTCTGTCCAACCGCCCTTGATTTTGGCAACATATTCGTCCAAGCCGTAGTAATCGGCTCCGGCGGCTTTTGCCTCTTCCTCCTTGTCGGGGGTGCAGAGTACCAACACGCGAACAGTCTTGCCCGTGCCGTGAGGCAGGGTGACGCTTCCGCGGACCATCTGGTTGGCTTTGCGCGGGTCGACGCCCAAGCGGACATCGATGTCAAAGCTGGAATCAAACTTGGTGTAGGTAATCTGTTTTACAACAGTTACGGCCTCTTCGAGCGAATAGACCTTTTCTTTGTCAAACTTTGCAAAAGCCTCTTTCTGTTTTTTAGATAGTTTTGCCATTTCTGATCGTTTTTGTGGTCACCGCGCTTTCGTCGTCTCAGGTCTCAGCAGGTCTTTAACCGTTAAACTTTAACCTATAAACTTTACTACTAACGCTACCACTGTTAATAATTCTTTCTTTAATTTACTTTGCCAGGGGGTTCTCACCCGTAACAGTGATACCCATACTGCGTGCAGTGCCGGCAACCATACTCATAGCCGACTCGATAGTGAAGCAGTTCAGGTCGGGCATTTTGGCTTCGGCAATCTGGCGTACCTGTTCCCAAGTGACGGAGGCGACCTTTACGCGGTTGGGTTCAGCAGAACCCTTGGCGGCCTTCGAAGCCTCTTTCAGCTGTACGGCAACAGGGGGAGTCTTTACTACAAAATCAAAGGACTTGTCGGTGTAGACATTGATGATGACGGGCAGAATCTTGCCAGCCTGGTCCTGCGTACGAGCGTTGAACTGCTTGCAGAACTCCATAATGTTGACACCTTTGGCACCCAATGCGGGACCTACGGGAGGAGCCGGGTTGGCGGCGCCGCCTTTGATCTGAAGTTTAATCAATCCTGCAATTTCTTTTGCCATTGAATGAAAAATTTAAAACATTTGTAAATACAACATCTACTTTTGAACCATGCCGTTTCGCTATTCTTTCTCCACCTGGTTGTAGTTGAGTTCGAGCGGTGTTTTGCGACCGAAGATCTTGACCGTAACCTTGAGTTTCATCTTTTCCTCGTTCACCTCTTCCACGATACCGGAGAAGGAGTTGAAGGGGCCGTCGATAACCTTGACAGGTTCGCCGACGATGAATTTGTCGAGGAGGCCGCCGTCGCTGTCGAGCTGTTCATCCATGTTGCCAAGGATGCGGTTGATTTCAGCGGGACGCATCGGGATGGGGCCGCCATCTTTCTCGCGGAGGAAATCTAAGACATTGGGGACATTCTGGATAACGGGAATGATCTCATCCTTGAGGTCGGCCTCTATCAACACATAACCCGGGAAGAAGTTGCGGTCCTTGACCACCTTCTTGCCGTTGCGGATAGAATAGACTTTCTCAGTAGGGATGAGGACTTGCGGAACGAGTTCAGACCAGCCACGTTTAGCCATTTCGCTTTCGATGTACTCTTTGGCCTTTTTCTCTTTACCGCTGATAGCCCTTACGACATACCATTTCTTAGACTGTTGATCCATTGCTTAAAACTATTGAAACAGATATGATTCCTAATTGTCGTTGGGGGTTCATCGCGCTGTCTTCGCCGACAGCATTCATCCGCCCCGAGTCATGAACCGGCCTCAAATAAGATTGGGAAGCAAGACCGGTCCGCACACCCGCGCACATGAGAAGCGGTGCGTGGGGACAAGCGAGACTGTTTTTATGAGACAATAGAATAATAGATTCCCAATATACCTTTCCATGCACCGCCCTGGACACCACAGACATAGTCCATGATGAAGACAATGACGGCGAGGATAAGGGCTGCGACAGCGACCACAACGGCGCTGTTTTGCAGCTCTTTAAAACTTGGCCACGACACTTTGTGCACGAGTTCGTCGTAGCTTGATTTCACGTAATCTCCGAATTTAGACATCTTAACTTTCGATTTGATTGGCAGGGGCAGAGAGAATCGAACTCCCAACTACGGTTTTGGAGACCGTCATTATGCCATTTAACTATGCCCCTGGATAGAGCCGCAGGGCTGCGGCTCTAAGGAGTTTTCTTCGATTATTCGAGGATTTTGGTCACCTGACCGGAACCCACGGTGCGGCCACCCTCGCGGATAGCGAAG
>JAEEMK010000024.1 GCA_016283175.1 Bacteroidales bacterium
CAAGGGCACCCCGCTGCACGACGCCAGCGTCGTTGGCGACACCGTGGGCGACCCCTTCAAGGACACCTCCTCTGTGGCCCTCAACCCCATCATCAAGTTCACCACCCTCTTTGGTGTGCTTGCCATGGAGATAGCCATCAGCGAAGGCTTCCGCGGCATAGCCCCCTGGTTCGGTGTGGCCTTCCTGCTGATAGCCCTTGTGTTCGTCTACCGCTCGTTCTACAAGATGAGAATCAAGTAGCGATGCGTTAACGCGTCAACGTTAGTATAATTGCCGCCGCAAGCTTTCCGCCTGCGGCGGCAAAGTTTTTTTTGCCAGTTTGATAATTATTCGTAATTTTGCACCTCGAAAAGACATATTGGTCCGTCGCGAGTTGACGGGCTATAAATAATAACAAAGCATTACTATTATCGCATGTACCCAATAGTGTAGCGACTAAAAAAGGGCATAAAACAATGAGATAATATGTAAGGCATATCAGCGATGGTACGCCAATCCAACCTTTAATAGGATGCTCACGTTTGTGAGTTTCTTATTGTTGGAAAAGGCGCCCTTTCGCTACACTAGCCTCGGTACATGATAAGAAACTCTTTTTATCATGTCGATTGATAGCAATGCACAATTGCTGTCAATATGGCAAACAAAAACCTAAACGCCGCAAAGTCGGCCAAAAAAGACGAGTTCTACACACAACTCGTGGACATAGAGAATGAGTTGAAGCACTATCGCGAACATTTCCGCGGAAAGACAGTGCTCTGCAACTGCGACGACCCTCGCATCAGTAATTTCTTCCATTATTTTAGTTACAACTTCGAACAGCTGGGACTGAAGAAGCTAATTACTACCTGCTACAAAAACCAGGAGCGCGACCTATTTAGCCAGCACAACTCGGAGCGTGCTATCTGGCTTGAGTACACTGGCGACCATAACGGAAACCGCGTCCCCGACCCAGAAGAGATAGGCATCAATTACCTGCAAGGTGACGGCGACTTCCGTTCACAAGAATGTATTGAACTTTTAAAGCAAGCCGACATTGTTGTTACAAATCCTCCGTTCTCTTTGTTTAGGGAATATGTTGCACAACTGATTGAATATGATAAGAAGTTCATTATCATTGGTCACCAGAATGCCATAAAATACAAGGAGATATTTCCTTTGATTAGGGATAATAAACTATGGTTGGGTTATGGTTTCAAAGGTGGTGCCGGACATTTTATTAGTAACTATGAAGACATAGCTACTGCTGGCGACCATAGGGATGGAATGATAAGGGTTTCAGGTGTAACATGGTTTACAAATCTTGAAATACCCAAAAGGTCAGAGGACTTGATTCTCTACAAAAAATATAATGCGACCGAATATCACAAGTTCGAAAACTACGATGCAATCAACGTGGATAAAACATCGGACATTCCCATAGATTACTATGGGGTTATGGGGGTGCCTATTACTTTTATGGATAAATTCAATCCCAGCCAGTTTGAAATCCTCGGGCTTGGTGTTGCAAATTTGGGTCTAGAATGTGGCATAGGCCCGTATAAGCCAGAACACAAGAAATATCGAAAAGAGATTCAAAAGAGGGGTGCGGTTGATGGAGATTTGTATATGATGATAGATGGAGAACTTGTAGTTCCTTACACCCGTATCCTCATCCGCCGCCGACCGATACCTTACGCTGTAGACGAAGAGACCCCCATGCCAATGGCTGCAGAAACAGACAATAATTGAAAACAATGGAGATAAAGCTACACCAAATTAAGGTCCGCGACCTTGTGAAAGACTACGTCGACAATGCCGAGGACGGCGTGCGCGCCTATGGCGGAAAACTGGATGTGCGCCCACCCTACCAGCGAGAGTTTGTTTACAAAGACAAGCAGCGCGACGCAGTGATAGAAACCCTTACGCAAGGCTTTCCGCTCAATGTCATGTACTGGGCTGTGCGTGAGGACGGCACCTACGAGATTATCGACGGACAGCAGCGCACCATCAGCATCTGCCAGTATGTGACGGGCGACTTCGCCTATATGTTCCGTTATTTCCACAACCTCGCCGACGACGAGCAGTGGCAGATTCTCGACTACGAACTGCAGGTGTACCTCTGCTCCGGTACCGACAGCGAGAAACTCAAGTGGTTCAAAACCATCAATATTGCTGGCGAGGAACTGACCGAACAGGAACTGCGCAACGCCGTCTATACCGGCAGCTGGCTGGCCGACGCCAAACGCTATTTCAGCAAGGGCAACTGTGCCGCCTACAACATGGCCAGCAAGTATGTCAGCGGTGAGGTGAACCGGCAGGCCTACCTCGAGACCGCCATCCGCTGGATATCCGACGGCAACATAGAACCATACATGGCCAAGCACCAGCACGACGGCAATGCTGTGGCGCTGTGGAACCACTTCAGCAACGTCATCAGCTGGGCGAAAGCCTTGTTCCCGAAATACCGCAAGGAGATGAAAGGCGTGGATTGGGGAACACTCTACCGCCTGCACCACGACAGAGACCTCGACGCATATAAACTGGAGGAAGAGGTGGCGTGCCTGATGCAGGACAGCGACGTGCAGCGTAAAAAGGGAATCTATGAGTATGTCCTCGACCACGACGAGCGTCACCTCGACCTGCGTGCTTTCGACGACAACACCAAGCGCGAAGTGTATGAGCGTCAGCTGGGTATCTGCCCTGTCTGTGGGAAGCACTTCGCCATCGAGAAGATGGAGGCCGACCATATCACCCCGTGGCACGACGGCGGACGCACCGTGGCCGACAACTGCCAGATGCTGTGTCGCGAATGCAACCGAAGGAAAGGGTGTAATTAGCCCAGTTCTTCTATTGTTCTTCAATGTGCGATAGAAGAACGATAGAAGAACAATTGAAGAACACATAGACCTGATGGCTTGGCAGGGGCTGTTCAATGGGGCTTTGCCCCCTAGTGGATGGCCATCGGCTGGGGGTGTTTTATGGCCTAAATGTTAAAAAATAGTCTTGGGGATAACTTTTTTTGCGACGGTTGGATATTTTTTCGTAACTTTGCACCGCAATTTAAGTAAAGAGAAGACAATAAAAACAATAAAGACAATATTTGCTGTGTGTTGTCATCATTGTTGTTGTTGTCTTCAAACGAAACGGAAACAATTGTCTTTATAATATGGAACTGAAAGGTAAAATATCGCAAATCATTGGCGCTGTCGTCGACGTGACCTTCCCCGACGGCGTAGCGTTGCCCGACATCTACACTGCTTTGAGCGTGCGCCGTCCCGACGGCACCGACATCATCCTCGAATGCCAGCAGGACATCGGCGAGAACACCATGCGTTGCATAGCTATGGACTCGACCGACGGTCTGGAGCGCGGCATGGAGGTGCTCTCGCTCGGCGGCCCCATCTCGATGCCCGTTGGCGAGAACATCAACGGCCGTCTGTTCAACGTCATCGGCGACGCCATCGACGGTATGCCCGCCCCCGTGTGTGAGAAGCGCTACAGCATCCACCGCGACCCGCCAAAGTTCGAGAACCTTTCGACCAGCCAGGAGATACTCTACACCGGCATCAAGGTTATCGACCTTATCCAGCCGTTCCTCAAGGGCGGTAAGATTGGCCTCTTCGGCGGTGCTGGCGTGGGCAAGACCGTGCTTATCCAGGAGCTTATCAACAATATCGCCAAGAAGTATAGTGGTATGTCGGTGTTCACTGGCGTCGGCGAGCGTACCCGCGAGGGTAACGACCTGCTGCGCGAGATGATCGAGGCCGGCGTTATCAAGTACGGCGACGAGTTTGTGAAGAGCATGGAAGAAGGCAGCTGGGACCTGAGCAAGATAGACCCCGAAGCCCTGAAGGATTCGAAGTGCACCATGGTGTTCGGCCAGATGAACGAGACCCCCGGCGCCCGTGCCCGCGTGGCACTGGCAGGCCTGACGCTCGCTGAGTACTACCGCGACGGCGACGAGAAGACCGGCGGCCGCGACATCCTGCTGTTCATCGACAATATCTTCCGTTTCACCCAGGCTGGTTCCGAGGTGTCGGCCCTGCTGGGCCGTATGCCGAGTGCTGTGGGTTACCAGCCCACGCTGGCCACCGAGATGGGTCTGATGCAAGAGCGCATCACCTCGACCAAACGCGGTTCCATCACCTCGGTGCAGGCCGTCTATGTGCCTGCCGACGACTTGACCGACCCGGC
>JAEEMK010000025.1 GCA_016283175.1 Bacteroidales bacterium
CTTGAGGTTCAACGCCTGATGATGGTTCTCGGTGATGCTTCTGCGAAGGTAATAGTTGGCGAAATTGGCGGCAGGGTCGGCATAAATCTGCTCCTGGTCGCCCTCACCCTGCACCTGGCGGATGCTGAAGGTAGCGTCGAATGTCAGTTCTTCGTCCTTGCGGTCAAACTTGCGCGTATACAGCAAGTTGAACGAATGGTTTATGTTGTCGTTGTCGCTGGTGGCAATCTGTTTGTACCGCAGCGAGTCGTTGTAAAGCAAATCCTGGGCGTAGATATCGCTGTTGCGCTGACGCTTGCCGCCACGCAACTGATATGATAGCAACAGGCTGTTCTTGTCGTTGAAATAGTATTCACCGCCAAACTTCACGCTGCCCATACGGTTGGGATTCAAGCCATACTGCGTGATGAAGTTGTGCGTAATCGGGTTACCGGGCCCCGTAAGGTACTCAATGTCCGACTCGCTCTTGCTGCCACGCTGGCGCAGACCGGCATCGGCGTTGAAGAAGAGATTGTACTTCTCCGTGGAGTAGTTGAGACTGATGTTGCCCATAACGGTGGGTATGAACGAAGGCAGCGAATCGGGCACCATAAACGGCATAGGGGCACCCATATTGAGGTTCACCACACCGTTCAGGCCCATTGCCCCGGAGCTCTTGTCTTTCAGCTTTATGTTGATGATGCCGCTCATACCCTCGGGGTCGTATTTGGCCGAAGGGTTGGTAATCACCTCCACGCTCTCCACGCTGCTGGCAGGAGTCTGCTCGAGCAGAGTGCTCAAATCACTGGCCAGCAGCTCGCTGGGACGGCCGTTGATAAGAACCTTCACATTGCTGGAACCGCGCAGGCTGACGTTGCCGTCATTGTCCACCGACACGCTGGGCACATTCTGCAGCACATCGGTGGCGGTGCCGCCGCTGGCGACAATGTTCTTGTCCACATTCACCACACGCTTGTCAAGCTGATACTCAACCATCGTGCGCTCGGCAGTGACAACCACAGCATCGAGTGCTGCAGCACTTGGAGCTATGGACACCTTGCCAAGATGGACAGTATGGTGCTGCTCCGAAATTGTAACTTTAGCAGGATGAATATAAGGGGCATATCCCATAAAAGTGACACGCACCAGGTAGGTGCCGTAGGGTGCCGACAACGTGAACGAGCCATTGGAGGCCGTCATAGCTCCTATACCCTTGACCATCGTACTGTCGGCAGGATTAAGCAGCACCACGGAGGCATACTCCACCGCTGCCTGGCTTTTGCTGTCGACAACTTTGCCAGTGACTTTCCCCTTCTGCGCACTGGCCGAAAAAAAACATAACGCCGTCATCACAACGGCAAGCAGCAATCTCTTTCCCATTGCTTTCATTAATAATTCGTATCTCTATTATTTAATTTGCTTTCGGTTGACGTACAAAGTGGGGCATATCAAACGGAATTTCGATTGAATACTCAACAAGGCCGCCAAACGTGCCATCCTCCTTGTACCAGGGAGTCTGGTAGATAAGCTTCTTGACCTTGCTGCCGTCGGCAAGGGTCTTCTCGATGGTGTAGGCATTTAGTTTCTGCTCGGCCAGCAGACCTTTCAGCTTCGTTTTGGCCGGCTCGGGATGGCAGTCCATCAGGTTGTTGCCTATAATCTTGTGGCCGTGGCTGTTCACATCGGCACTGTGCTGATTCATATCCAGAATATTGGCATCGGCGTCGCACACCGTGATGGCAATATTCTTCAATCCTTCAAAATATTGATCCATTTTCTTGCACTTAAAAAAGGAAGGGCTGAAAGCAACATAGCCTTCAAACCCTTCCATAACATAACTTTAAATAGATATTACTTCGTGTTCAAGGCTGCCAGAGCGATGCTGTAGAGCTTCGACTGGATGCTGTCACCACGGCTGGTGAGGACGCAGGGAACCTTGGCACCCACAACCATACAAGCCAGTTCGGCACCGGCAAACTTGGTGCAGGCTTTGTAGAACACGTTGCCACTTTCGATGTTGGGGAACAGCAGACCGTCGGCGTCACCGGCAACCTCGCTGGTGAGCTTCTTGGTCTGGGCACTCTCCTTGTCGATGGAGCAGTCGAGCGACAGCGGGCCGTCGACGATGGCGCCCTTCAACTGGCCGCGCTGGCTCATCATACCCAGCCAGGCACCTTCCGAGCAGGCGCGCATTCCGACGCTCACCTGTTCGGTGGCGGCGATGACGGCAACCTTCGGTTTGGCAATTTCAAGGCTCTTGGCGGTGCTGATGATGTAGTTCAGCATAGCCTGTTTCTGCTTGAAGTCGGGATCGGGAATGATAGCCACATCCGAGCAGACGAGCAGCTTGTGGTAGGCAGGAACCTGGAACACAGCGATGTGCGTAAGCATATCGTTCTTCTTGCCGGGCATCAAGCCTTTCTCCTTGTTCAGGATGGCACGCATATATTTGTCCGTGCTCAGCAGACCCTTCATCAGGAAGTCGGCCTCGCCGCTATTGACCAGCTCGACAGCCTTTGCACCAGCCTTGTTGTCGTCGGCTTCCTGCACCAGTTTGAA
Organism: Bacteroidales bacterium; assembly: GCA_016283175.1. Taxonomy (GTDB): domain Bacteria; phylum Bacteroidota; class Bacteroidia; order Bacteroidales; family P3; genus Colimorpha. The sequence goes on from JAEEMK010000025.1 coordinate 2,539, forward strand.
CTTGTCAGGGTTGATACCTTCCTCGGCACAGACTTTCTTGATAGTCTCGATGTCACCAACGAGGGTGGCGTCGACGATACCCTTGTCGATAGCCAGGCTGACAGCACCGATGGTGTGCGAATCATTGGCATAAGCCACGGCCAAACGTTTCTTACCTTTGGTTTTCACCAGGTCAAGCAGTTGTTCTAACTTTGTAACCATATCGTTTTCAATTTATTGTTGTTATAATACTGATTTTTCAAAGTTACAAAGATACAAAAAATATTTTATTGAATAAAATTTTTAGGCCACTCCCCGAAACAATTTACTTCTTCACTATCCGTTTCGTTGTTGTGCCACCCAAAGTGGTGATGCGAACAATATAAGTGTCGGCAGGATACGTCGACAAGTCGACTGTCTTCGAAAAGCCGCTGGCTTCAAACGACGCAATCCGCTTGCCCTCGCTGCCAAACAGCTCAATCCTCTGCAAACTGGACGAAGTGCACACTGTCACCTTGCCGCTTGTTGGGTTGGGCAACAGATATGTATCTCCCCCATTCACATCCTCAATGGATGTTGTGGTGCCACCATCAGGGTTAAGGTTCGGCACATAGAAACGCACCGTGTCGCTCCATCCGCCTTTGCCGCATTCGCACACAGAACGTACCTTGGCACTGTACCATTGCCCCGTGTCAAGACCGTCCAGTACCACGTATTCCATATAAGATATAATCATCGTCGCATTATCCTCATTTTCACTGTCGTTCCATATCGCCAGTTCATACGAATCCACATCGCTGTGGCTCCACAAGACAATTGCCTTCCCATCCGAGGCCAAAGGCTCCGCTATCAGGCCTTCCGGAACAGGACAATCTATATAGTCACAAATGCGCATTCGAAATACATCCGACCAGTCACTTGTATTTATGCCGTAAGCGTCGCACTCAGCCATAACTTTTACGTTATAGGTACAGTCAATATCCAGCCCATACAGGGTCAGTCTGTTCGTCTGAACGCTGAACAGCATCCCACTGTCAGGCTCTATGCCGTCAGGCCAAACCCTGACATTCCACTGCAAGGCGCCACTGCTGTCCCACGACACGACGACGCTGTCCACATCGGCACCCACAACACTCAATCCTGCCGGCTGATGGCATTCCATATAAACAAAATCGGTGTCGATTATGGCGAAAAAGGGAAGGAAATAATAAAAATCATCATACAGAAAAAACATTGAAGTATCATAATAGATGTAGTTTAAACTAGGGGTTTGATAGTTATATATTTGGTAAGGAGAACAATATTTTTTCAAAACTTCAGTAGGATTTGGAAGTTGCTCGTACATATTGGTATCAGAATTTAAATGGTTAAAACTCAAATGTGGATAATAGGTCTGAATATGTTCGTATCCAAGAACACCCTCGCCAGTAATTATCAAATTATTATTGTGCGAAGTGCCACCTACGAAGAATTTCCCATTGACCAAAACAGGCTTGTCAAACATCACTTCATAGACATTGAAAGTGTCTCTGGTGTAGCGGTTCCTAAAGTCCATTCTGTAAGTAGGAGACACTGAATCCAAGCTTACCTCTGCCAACAGATTATAATTGACATCATACATTTTGAACCATTCTGTAACACGCCCGCTTAATGAAGTATCAAGTGTTGGATATAACTCAACCTGTCTCTTACGAATAATCATTGCTCCTGCTATTCCCTTGACCATAATAGGGGTATCTGTAATACACGATCTTCCAAGAAACCTGTTTTCGTGCGAAAAACTATATGTCCTATCAACATTAAGCATACCTGGATAAAATGATTCGTTAGGGTGCATATGTTCGTAATGGTCATACCAGTTAGTGTCCCAATAATAAAGATCCGCCTTGCGATCGCCGAACGGGATGACCGGTAATGTGTTCTGGGCATAAGAGACACCGCAAACAAGCACTAACGAAAAAAACAAAAGACGTTTCATATCTAACATTTTTAACTTTCTACCAAAAGTGGTTTCCACAAATGAATCCACAAGAATTTTTAATAGTATTTAGAACTCACCCAAGCATTTCTTGTTTGTGACCAAACTGCCATCGAGAAAGAGAACATAATTGCTAAAATGCAAAAAAAAATCTTCATAACAATAAAAAAAGTCACTATAACACAATTATCTATTTTACAATATTTTGAAAATAAAATAATTAAACATTTCAAATACAATGTTTTTCCATCTGCAAATATACAAAATAAAATATTTTTGAGGTATTGGACAATAAAAGAGCGACCGAAAGGCGTTAAAACGGACAATGTCATTTATCAACGACTTATTGCGCCACCGAAGCCTGTCGATTGTCGGGCTTGAGAAAAACACCGGCAAGACGGTGTACCGTGATTGGTATGTTTGTAGTTGTCCCTGCAATAATATGGACAGACAGTGACATATTCTCCGATGTCATTTCCGATGATGAGACCACCAGATGGTGAGACCAGATGGTGCGACACACCCCGGCCTTCGGTTTAGACTACACAATACATAGTTCTGGCTACGCAGTGCGACACACCCCGGCCTTCGGCCACCCCTCTCCGAGAGGGGATGGGCTGCCGCATCACATTGCCAATCAATAGAAGACACAGTACATCACATCGCATTGCACCGCGCCATCCCCTCTCGGAGAGGGGTGGCCGAAGGCCGGGGTGTGTCGCACCGGAAAAGTCGCACCAGCAAAACCGCGCCAACAAAACCGCACCAGCAAAGTCGCACCAACATATCTACGCTGAAGGTGGTGCAGGCAGGATGGATATGATTTGACGCAACAAAACAACTTTACAGTTATGAACCAACACATTGCAGACACCAGTGTTTCAAAATGTATTTTAAAGTACAAAAAAGGTGCATAGCATATACCAACAAAGGCATTTGTACAGTACTTGTACAGTATATGTACAGTATATGTACGCTTCAGAAGCGTACATATACTGTACAAGTACTGTACATATACTGTACATATGACAGGGAATGTATACTGAGAACAATGTTGTTGCACCGTAATGAAACCTATGAATCAACGTGAAACAGAAACCAACACAACATCCTCATTGTCAACCTTCTTCGGCGAGGATTCAATTCTTGGTGCTATGTCAATAAAAAAAGGCTGTCGAGCATTGTGATGACGGAACCAGGATCTTGGGCAATGCGTTCCCTAATACCCATTTACAAATTGTTATTTTGGTTTTCGAAACGCCCCCCCCCCCAGAGGATTTGTAATACGCAAAAGCCAATCCAAATAAAGATTATCGATTAAAGTTTAATGGTTTAAAACTTGTTGCAACAGATGTCCTTCCTTTTTCACAATAAAAAGAGGCAATAGCCGTTAAATATGTTATGCCATTCATCAACGACATATTGCGCCACCGAAGCCTGTCGATTGTCGGGCTTGAGAAAAACACCGGCAAGACAGTGTGCCTCAACTATATATTGGGGCGTCTGAGCCGTATGGGTGTCGAATGCGCCGTAACGTCGATTGGCGTCGACGGCGAACAGACCGATGCCGTCTACGGCAGCGCAAAGCCCGAGATAACGCTCTATGAACGAATGCTTTTCATCACCAGCGAGAAGCACTACCGCCAGCGCCAGCTGGTGTCGGAAATCACAGCCGTCGACCCACGCCGCACGTCGCTTGGACGGCTGGTGACGGCGCGTGTGGTGTGCGGAGGCAAGGTGCTGCTGAGCGGTGCCGCATCGACAGGAATGCTGCGCAGCCAAATAGACGGTTTCCGCCGCCAGGGGGTGCCGCTGACCATCGTCGACGGAGCCCTTTCGCGGTTGAGTTTGGCCTCGCCCACGGTGACCGACGCAATGGTGCTGGCCACCGGCGCAGCGGTATCGCCAAACCTGTCACAACTGGTGTCGAAGACACGCTTTGTGTGCCGCCTCATAGCCATCGACGAGGTTGAAAACGCGCTGCAGCAGAGGCTTGGAGGCATAGAACGCGGATTGTGGGCTGTGGATGCCGACGGCGAAGTACACGACCTGCACATCGATTCGGTGTTCCTGCTCAACAGCAGCAACAACAACATTTTCAAATATGGCACCACTATTTTCGCCGCCGGAGCCGTCAGCGACCAACTGCTAAAGTATTTGGCGGCGCAAAAGAACATCGCCGACATCTGCCTGATTGTCCGCGATTTCACCAAGCTATTCATCACTCCCGAGGTCTATGCCAACTTCAAACGACGCGGCGGACGCCTGCAAGTGCTTCAACGTTCCAACCTGGTGGCAGTATGTCTCAACCCCACATCACCGCAGGGCTACAACCTCAACTCCGACACCGCCTGCAAGACGCTGGCCGACGCGTTGCAACTGCCAGTGTGGGATGTGAGGAAAGTGGGGCGCCAACAGTAGCATATTGGAGTTTAAGAAAGCATAAGGACAATACAAAACATATAGAATCTCAAGATTTGATGACACTGAAAGACAAAATAACTGCTGAACCTGGTTTCCAATATGTTGTGGACAAAATAGAACTGATGTCTGCACCTGGGCGGCGCCGTATGCTGATGCAGCCCTTTATAAAAGACGAAGCCGAACTGAAGAGAGAGTATGACAACATCGGACACGTTGTTGAATGCCTGAAGCAAGCGGAATGCAACCGCGCCGTGGCCGTGATACGCCACCAGCTGATGCAGATACACGACTTGCAAGGCACACTGACAAACCTGCAGCAAAACACCGTGTTGGAGGAGATAGAACTATTCGAAATCAAAAGTTTTACGTTCCTTGCTATGGAGACAGCCAAGGCCGCCACAGAGATTGGCATCGGCGACATACTGACCATACCCGACGTCGACGGTGCATTCAAACTGCTTGATCCCGACAAAACACGCATTCCCAACTTCTACATCTACGACAGCTACCACCCAGAACTTGGCGGCATCAGACGGCAGCTGAAAGCCAAGCAAACCCTGCTGGACAACTGCAATGGCAGCGACGACGAGCGCGCCGCCCTGCAACGCGAAGTCAACGACCTTTTTGAACAGCAGAATACTATCCAACAACAGGTTATAGCCAATTTGTCGGAACAGATGCACGGATACTGGAAGGTGCTGCAAGAGGCTTTCGACCGTATGGCCTACACCGACTTCCTCTTTGCCCGCGCCACTATGGCCGAGAACTGGCAACTGTGCCGTCCGAGGCTGGGAACAGTCGAGACAAGATACAAAGCGCTGTGGAATCCTCGTCTGCGACGCCGCAACGAGGAGCTGGGTCTTCGCTACCAGCCTGTCGACATCGCCCTGCAAAACGGCGTATGCCTTATCACCGGTGCGAATATGGCCGGCAAGACAGTGATGCTTAAGACCGTAGGCGTCGCGCAGCTGATGGCGCAGTTTGCGATGTTTGTTCCCGCCTCGGAAGCTCAGATGGCTCTGTTCGACGACGTTGTGTTCTGCATTGGTGATGAACAAAACGAGATGAACGGTCTCTCGTCGTTTGCCTCGGAAATCATAAAAATAAGCGACACGGTGACCCGCGCCGCCAATGAACGTCTACTGATACTCGTCGACGAGCCGGCACGCACCACCAACCCCGTGGAAGGCAAAGCCATAGTGCAGGCAGTGGCATCGCTGCTTGAGAAGCAACAATCAACCACATTGATAACCACACACTACAGTCAATTGGGACTTGGCTGCCGGAGGCTGCGTGTAAAAGGCTTTGTTGAAAATATGAGCGACGCGCCGCTCACACCCGAAAACATCAACAGCTTTATGGACTACTCGCTTTTGGACGACGACAGCGACGACGTGCCGCAGGAGGCGCTGCGCATAGCCTCCATATTGCGCTGCAACAGAGAGCTGCTGGAGACGGCGGAAAACTTCCTGAACGGATAATCACACAAAACGACAGACGACTCAAAAAAAATATTAATAATTGATGCAAAGGCACACAATTAAAAAAATATTTGTACTTTTGCACCGATTTTTCCAAAACGAAAACGATAAAAAAAATGAGAAAAATAGGACGTATTTTCCTTTCTTCAATGCTGTTTGTCAGCATAATGGCATTAAGCAGCAACGCCATTGCCGGCGACATTGACAAGACAAAAGCCCGTCAAGTGGGAGCCTATTTTATGGCTTCACAGTTCGGCGACAAAGCCATCACGGCCCAAAGCTTGGACCAAGTATATGAAATCAAGAACACCGTCCGCGACATCGCCGCACTATACGTGTTCAACACCGCCGACAAACGTGGTTTCGTCATTGTGTCGGGTTCGGACTGCGCCGACCCCATCGTGGCATACAGCACCGAGGGAGCTTTCGACCCCAACAACATCCCTCCCAATATGTTGTGGTGGCTCAACGAGCAGGCAGGCCCCATCGCCTATGCCCAAAACAACCATATCGAGGCTACACGCCAGAATGTTGACGCCTGGGAAGTGTTGGAGCAGGAGCGTCTGCCCTATTTCGGACAGAACGCCAAAGCCATTACGCGTTTGACAACCTCGAAGTGGAACCAGAGTCCGATTTACAACAACCTATGCCCGAGCGACAACGGTGGCAAATGCGTAACCGGCTGCGTTGCAACAGCAATGGCCCAGATTATATACTACTGGCGTTTCCCGCGCCAGCCCAAAGGCTACAAAGCCTACGCTTGGGGCGGCACAGCACTGGAAGTCAATTTCGCCGAGCAATACTACAATTATGACATTATGGTCGACGAGCTGACAAACAACAGCACCCCCGAACAGATCAATGAGGTGGCAAAGCTGAGCTACCATTGCGGTGTTGCCGTCGAGATGAACTACGGTTCCGAATCGAGCGGAGCTCAAAGCGAAAAGGTCCAGACTGCCATAAACAAGTACTTTAAATATGAAAAAGACAGTCTCAATTTCATAAAACGTACCGACGCACGCTATTACAATGAGAACAACCGTCAGACACCAAACGCTAAAGACACGCTGTGGGTGAACGACATCAAGGAGCAGATACTTCTGAATCGTCCTGTATACTATGCCGGCTATGCTCCCGGCGAGGGCGTCCACGCCCGCCACGCCTTTGTGTGCGACGGCTGGAATTCGGTGGCGCGCACGATGCATTTCAACTGGGGATGGGGCGGCTCTGGCGACTGCTGGTGCAATGTCTACCGCTCGAACCTCAATGCGCCGGGATACCTTTTCACCGACGAACACAAAGCCCTTCTCGGCATCACGCCCCCAATGGACAGCGTAAGCAACTACCCTGTTGCCATACATCCTGTAGAAAATCCCTTTATTTGCAGTGTCTATCCCAATCCTGCCAGCGAGCAGATAACCGTTGGTTACAGTATTGACGGCAACAGAGCTGTGGATATGCAGATCTTCGACGCCACGGGTCGCGAAGTGCGCCGTGTGGCTGTTGTACCTTCGGCAAACTATGTCAATGTCGACATCGCCGACCTGACTCCCGGCATATACATCTGCCGCCTGCAGGGCCACAGCCAGAAGTTCATTGTCAAATAAGACATATTAGACAAACGATTCTAAAAACATACAAGAGAGCACCTCGCCGAGGTGCTCTCTTTTTTGGTATCAACATACTAATGTTGATACTTTTACGTTAACTGTTTCAAACAATTATCATTTTTGGAGTACTTTTACAGAAAAATAATAATTAAAAATACATCAATATGTCTCTGATCAACAGCATTTTGCTACAAATCGACTCAACTGCAGTCGCTGAAAAAATCTCCGTACTGAGTCTTGCCACAAAGGGTGGCTGGGTGATGATTGTACTTGTCTGCCTGCTTGTTTTGGCACTGTACATCTCTATTGAACGCTACCTTGTTCTGAACCACGCCCTGAAAGACGACTCGACCCACTTTATGAACAACATCCGCGAATATGTCCACAAAGGCGACATCGACGGTGCACGCACACTGGCAAAATCGACCGACACATCGATAGGCCGTATGGTGGCCAAAGGTCTGTCGCGTCTGGGCCGTCCGCTTACCGACATACAGACCGCCGTCGAGAACGAAGGCAAACTGGAAGTGGCAAAACTTGAGAAACGTGTGTCGCTGGTTGCCACAGTGGCATCGTTGGGACCTATGCTTGGTTTCCTTGGTACCGTTACAGGTATGGTCAAAGCCTTTCAAGATATGGCGCACGCCGGCAACAACATTGACATACAGCTTCTTTCAACAGGCATATACGAAGCTATGGTCACAACCATCGGAGGTCTGATTGTCGGCATCATAGCCTACTTCCTCTACAATGTGCTTGTAAGCCGTATCAACAAGGTCGTAAACGAACTTGAGGTGCGTTCGATGGAGTTTATGGACCTGCTGCACGAGCCGGCATAAGACAATTTTGAATGTTGAATTTTGAAATTTGAGAATAAATGATTAAAAGTCAAAACCAAATAAGGATAGAGACAGGTTCGTCGTCGATGTCTGACTTGGTGTTCCTGCTGCTCATTTTCTTTATGCTCACCTCGACACTCATCAGCCCCAACGCCGTGAAGCTGTTCCTGCCCGAGAGCAACAACAAGACAATGGCCAAGGAGAGTGTGACAATCTATATCTCCGATCTTGGACTGGGTAGCGACGAAAGTTCCCCACTGTCACGCTGCCAATTCCAGATTGACGACACACCGCTGTCGGCCACAATGGGCCAAGATCTTGTCGACGAGATGAAGTCTGTCCTATACACCGAACTTGAACGTCTGGCTCCAGGCGATGCCGAAGCCGGTGTCTTTGTCCGCGCAGACCAGACAGTCGACGTGCAGTATATTGTCAACGTCATTGACGCCGTCAACCAAATAAACAAGGAGCAGGAAACCAAGCACAAGGTCGTGCTCGGCACCAAACAAAGCAGTTGATACAGCGAGTAAAAACAACCTGCTAAAAACGTCAATTATGAAACAAGAACAGAAAGACAAGACAATATCGGCCGTAAGCACTGCACTGATAATGCTGTTTGCCATATTGCTTTGCTCGTGGATAGGCTACAAACTGCCAAATCCGCCCATCGAAGAGGAAGGTATGGGTGTTGCCGGCGAGGTGCTAGGCGAGATTGAAGGCTTTGGAAACAACGACAATGCCACTTTCGACGACAACAGTGCCGCCGCACCTGCCTCATCGGCACCCGAAGAAAGCTACACTACTGGTCAAGAGCCAACACCTGTTGCCAAGACACCAAAGCAGGAGGAAAAGCCCGTGCCAACCAAAAAGCCTGAACCAGCAAAGACTACATCGGACAACACCAGCAACGCCACCAGCGAAACTCCGCAACCAGCCACCAATCCCAACGCTACATTTACTGGCAAAAAGAAAGGCAGCGGCAACGAGGGTAAAGGCACCGCCACTGGAAGCGGCCAAGCCGGTAGTCCCGACGGCACACAAGGCGCGCAGGGCGGCAGCGGGAAAGGTAACGGTTTTGCCAACCTTCCTGGACGTGGATTACGTGGCGCTCTGCCAAAAGCCTCGGACGAAAGCCCCAAAGACGGCGACGTGGTTGTTCGCATCAAAGTAGACCGCAACGGCAATGTTGTGGAAGTCGAGGCTCCTTACAAAGGATCCAAGAACTATGACAACAAGATGGTAGAATCCGCAAAAAGAGCGGCAAAACAAGCTCACTTCAACGCCGACCCCAACGCTACCGAATACCAATACGGCACCATCACCTACAAATTTCGCCACGTAGGATAAAAAAAAGCCATATATTTTACAATAATTTGCACTAAACGTATACTAATCAATGTTGACCTTCGAAAACGAGCAGCAGATTGTGCAGCAAATCCTGTCTGGCGACAAGGAGAAATATGCAGTCATTGTACGTGAATATCAGGAGACTGTAGCAAATCTATGCTATAAAATCGTGGGTAACAGACTGGACATTGACGAGGTTACACAACAGGTCTTTGTAGAATTATACACAGCCCTGCCGCGTTTCCAACACAAATCCAGATTGAGTACTTTCATATATCGCATCACGGTAAACGTCGTATCGAATATGATGAAACACGAGAAACGTTTTGTTTCGTACGACTACACCCAAGAAAACAACAGTGCCGACTACCAGCACTCACGCGAAGAGCAACTGATGAAAGAGGAACAGTCTCGACGGCTGCACGAGGCCATAGGCCAGCTTAAAAACGAACAGCGCACTGCACTGGTTCTATACGCCTTCAAGGATTTCTCCTACAACGACATTGCCGAAGTGATGCAAATATCGCTCTCAAAAGTGGAATCGCTTATATTCCGCGCAAAAAAGAACCTTCAAAAAAAACTGACTCGATGATAAAAGTATACAACATAAAAAAAGAAGACCCTGAGCTTGAAGCCATACGACAACTAAAACCCGACCACACGCCAGATGTCGTTGACTCAGTGATGAAACGCATTGCTACAATGCCTCAGCCTATGGCACTGCCGCAACACAAACGCAGCACAATGAGAATCATCAGCGGACTTGCTGCAGCTTGCCTTGCAGGTATAGTGATTGTGACGTTTGTCATATCACATATACAGGGTGTGCAAGCAGCTAATGTTAACTCTGACATATACCATCGCGTACTTGATATCTATCAGTACAACAACGACTATGCCAACGATGAGGCTATAGAGGAGGCCGCCTACTACGACAATCCTATCACTGACTTCATTTAATAATACTGCCAACCTGATAAAAACTTTCAGATATGAAACGATTCCTTTTAACAGTCATAGCCGTCTGCATTGCCGTTATCGCAACAGCGCAGCCTGGCAACAGAACTCCGCGCGAGAACGACAAGAAAGGTCCTATGAAAATAGAAGAACTCATTTCCGACCTTTCAAAGACGCAGAAAACCAAGATAGACAACATCACAAAACTCACCACCAAAACCATTGACAACTATCGTCAGCAGCTGAACAGTGTCCGCGACAGCATACGTTCATATATGGAATCACCCAATGACCATAGCAACATCCTTTTCCCACTCTACGAACGTGAAGGACGCCTTCAGGCCGAAATAAGCAAAGAATACTACCGTTGCAAAGTGGCCATCGACAAATTGCTGACCCCCGAACAATACCGCACCCTCAAAGAACAGATGGACAAGCACAAGCACCATCGCGATGCCAAGCGCAAGTCGCCCTCAGCATCGCACAAACCATCAAACAAATAAACTGCTGTCACTATGACAGCTAAATCCGCCATTTCAAGCAAAGGCTTCAGTTGCCTTTTCCTTATCTTTCTTTTGTTGCCGCCTCTGATGTCGCAATCGCAAATCTGCGACGATTTCAGCGACGGCAATTTCAATTCTTCCCCTGCCTGGAGCGGCGACACTGCCGATTTTCGCATCAACAGCAATATGCAATTACGGCTCTACACCGACAGTGCCGGTTCATCACAATTGTTTCTACCCTACTCTATGCCAGACAGCGACACCATTGAATGGCGCTTCTGGATCAGGCTGGGATTCACACCAACAACAAACAACTATGCCATTGTGGCACTATATTCAGACAGTTCCGACATCAATAATGCCACACACAGCTTGACATTGGCAGTAACCAACCCAATATCGTCAGAGAAAAACATTACAATCACTCAAGACGGTGTACATCTATACACATTTCCCTATCATCCACGGTTAAGCAATAATAAGCTGCGTTTCTTGATACGTATGATTGACCGACAACAACTAACAATGTCAATAGACACCATCGGCGACACCGATTCGGCCTATTATACCGACTGTGGTACGGTGGCTTTGTCCACCGACGCTGTGCCGGAACAGGCTTTTTTCAGCATTCTGTGCCGATACACCTCGTCGAGGTCTAAACTCTTCTATTTCGACGACATTGGCATCAACGCCGACAATTGTACCAACAGCGGCAGCGAAGGAGGCAAATTGCAGATGGGCGACATACTGATAAACGAAATACTATTCAACCCCGTTACCGAAGGTGCCGACTATGTAGAACTCTACAACAACAGTGGAAATACTCTTTCATTGGAACAAATATACCTTGCCACCGTTAACGACAGCAGTGTCAAACGTCTATACCCTATTCCCGGCGAAGGTGCGATAGAGCCACACACTCTTGTCGTCGTAACCACAGACGCTTCATTTGTATCGACACACTACACTGTCAGCCGTCCAGACTGGTTGATCCAAACAACAAATATGCCTGCCTATGGCGACAAATCAGGTACAGTTGTCGTTGCCACAGCCGACAGCGTCGTCCTCGATCAATTTGATTACGATGTATCTATGCACAGTCGTCTGCTACGTGACGTCGAAGGTGTTGCACTGGAACGACGTTCTTTCGAACGTCCCACCCAGGAGGCTTCCAACTGGTATTCCGCCGCATCGACAGCGGGATATGGCACACCGACGGCACGAAATTCCCAAAGCCGCGAGACTCTTTTCCTTGACAACGATTTTGCTTTCAGCACAACACTCTTTTCGCCCGACGGCGATGGCTACAACGACCTGCTCGACATCACATACAACCTTCAGCAGTGCGACCTAGCAGCAAACATCATTGTTTTCGACCGCCACGGCCGTCAAGTGCGACAGATTGCACGTGGACATTTGTTGGGCTGCCAAGGTGCTTTGATATGGGATGGCACCAACGACAACGGTACTGTCTGTCCTCGCGGCAACTACCTCGTAGTCGTAGAAGCCTACAACGAAAGCGGCGCCAGACAAAGCTGGCGCCGCACTGTAGCTCTTGTAAGAAAATAATAGCGTTACACTGTCACTTTTCTTGAGGATTCTTCATAAAACGGACAAGCGAGACAGTCATATAAACCGTATAAACCACATACAGTATCAGGAATCCAATGGCAAAACGCTTGCCTGCGGCAAGGTTGAATATCATTCCTCCCACCAAGACAACGATGTGCAGGAATAGCACACCCACCGTTGTTGCAAGGAAGAACTGTATGAAAGCCTTGGGGTTCTTGTTGACAGCACTAACCGTCATCCAATACTGCACAGCATAGGCCACGGCAAAATAAATCACAGCGACCGGGAGCATCCATCCTGCCACAGGCTCAAAAAAAGGCATTGCTGTCCACTTTGTTGCCAGTGCAAGCAGGAACATCACGACGGTGAGAATAGCCAATCCTGTCAGATAACGTTTCATATCAGTCTTGGAATTTCATTGTCTCCTTTGTGGTGAACTTCTCGCAGTAGTGGCAACGCAATTTCAGATTCTCTTTATCGACAACGTCGAACTTGGTTTCTATCTGTTCAAAATTGGTGATACACTTGGGGTTCATACACTTGATGATATGGTCGATATGGTCCGGAATCTCGGCTTTGATTTTTTCAACAACCTCATAATTGCGGATGGTTATAATGCTGGCCAGCGGTGCCACCAATGCAATCTTGTTGATCTCATCCTTGTCAAAGAATTTGTTTTTAATTTTTACAATACCTTTGCGGCCAAACTTGCCACTGTGCAGATAGTTGCCTATAAGCACCTCATCGTTATATTTTTCCAGTCCCAGAATGCGAATCACCTGATAAACTACATCCGTTGGGATATGATCTATTACCGTACCATTCTCAATGGCCGATACCACTAATTCTTTCTTTGCTTCCATTGTTGATTAATTTTGAATGTTGAATTATGAATCTTGATTTTTGAGCTGCGTTTTTCGATTTACGAAATTCACAATTCAAAACTATCTTACGCCCAATATGGCGGCCATCAAAGCCTGGCGCACGTAGACACCGTTCTGAGCCTGCTGGAAATAGTAGGCATACGGTGTGCTGTCAACATCAACAGTAATTTCGTTGACGCGTGGCAGTGGGTGAAGAACTTTCATCGTCGGCTTGCAGTCCTTCAACATAGATGCCGACAGGATGCAGCTGTCTTTCACGCGTTCATACTCCAGCGGGTCGGGGAAGCGTTCGCGCTGTACACGGGTCATATAAATGATGTCGGCGGTCTGTATGACATCGTTAAGGTCTGTATACTGATAATATTTAAGTCCAGCGTTCTTGATGGAAGCCTTAACCGACGAAGGCAGCTTCAGTTCCTGCGGTGACACAAGATGGAATGTGGCGTTGAAATTACACATAGCCTGCACCAGCGAGTGAACCGTACGCCCGTATTTCAAGTCACCCACACAGGCGATCTGCAGATTCTCCAAAGTTCCTTGCGTTTTGCGGATACTGTATAGGTCAAGCATACACTGCGTAGGATGCTGGTTGGCACCGTCGCCGGCATTAATAACCGGCACAGCGCTCACCTCGCTTGCGTAGCGGCTGCTGCCCTCCTTGGGGTTACGCATCACGATAAGGTCGGCATAGCTGGCAACCATAACAATGGTGTCGTGCAGCGATTCACCCTTCTGGACACTTGTTCCACCAGGGTCGCTGAAACCAATGATACGGGCACCCAACTGGTTGGCGGCGCTCTCAAAACTCAAGCGCGTACGCGTCGACGGCTCAAAGAAAAGCGTTGCCACCACCTTGTCGCTCAAGATAGGCTGTTTCGGTTTCTTCTCAAATTCTTCAGCGATGTCGAGCACCTGGATGTACTCCTCTTTGCTGAAGTCTGTTATGGAAATCAGATTCCGTCCTTTTAAATTACCCATAGTATTTATATTTTTGAATTTCTAATAATGAATATTGAACTAAAAAACGATGCTTCATTAAAAAAAAAGCGACTGCCAAAAGTCGCCGTATCGAAAAAAAACTCCATCTTTGCGCCGCAATTCTGCGTCGTAGCACTGACATTCAGTCCATTACTATTGATTTCATTCTCCTTCATACAAATACAAAGATAAATCTTTTTTTCATTTTGCAAAAAAAAAGATTTCAACAGGCTCTGTAAAAAAATTCCCACAAAAAAAAACGCCACAGACTTCCTGCGGCGTTTCTACAATCTTGCGGAAAGGAAGGGATTCGAACCCCCGAAGCGCTTTTAACGCTTACTCGCTTTCCAGGCGGGCCTCTTCAACCACTCGAGCACCTTTCCGAATAATTGATTTGCAAAACTTTAGAGTAAAATAATATCCATTTTTACGTCCGTGTTTGCGAGTGCAAAGATACAACATTTTTCTAATCTGACAAAAAAAAATTTTCATCGGGGAAAAACAACAAAAAGGGTGTCCCATTGGGACACCCTTTCAGGAATTATGTTATGAAGGAAGACTTATTTCACAACAAGTTTCTTCACCATATTCACATTTTCACCGCTGATGCGGACGAAGTAGGCACCCTGGGCAAGGCCGGATACCTCCATCGTCTTCACGCAGTCGCCTTCGCAACTCATCGAGTCGCTCATAACGACGCGGCCGTTCATATCAACGATGCTTACCGACACAGTGCCGTTGACACCGCTCAGGGCGATGGTCGTCGTGCTGCTGGTCGGGTTC
>JAEEMK010000026.1 GCA_016283175.1 Bacteroidales bacterium
ATCCAGTGCGCTTTCCAGTCGTCGGGAGAGAGCAGGCTTATCTCAAAGTGCTGCACGTCGCTCTCTATGGACGTACACTGGAGTACGCCCCTACTATCCTCATAGGTGACTGTGGTGTAAACCTTCCACCAACATCGGTCGCGGCTGCGTAGGGGCGTACCCCTGTGTACGCCCTCGCTCAATCCATAAGGGATATACAGCATCTGGTTTGACTCTACAACCTTCGAGTCCCATATGTCGCCGATGCCTTTTCTGGCGTTCTCCTCGCTGCTGGCCACAATGATGCGGTAATCCGTCTGCACCACGTTGCTCACATCCGCCTCATACTGCCAGCTGAAGCGCGGCTCGGCAGTGGCCAGCGGCTGGCTACCGTCCTGCATTTCGACGGTCGGATTGACTATCTCAATCTTGCTGCCACAGGAAACTAGCAATAGAGTCAAAAGTATTATTGTGGTCGCTTTGCTCAAAGATAAACGATATTGGAAGTGTAAATGTCAGTTGCTTTCGGAATTGGTTAATCTAATCTCTTGGAACAACTAATTTGGGGAGGTTTTATTTTAATTTATTTGCTCTTCCCAAGTGTTTTGGCATTTCAGACAATGAAATTTATAATCAGAAGGTCTTGAGATGTCCCCAGCGTGTGTAGTCCGGCCAGTAAAGGACTTTACGGCGATGTCGAAAACGACACCTATCACTTTCTCAAGATTATGATGATTTTCTTTTACTATTTCATAATCATATGAGCCGCATTGATGGCATCTTGTGGGAAAAACAATAATGTCTGTCGCAGATGGGCCATAGTCGGCAATTATCCATTTTAGCGGAGTCAAGGTGTTGTGTTCTATTTTGATGCATTGAATCAATCCGCTGAAAATTTCTTCCAGCTTACGTCCTCGTTCTGCTTTTTTGCCTTTGGCAAAAAATTTCCCATTAAAAGCAGAAAGTGGAATATCAATTCGGCTTCTGTCTTTGCTGTAAAAAACAATTGTTTTTTCAATGTCGTCATAGTTTACTTGGGCTACGCTATCCCACGAAAAAGAGTAGCTTTTATTTTTGTCGGCGCCGTACCATAGGCCATAGTTGGTGACAATCAGCCCGTCACAGCGGTTCTCATTCCTGTAGAACAGACAATTCCATATCGGCTGCTCTCTAGGTTCATAGTCCATTGCCTTCCTGTTTGCATCAAACGAAGGATAAATGTCATTGATAGATGTCTGTGACGCAAAATAGTCCAAATGCTGTTTGAAGTATTCCAACGCTGTATGACCGTATTTGCGTTCTACTCGTTCGTCTAAATAAGGGTTTTGTTTTGCAAGACTGTCTAGGAAGGAACCTATGGCTAGAAACCCTGTTTTGCCCCCCGAACCTTTAAAGGATTCAAAATGGCTGAAGTTGAGTTTCCAATCGATACTTCCTTTTAGTTTGAAACAATAGTTCCAGTACCATTCGTCATTGATATCTGGATCGCAGGCTGTAACCTGTTCGACAAATGTCCATTCAAATATTTGTTTTCCATAACGATACAGGCCACTATCCGTAATAAGGATTGGAACTTCCCAGTCATCATATTTCAGAACATTCGCAAATAGTATTGATTCATCTTTGCTTCTGGGGATATCGCATAACCACTCCGGCATATTGTCATTGACGATATATATGCCGAAATCGTTGTTGCCAGTCAACGTTCTTTTTATTATTTCCAGCTGGTCATGCCCAACAATTGGCTTATCCATTCTTTCGTGAAATTGATGGCGGGTTCTATAAAATCATATAGCGTCAAACACTGGTAGAACCCTTAATCCTGTGCATCCGCTTTGTCATTTTGATGGTGCAAAGTTATAAAAAAAATCCGATATGGCAATGTTTTCCATGTTGTTTTGTTGCATTTTTTTCGAAGAAAGGGTGAATATTTGGCTAAATTTAAATTAACATATTGTTCATTCAAATGGTTAATAATAATTTAATTTATAGAACGCCTCTTTATTGAAAACTCCCAATTACCGGCCTTGATTGTGCGCTGGTTTGGAGTGCTGGGAAACACAGTGGCTGTAGTGCCTTCCGGAACGGTAATTTTTATTCTTTCCACTTTCCGTTTTCCTCTTTCCACTTCTACCTTGATGTCGCCGTATAGGGTTGGCTTGGTGCACTTCACCCAGTCGATACCTTCGCACGGCTGCGGGTCAATGAAGAAGTGATTGTATCCTGGCTGCTCTGGGTCGGGACGTATGCCGGCAAGGGCTTGGTAGAACCATATACCTATGCCGTTGTAGCAGTTGTGGACACGGCTGCGGTCTTCTTTGCCAGGACGGACGCAGTCCCACGACTCCCAGGTGGTAGTAGCACCCTGGTTTATCATATTGAGGTAGCCGGGGTAGTCTTCTTGGCGCAGGATTGTGGCCATAAGGTCTGTCTGTCTTTCTTTTATGCACCACTCGGTGAAGATGGGCACTCCCATAAGGCCGGCGGCGATATGGTTGCGGTATTTGTCGCGGCAGTCCTTCAGCAGTTGCTCTTTGACGGCAGCGGCTGTGGCACTGTCAGGCGGAATGCCCATCAGCAAGGCGTAGCACTGGTCAAGGGGCGTACCGTTGGCGTAGTAGTGTCGGAGCGCAGGCATCCTGCCTGCCTTAAGCCTAGACTGCTGTACATCCATCTGGATAGTGTCGCAATGGTAGAAATGTCGGTGTATTGCAGCGACGAGCTCTTGTCGCCACTCGGCATAGTGCTTGGCATCTTCGTGATGGCCTGTCATTCGGGCCATCTGCACCATATCGGCCAGGCATTCGGCAAGGAAACAGTTGCTGACGTGCAGTATGCTCTCGCCGCCTTTGTCAACACCTTCAGGGACGGCCCAGTCGCCCAAAAACCAACTGTGGCGCTCGTTGTCGGGCCACGGCTGCAGGATGTAGTCTTCGCAGTGGTGCTCGATGTATTCCAGCCAGCACTTCATTTTGTCGTAGTAGCGGTATATGAGTGTGCGGTCGCCGTAATTGATGTAAGTGCGCCAGGGAGCTTTGACGATGAAACCCTGCCAGTAGGGACCACCGCCGGTGCGGAAGGCTGGAGCCACGTAGGGCAGGTCGCCAGTGCTGTCCATCGCATCGCTCCAGGCCTGCATCCAGTTGGCGTAGGTGGAACGCACATCCCAAAGGGTTTGCAGCGTGTTGGTCGATGAGTTGCCGTCGCCGCCGTAGCCCATCCGCTCAATGTGGGGACAGTCGACCATATAGCCACTGTAGGTGAGGCAACTGAGGGTGTACTTAACCATATCGTGGATGGCGTTGAGCCGTGGGTCGCTACACTCGAAGGTGGCACCCTCTATGGAACTGACGGCACCGATTTGAAGTGCTTTGGCGTACCATATTTTGGCTCCTTTGACACGGACATAGCGGAAGGCGTGGGTGTGGAAACGATTGGTGAAATGACTGATGCCACCGCCTACGATGTAGATGTCCGTCTCGGTGAATGGCGGCTTGGCATCGCGGTGGTCGAGGTACTCCATCGCAACCTCCTGCCCTATCGGTACATTTTCGAACACGACATCAAACCATCCAGTCACTACCCGTCCGAAGTCTAACAAAATGCTGCCGTCGGCAAGCAGCTCGGTGCTTTGTGGTTTTATGGTATCTGTTATGCGGTTACCCTCAAATTCCTGCCGCGAGATTACAATGTCTTTTGCATCATATACCGTTGCACGGGTCCTATAACAGTCGCTCACACGGGCATCGTACCGCTCACCGCCGAACTGCATAGGATGCCAAGTTCCGGTGTAACTGTAGGGTGAAGGCCTGGCCATCCACGTACTGTCGGTCATTAATACTTCATATATCAGTCCGCATTCGCCATCGGAAACACACTGTTCCACAGTTGCTTTAGCCACTGCCGGTGTACCATAGATGCGGCCCCAACCCTGTCCAAGCCATAGCATTATCAAGTTGTCGCCTTCGCGAAGATAAGGTGTGATATTGTATTCCACACAAAGCGCCCGTTTGTCGAGTTGCGACACGGCAGGCTGCATCACTTTGTCACCGACCTTCTTGTCGTTGACATACACCTCGTGGTAGCCCAGCGATGTAACGCTTACGTAATAGGTGACCTCAAGGAAGTTCGACTGCTGCAATTCGCCGGCATCCACGTGTAAATTTTTTTCCAGTATCGGTGTCTCCGCCCACCCCTCTTTGGTGTGGCAGCCTATGAAGTGCTGTGCTTGGATATCAACCGCATATATTAGCAATAATAATGTGATAAGAATTCTTTTCATTTCGAGATGCAAAGCTAGTGGGGGAAAAATCAGAATCCTCTACGCACACGTGGGGCATTGGAGATTACTTCACTGCGAGAACGTACAGAAGTCTTCTTGAGAGGTGTGAGTGCGGGTTTACGGACTTTTGTGGTTGAAGTGTTTTGGGGTTGTTTATGTTTTCCCGGATTATGGGATTTGGAAATTACGGTGTCTGTGCTGGTAGGAGGCTCATAGTCCTTCGGAGTAAAGCTGCCACGCGAATGCTTATAGTTTGTCATTGAATTTACGCGGCTGATACGCGACGAAAGATTGTGACCTCCAGTGGTCAGCAGGTCGTTGAAAGTGACAATGAGCGTTGATGTTTTCATATAGCGTCCAGCGTTGCCCGACAGACTGGTAGAGAAATAGTTCTTCACCTTGCCGAGATCCATTCCCAGAAGGTCAAGGTTGTTCTTGCCCATTTCACGCATCAACAGATTGACTCGACGTGCCCTCAAAAAGGTGTTGTAACTCTCCCTGTCACGGATAGTCACACCGCGTGGATAAGAAAGATAGCGTGCAAGAGTTTTGTACTGCTCTTCGGAAAGGCTTCCAAGCATATTCTTCACCTCATAAATACTGTTACAGATACTTGCCTGCGTGTTGCGATGTACATTGTGGTAGATTTCGTCAATGTTTTCATCAGTGTACGACATATTGTGCTGCTGCTCGTTTTCGCGCAGTTGCTTGTCGACACGCTCCTTTTGATAGCTGCGGAAACTACGATGTGATATGCTGTCGGCCAGTATCGCTATCTGTTCCCTATCAAGATGGCGAATGATGTCAAGCAAGGCCACAGTGGGCTTAAAAAGCAAGAACGGCTTGTTTTTTGGAAACGACGAGTATGTGTTGCCTGAATAACTAATATTGTTGTCGATAAAAAGCTGATAGAGCGCTGTGTATTGCACTACACGCGCCAAATCCGTATTGCCAAGGGTAGCAAAATAATGATATGCCTGACGCTCATATTTGTAGCCTATCGACTGGCTACGCTCCTGAGAGTTGAAATAGCTTACCGGCAGCGAGCCCGTACGGTTTAGGGTGTAGATCGAGTATCGCAAATTATGATTTATGGATTGCAGACTGCCGGCTTCCTTAGAATTTACATCTTGGAATTCAACATTATCAATGGCATACATCGCATCGGCTGTATTCCAGTTGTACACCAGTTCATTCAAACCCAATTTGCGGAACAGAGGTTTGTCGAAGGGGTAATAGCCTGGCTTGGGATAGCGATAGTAGCCTTCCTGTATGGTGCCACGTTCCGACCAGTCCTTCAACAGTATGTCAGTTATGGTCATCAAATCGCCGAATTCTGTGTTTTCAAGTTCACGGCTCAAGTAGGTTGGGCACCAGTCACGGCCGTTGTTCATTTTGCCAGCCATCAGGTCGTTGATGTCCAGACTCTGCGACAATTCTTTTTCAGTTGTGGCAGCAAGCAGCAATATGCTCTCTACTTGCAGAGGTGGCAGTTCATACAGCGGCGACTGACGTTCACGGCCTATTATCACCAGCGTACTGCTGTCGGCCAAAGCGCCCAGAATCAAGTCGGCATCGAGCGCAAACTGGCGAATGTCGCCCACTTGCTTACCGATATCTTCATTCTTGGCAACAGCCCAAGCCACAAAACCAGGCTGACTACTGAAATATACGCCCCGTGCTTGTGATTGGAAAAGGGCACTGACCGTCAGAACCGTAGAAGTGTCTTCAAGACTGAAAAAAAATTCCCCATCTTCCATAAACCAGGTATTGAATTCATCGAGAGTTATCTGATAGTCAATACTCGTATTCTTGTCGACGAAGTAACGGCGTTCGTGTTGTACCGGTAAAGTCATCACCACAGGCTTGTATTCGATCAAATACATTTCTTTGTCAAGTTGCTTAACAAACTTGTCGCAATTCTCCTGCGTGGCATTGCCGAGCAGGATGACAAGATCAGTTGTGTAGCCGTCGTAGCCTATATGGTGTTTGCGCATTTCGGCACGATGGGTGAACTTTTCAAAAATGACTGCTATGGCAGCAGTATCGAAATGCGGTGGAAGGTCGCTCAACAGAAGCATTCGGCTACTATCGGGAAATGATGCCATTGCAATGGTCTGATAGTGGAAGCGGAACTTCTTCCTGAAGTCCTTGTATATCGAATCGGCCGCTCCCACTGCCGCACAACTGTCAATGTCAATATGCTGGTTCGGGATATACTCGTAATCGAAAACACGCGCACTTCCGCGTTTCACATCTTCAACAAGAGAAGTGCGCGAAAAGAGGACAAAAACAGCGATAACTATGGCTGCAATGGATGACAGCCATACAATTACTGTCTTTGTACCTTTTTTGTCCATCATTTCGTTTTAGCAGGATTCTCCCGGATGCTCACTGCGAAGCCGCCGCAGGGGGCCATCTTCAGTTTGAGGGTGGTCTTACTGGTGACGGTCTTCTTGGTGATGGTGTAGGCTTTGGGGTTATAGCCCTCCTTCTGTGCGGCCTCCCAGCCCATTTTAACGTCCGACACATAGCCGCTGGCATCCTTGGCGTCGGCATAGATGGTGGCCTCGTATTTCACGCCGGGCTTGAGGAAATCGAGCTTAACGCTGAACTCGCGGGCTGTCTCGTCAGTGATGCCGCCGATGTACCAGGTGTCACGTGGTTTTAATGCGTTAATGTGTGAATGCGTTAATGCGTTAGTGTCTTCTATTCCATAGACGAAGCGGGCGGCGTTGCTGATGACACCTTTCTTGCCGTCGGGCAGTGTGCCAACTCCCTCGGCGGCCTGGTTGAGCGTTGACACTTTCGGCTTGCGGGCGGTGACGATATAGTCGCCAGGCTCGGCGGCAATATAAATGCTGGTGTCCCAATCCACAGCCACGTCTTTGATAAACTGGAAGGCATCCATATAAGGCTCATAGTGCTCGGGGAAGTCAGCGGCCATCTGCAGGGGCGAGTAGAAAGTGACGTAGAGGCCCAGCTGGTTGCAGATGGTGTGGCGCATCAGGTCGTGGTTCCACGGGGCGTTTTTCTCCATATCAGTCTCAAAAATGCCGGGAGTATAATCCATTGGGCCACCTTGCAGGCGTGTGAAAGGCAGGATGGTGGTATGGCCTGGGTTGATGCGGCCACGGAATTCGGTACCCATAGCACTCTCGTTGCCAATCATATTGGGCCAGGTACGGCAGAGGCCCGTGGGGCGCACCGCCTCGTGGGCGTTGACCATAATGTGGTGCTTGGCAGCCTCCACGATGGCGCGGTGGTAGTGGTTTATGATGGGCTGGCTGTAGTGGTGCTCGCCGTGAGGCACAATCTTGCCGACGTAGCCACTTTTTACAGCATCGTAGCCGTACTGGTTCATCAGATTGTAGGCGCGTTCCATAAAACGTTCGTAGTTGGGTACCGACGACGAAGTCTCGTGGTGCATAATGAGGCGGATACCATTCTCGTGAGCGTATTTGTTTAGGGCCGGCAGGTCGAAGTCGGGATAAGGTGTAAGGAAATCGAATACATAGTCCTTCTCCTTGCCGTACCAATCTTCCCAACCGATGTTCCAGCCCTCGATAAGCAGGGCATCGAAGCCGTGCTTGGCGGCGAAGTCAATGTAGCGACGCACGTTATCGTTGTTGGCGGAATGGCGTCCGTGAGGCTTGCAGCGCGTGTAGTCGGTGGCTGTGCCCTGCAACGACTGCGGCACGCTCGGGTCGCCCGGCAGACGCACCGACGGGAAATCGTTAGTGTAGCCCCAGGTGCCCTTGTCGCTAATCATCTCCCACCACACACCCATATACTTCACGGGGTGAATCCAGCTGACATCCTCGATAGCGCAAGGTTCATTGAGGTTGAGTATCAAGCGCGAGCGAAGCACATCGGTAGCCTTCTCGCACACCTGCACCGTGCGCCAGGGGCTGACGCAGGGTGTCTGCAATCGACCCACATAACCTGTGGCATCAGGTGTTAGATGAACTTTTAGTGTGAAAGTGGTATCGTTTAGGTCGAGATTCATAGTAGGATAGTTGAGCACAGCAGCTTCGTGGATGTTGATATAAAGGCCGTCGTCAGTCTTCATTTGCAGCGCTGTCTGGAGACCAGTCTCCGAAAAGCTCTTCCACGGCCATCCGCCGCCTTTCTGCGACTGCCAGTAGAGGCCGCGCACCTGCGAGAGGCGCGACTCGGTGTAATTGAACTCCTGCGTGTCGTAGTCGCCGGGAATCCACCACGCCGTGTGGTCGCCCGTGAGGCGGAACTCCGTCAACTCGTCGGTAAGCCAAAAGTAGACAAGCGAGTTATACACGTGGCTCCAATCGTCCAGATTTACCGCAATGGCGTCTGGCCATTCGTAGCGGAAGCCGAGACCGTCGTCGTAGAGGCGGAAGCGTATAGCCATCACCGTGGGCTTGTCCACCCGCTTGCCCTCGTGGTCGAGGTAGTAGTCCTGATGCAGTGTGACAACCATCTCGTTGTAGTGGTTGCGGATGTTGGTTTCCTCACCCCACACAGGCTGCCAGACTTCGTCGAAGGTGTTGCGTTGCACGTGGCTGATTTTGAACCCTGATGCAAGGTCGCTCTTTCGCCATTCGAGCTTGAATCCCATACGCGAGTCGAGCACCACAGCCTTGCCGTCGCGATAGAGGCTGTAATAGGGAACCCCGTCCTTCAGCTCGAAGCGTGCCTCCATCCTTCCATCGGGACTCTTCAGCGGTTTATATGTAGTGGGCTCATTACCCAGAACAACGTTGCCTAAACCAATCGTCAGCAACACCATCATAACAACAATCCGTTTCATTGCAATTATTTTTAAATCAAAAGCACCTGCCGCAGCACGATTGCTGAACGGCAGGTGCATACATCAAATCTTTTCTCCCCTTTTCTTGCGGTCGTAATATTCGGCGGTAGCGGTGAAAAAAGCATCGCCGCTGCTGTTCAAGGCTGTCTCTACGCTGTCTTGCACCACACCAATAATGAAGCCCACTGCCACAGCCTGCATAGCCACATCGTTGCCGATGCCGAACAACGAGCAGGCCATCGGAATGAGCAGCAGCGAACCTCCGGCCACACCCGAGGCACCACAGGCGCCAAGGGTTGCCACAACCCCAAGGAACAATGCCGAAGCAAAAGTGACATCAACGCCAACCGTATGCGCCACAGCCAGCGAAAAGACCGTTATCGTCACGGCGGCGCCATCCATATTGATAGTGGCACCAAGAGGAATGCTTACGGAATAAAAATCCTCGTCAAGCCCCATCTTCTTGCACAACGCCATATTGATCGGAATGTTGGCCGCCGACGAGCGAGTGAAAAACGCCTGCAAGCCACTCTCTTTCAGACAGGTGAACAAAAGAGGATAGGGATTGCGGCGCGTCATCAGGAACGACAGCAACGGATTGAAGACAAAGGCATTGACAAGCATACAGCCAACCAAAAGGAGCAACAGATGGCCATACGTGGTGAAGACCGAAAGGCCATTCTCACTGACGGTGGTAAACACAAGGCCCATAATGCCGAACGGTGCGAACTGTATGACCCACTTGACCACACGCGACACGACATCGCTCAGGTCGTGGACCACCTGTACAGTGGCCTTCGATGCCATTGTCTTCAGCGCCACACCAAGTATGATGCTCCAAAACAAGATGGCTATATAGTTGGCATTGGCCACAGCAGCAACAGGATTTCCAACCATACTGGTCAGCAGGTTGGAAAACACTTCGGACAGCGACCCCGCCGCTTCACCAGTGAAAGCATTGCCGACATCGTCGAGCTGCAGCGTGACCGGGAACAGGAAACTGCCTACAACGGCACACACGGCGGCAATGAATGTCGACAGGATATAGATGGTCACCAGCGAGCCGAAACGGCGTCCCAGCCCCTTGCCTGCCTTGGCAATGGAGGAGATGACAAGCACCGCAACCAGCACCGGCGCTATGCCTTTCAGTGCACTGACGAACATACGCCCCAGAATGCCTATGCCTCCCCACGACGGCAGCAGCAAACCAAGCACAGCACCGACAGCAAGGCCTATGGCTATGCGGAGCAGGAGACTCGTTGCCGTGTATTTTGCAAGAATCTTTTTAAAAGCGTTCACTTCCTGAAAGCAAGTTTATTTTTCCTTTGTCAAACCACCATAGCTTTCGGCAGCAGTCTTGAAAGCCTCCTCGGTGGTGAATTGTTCATAGTAGTTGCAGTTGGTCACAATGCACTGTGTCGAGCAGCGATCCTCGTTGACCAGCACCAAAGCCCAGCCGCGCATCGTGTCGGCAAACTCGTCGCCACACAGCGCTACGCAGCCGTCGACGACAACGACCTCCGACATCAGCACCTTGCGGGCGTTGACAGAAAGCGACGGCTTGCCACCCTTGACATTCTGAACCATCGTATAAAGCACCAAACCGTCTTTGCGCTGCATACCGCTCTTTTTCAGGTTGGTTACGAGCGCCGGGGTGCCGTTGACGGTATCAAGACGCTGGTCGACGGTGGTCATCGAGCCGTTGCTGACCGGAATGCCGGGCATCAGCATAGCAGCACCAACATATTTGCCGCTGTTGGGAATAAATACTGCCGGCAGACGGTTGGCCAACGATGCGAAGACAGCATATTTGCTTTTGCCGCCGCCGAACATCAGGTCGAGGTGGTTCATCGACTTCCACAGGGCCACGGTGTGCTTCATACGCATACGAGCCACAAACTGGCCGCGAGTGTTGCTGCGACGTTCGGTCGAGTGGGCGGTACGCGCTATCAGCTGACCGTTTCTGTGATAAAATGTCACTCCGCTCTGTTTGAGCGTTCCATTGAGCATCAAGCCCATCATTTTTTCTTTTGCCATAACTTTATGAGGTTTTAAAAGGTATTTTTAACTGTATTTTCCCCGTCATATGTACAGTATATGTACAGTATATGTACAGTATTTGTACGCTTCAGAAGCGTACAAATACTGTACATATACTGTACATATACTGTACATATGCCATTGCTGGTACTGCAAATCAATACGTTACAAAGGCATTTTTGTACGCTTTTTCAATGCAAAGATACATAACATTTTTTGAACGGCAAAATAAAAATCGCCCTTTCGGACGATTTTTTTATAAATAATTTGCGCACCGAGGCGCGCAGGGTTGTCACTTCTTTCCACGCTGGCGCAGAGCCTCATACATAAATACTCCGGCAGCCACCGAGACATTGAGCGACTGAACCTCGCCACATATCGGCAGCCTTGCGCGGACATCAGCCATCTTGAGCAACTCGGGGGCTATGCCTGTATCCTCCGAACCCATTATCAGCAACGTTGGACGCGTAAAATCGGCCAAAAGATAGTCGTCGGCCCCCTTTTCGGTAGCAGCGACAACCTGCAGTCCCTGCTGACGCGCCAGGTTGAGGGTGGTCTTGAAATTAGCCTCGCGGCAGATGGGCAACCGCAACAGAGCTCCCGACGATGTCTTGATGGCATCTTCGCTGATTTGCGCGCTACCGCGGTCGGGCACCACAACGGCATCGACACCAGCACACTCGGCGGTGCGCACTATGGCACCAAGATTGCGCACATCGGTGATGTGATCCAACAAGAGCAGAAACGGTGTTTTGCCCTCATCAAGAAGTTCCTGCAGCAATTCGCCGAAATCGCGGTACGCTATAGGCGAAATGATAGCTATCACGCCCTGGTGGTTAGAGTCGGTGGTGCGGTTCAATTTCTCGACAGGTACATACTGCATAGGCAACCCCAGTTGACGAATGCGCGCCTTGAGTTCTTGAGCCAGTTGACCCTCCAAATTACTCTGCATTAATATTTTATCTATCTGTTGACCAGCATCGATAGCTTCCATAACAGGGCGCATTCCGCAAACCAGCTGCAGTTTGTCGCCTTTGGGATGTTTCACGTGAAACGATTGGTTTTCACCGTCTTTTCGCGGCTTGTTTCTGCGCTGGCCGCCAGGTTGGTTGTATTTAGGATTGGCAAACATAGTTTATTATAAAATTATCGTTGAATTTAAAGGCATATACCGCCGTCCTTGATGGTTATCTGACGGTCGGACATCTCGGCAAGTTCACGGTTATGGGTGACGATGACGAATGTCTGGCGGTAGTGATCGCGCAGGCGGAAGAAGAGTTCGTGAAGCTCGGTGGCGTGCGTAGAGTCGAGGTTGCCCGACGGCTCGTCGGCAAGTATGACGGCAGGACGGTTTACAAGGGCTCGAGCCACTGCCACGCGTTGCTGTTCACCACCGGAAAGTTCGGAAGGCTTGTGCGATGCACGGTTTGAAAGGTTCAAGAATTCAAGCAGTTCGCTCGCCTCTATTTCAGCTTCCGCCATCGTGCGTCCACCTATAAGAGCCGGCATACACACATTCTCCAACGCAGTGAACTCCGGCAGCAGGTTGTGGAACTGGAAGACAAAGCCAATCTTGCGGTTGCGGAACTGCGCCAGCTGGCGTTCGCCAAGCGTAGTGACATCAGTGCCGTCTATAAGCACCTTGCCGCTGTCCGGACGGTCGAGGGTGCCCATAATCTGCAGAAGCGTCGTCTTGCCGGCACCCGAAGCACCGACTATGCTTACCACCTCGCCCTGCCGAATCTCGAGACTGACATCCTTCAACACCTGCAGTGAGCCGTATGACTTGAATATATTTTGTACTTGAATCATAGTACTTGAATCATATCTGTTTACCATTCAAAAACACCGTTTCAACCTTGTTTTCGCCAAAAGAGTAAGGCATATACTCCAAGCTCGGTATCGGCTTGGTGATGTAGAAGTTGGCCTTCTTGCCGACGGCAATGCTGCCCACCTCGTTGCTCACGCCCATAGCGTAGGCAGTGTTGAGAGTGGTGGCGTTAAATGCCTCCTCGGGCGTAAGGCGGTAGCGAATGCAGGCCATCGAGAGGATGAGCTGCATATTGTTCGACGGCGACGTGCCGGGATTATAGTCCGAAGCCATAGCCACCGGCAGACCGGCGTCAATCATCTTGCGCGCCGGCGACAGCGGCAGGTTGAGGAAGAAGGCACAGCCGGGCAGAATGGTGGGCATCGTCTCGCTGCCCTTCAGGCACTCAATCTCGGCGTCGCCCATCTGCTCAAGGTGGTCGACCGAGATGGCACCGTATTTCACGCCCACCTGCACACCGCCCGAGATGGCCATCTCGTTGGCGTGGATCTTTGGCCGCATACCATATTTGATGCCAGCCTCCAGTATTCGTGCGGTATCCTCGACGGTGAAGAAGCCCTTGTCGCAGAACACATCGACGAAATCGGCCAGGCCCTCGGCCGCAACACGCGGAATCATCTCATTGATGACCAGGTCGACATAGTCCTCCTGATGCCCGCGATACTCCATCGGTATGCCGTGGGCTCCGAGGAAGTTCGACTTGATGGTCATAGGCGAATTCTCCTTCAAGCGGCGAATCACGCGCAGCAGCTTCAGCTCACTCTCGGTAGTCAAGCCGTAGCCGCTCTTTATCTCGATGGCACCCGTACCCAGTCGCATTGCCTCTTCAAGGCGCTGCTGGGCCATATCGTACAGCTCGTCCTCCGAAGCCGCAGCCGTTGCTTTGGCCGAATTGAGGATGCCGCCGCCGCGCTTGGCGATTTCCTCATAGCTGAGGCCGCGGATTTTGTCGACAAACTCGTGCTCGCGCGAGTTGGCATAGACCAGGTGCGTATGCGAGTCGCAGAACGACGGGCAAACAATCTTGCCTGTGGCATCGACTACGACATCTGCATTCTCCACCATCCCCTCTTGGAGAGGGGTGGCCGAAGGCTGGGGTGTGTCGAACTCACTCATTGCACCATACTTACTGATAATTCCGTCCTCAATAAGCAGATAAGCGTCCTTGATGGTCTCCAGTTGGGCCATCTCCTTGCCCTGCTTGCGCAGTTTCGGTGAG
>JAEEMK010000027.1 GCA_016283175.1 Bacteroidales bacterium
CTATCCGCTGCTTACCTTCCTTTGCGCAGCGTTGCTCAATATGTTTGTGCCGTCGGGCGGCGGCCACTGGGCTATTCAGGCTCCGATTATGTTCACCGCTGGTGCCGAACTGGGTGTTGACCCGGGCTTGACGGGTATGGCCATAGCTTGGGGCGATGCGTGGACCAATATGATTCAGCCTTTCTGGGCGCTGCCGGCGCTGGCCATCGCCCGCCTCAGTGCCAAGGATATTATGGGCTTCTGCCTTATCGACCTTTTTGTTAGTGGTATAATTATCTCCGGAGGACTTCTCTTCTGGGCAATAGTATAAAATATAAAGAATTATGAAGAAAGTATTCTATCTTTTAGTCATTGTCGCGCTTTTTGTAGGGTGCAAAGGCCAACAGCAGCAGTCGAAAACAGCTGTAGCTGATACCGTGGAACTGGCTCCTTGTGCTGTTTTAAGCGAAATGGACGATATTGAGGTTATCGCCATTCCCGACCGTGTCAACCAGATGGATATCGACCTTTTCAAGGGCTCATATAACGATAGCTTGCTTGCTGCTCTGATGCCTGACGGCTCAAGTCCGTCGGCTATAAACGTTTTCCTGCTCAGGATGTCGGGCTATTACTATGATACGCCGGACTATGATGTCCTTGTCGATGCAGGTCTTGGCGAAGATAACGGCGGTGCTCTGCTTCGACAGTTGAAAGAACTTGATGTGACCCCAGAAGAAATCGATGCTGTTTGTCTTACACACCTGCACGGCGACCATATAGGCGGTCTGCTGAAAGATGGGCAGCCCGTATTCCCTAACGCCCAGATTTATCTGTCGGTCGAAGAGTTTAACGCTTGGAGCGACGACGGCCCTATGGCCAAGCAAAACAGCTTGTGGAAGCAGGTGCTTTCCTGCTATGCTAACCAAATAAACCTGTTCCAGGACGGCGATGCTATTATTGATGGCCGCATCAAGACTCATCTTGCCCCCGGCCATACACCAGGCCACACTGTATACGAGGCTGGCCTTTGTCTGTTCGTGGGCGACTTGATCCACGCACAGGACTTGCAACTGAAATATCCAGAGTTCTGTGCCCGCTATGACAACGACCCCACTCTGGCCGTCAAGACCCGCAAGCAGGTCCTCTCATCCCATCCAGGTGCCTACCTCTGCGGCGCCCACTGCTACGAACCGTACATCGAACTGAAATAATTTAAAGCTTTTTCGTGAATTTGCAGTTTGGATAGTTACTACATCCAAGGAAGTTGCCGTATTTTCCTTGTCGTTCTACTAAGTGACCTTGGCATCGGGGGCAAATTAGATTGGCAATCTGCAATTCTCTATTTATTGCATTCTGTCTTATGCTTCTTACGTGATTCTGTTCCCGTTCAGGATCTTGTACCATAATGGTGTTTAGTCTTTGTGTAAGTCGCTCAACGCTGTCTTTTGGGAATAGTACTTCTTTATGACTCGATATATAATTGTATAATTGTCCAGAATAAAGAACTACACTAGAAGTACTGCAATGAAGCTCAACTCTATTAAGAAATACCACAATTGGGAATATGTTCGAAGGTGAAATGTGAAGAGCGTTTTTTATCGCAAAAATGTGTGATTGATTTTGTTTAATTGGGTTGAGGAATTTATACCCTTCGCCTTGTAAGTACTGGGTCCAATGTTTTGCGTTTTCACTGCCATATACATCGCCAGAATAGTTTTTTGTTTCAATTATGAAAACGCCATATTGCGAGATGATGAGGTGGTCTATTTGTGAGGAATGACCATTGTTATTGATGTAGACATCGTTGAAGATGTGATAATTGTCTGGAAGTTGCGAAAGTATGTTGGAAATTCGTATTTCACCAGATTTACCTCTACTTATGAATATAGTTTTTCCCTTCGTAAAGAGTACAAAGAAAAAAGATATAAGTGCGATTGTAATTCCAATTCCAATCATCACATAGAGTATTATCTAGTTTTATAGGATTTTAGTATAAAGCTAACTTTGTATTTGCGGTTAGATTCTCCGGGAACGGTAGAACTTTTATAGTATGCATAATTCTCGCGATATCCATATCCCTTTAAGGATATACTTTTTACCATTCCGGACTCTATTTCAATCGGCTTGGAAAAATCTAAATAATCGAGCATATTCCCACTCATATCATAGTAAATGATACGCCCAGACAAATGAGTAATTGTTCTGTCGGTATTATTCTTGAACGCGACTGTCGCCTCTGACTGCACCCAATCGTGAGAATATTTAGCCAATGTAACATCGTCAGAGTTGACTTTTTCAGTTTGCTGTTGAGTAACGGGTTCGGAAGGTGTTACCTTTGTGGTCGTTTGGTCATTAGTTGTTACTTGATTGTTGGTCGTTGTTTGTTCCTTTGGTATTTTTGTCCGATTAGTTGATTTAAGAAACTGGACTTCTTGCCTTAATAGGTTGACATCTTGTCTTAATTCCTCGATCTCACTATGAATGTTATATATTTCCTCTTCAGAATTGACGGTTTTTTCATTTGTTTTGTTTGGTAGTTTGTTCCAGAATAAAACCATAATAAAAGCAAAACACAATATAATCAGTAGGACTTTAATAAAACGGTCAGAATTTCTATTGTTGTTGTCATTCATAGTGTATTGTTATTTTAATTATTTTTATTATGTACATCAATATTGGCAAAATGATCATTACTCTTTTGGCAATGTCACTGTGAAAGTGGTGCCTTCGCCGATGGCGCTTTCGACAGCGATGGTGCCCTTGTGCAGTGCGACGACTTGTTGTACATAACTTAGACCTATACCGAATCCTTTGACGTCGTGGACGTTGCCTGTCGAAACGCGGTAGAAACGCTCGAAAATGTGCTTCTGGTCCTCTTTGCTGATGCCTAGACCGTGGTCTTTTACGGCAAGTACGATGCCAGCGCCTTCTATGCGTGTCGCCACTTCAATGTCCAGTTTTTCGGGTGAGTATTTTATCGCGTTGTCTATCAGGTTGTAAACCATATTTGTGATATGCAATTCGTCGGCGACAATCGTTGACGGGCTCGCCTCCAAAGTGCAGGCCAGTTTGCCGCCACGGCTTGCAATCTGCGGATTGAAGTTTGCCGTAACGGTCTCTACAATAGTGTTCAGGTCGATCTCTTTCAGTGTCAGTTGGAAGTTTTTGCTCGACATCTTTGAACTTTGCAGCATTGTCTCCACTAACATCCTCATACGTCTGTTTTCGTCCCCTATGATGCTGATGTAGTTCTTATTGCTTTCGGGGTCGCTGCCTATGCTGGGGTCTTGCAACATCTCGCACGCCAAGCCGATGGTGGCAATCGGCGTCTTGATTTCGTGGGTCATATTGTTGATGAAGTCGTTCTTCATCTCGTCAAGTTTCTCCTTGCGGAAAAAGGCACGCATAGAAAGCAGGAAAAGGAGAAGAATCAAGACGACGAGTATGATGCTGATAACGAAGTAAATGGTCGAGTTCTCCTTCAGCAGAAGCGACGACAGTGGGAACTGCAGCAGTATGAAATACTCGTTGGGCGACATCATTCCGTCAGGGTGAAAACGGTATTTGTATGGTGACTGGCTCAGTTTTTGTTCCATACCTTCCTTGTTGCAATAGAGGAATTGAGCATTGGTGTTGTCGTACACTCCGATGTAGGGGGCTATGTCGACACCGTTCATCATTAATTTGTTGACAATGAGACTGTCGAGAAGTATGTAGTTGAAAGAGTTTGACGTCAATATGTTGTCGACAACATACTCGCTGATGTCGGTCACAAACTGATTGTAAAACTCCGGACCGTTCAGTAGGCGGTCGCGGGTTGCCAACAGGGTGTTGTATTGTGCTATGGCATCGCTGTCGGCGGCCGAAACCGTTGCTCCTGGCAGCAGCAGAACGCTGTCTACCATAGTGGTGCCCACGTTGACAAGAGCAGTGTCGTAAAAAACAGTGTAGTTCTGCTTGACAACATCCAGAATGCGGTCGTTGAGTTCTTCTATCCGCTTGAATTTTAGTAGTCTGTAGCGGTCGTTTTGACCGATATAGTCCTCCACTTTCAATCGGTTCAATTGTTCAATCATATCGTCCATAGCGTTATTGACGCTGATATTGAACAGGTTGTCGCTGACCTCGACGGTGCGTCGCATTTGCGTGTACTGCACTACCAGTAGGCTTGCCGCTGCAAGCGAGAAAAGCGTTATTAGTACTATCCAAAATATTTTCTTCATAATTTATATAACGCTAGTGGCGCTTTTTTGTTTCGGAAAGAGTGTTTTTTTTTGTCTTTGAGGATGCTTTTTTTAACCCAAAAGTCGGTTTTAGAGTCTTTGTATTCTCTGGTACTGAACCTGAAAAATGTTCGGATAATGTTTATAAAATGATATTTTTTAACACTGTAATGCCTTGTTTTGTAGTTGACTATATGTCTTTTGTTTATTTGTGGCTGTTTTGTTTTTCTGCTGTTTCAAAAAATATATGTATTTTTGTATCCCGTAGTTCATTTAATTATAACTATCTCCTTGCTGACAACCTTTGGAGGTGTCGGCGAGGGTTAATATTTAATGTTTATGAAACACGGTTTCGATAACGAAAAGTATCTAAAAATCCAATCCGAACACATCAAGGAGCGTATCTCGAAGTTCGGCAACAAACTTTATCTTGAATTTGGTGGCAAATTGTTCGACGACTATCACGCCAGTCGCGTTCTGCCTGGTTTTGAACCCGACAGCAAGCTGAAAATGCTTATGCAGCTTCGCGACGATGCCGAGATTGTCATCGCCATCAGTGCCCGCGACATTGAGAAAAACAAGGTTCGTGCCGATCTTGGTATTACCTACGATGACGATGTATTACGCCTTCGCGACGAGTTCCAGAACCGCGGCCTGCTGGTAAGTGCAGTTTGTATTACTCAGTATAGCGGTCAACCAAGCGCACAGGCTTTCCGCGAGCGTCTGGAACGCCTGGGAATCAGCGTCTATTATCATTATCTTATCGAAGGTTATCCTACGAATGTCGACCTGATTTGTTCGGCCGATGGCTTTGGTCACAATGAGTTTATACACACTTCGCGTCCGCTTGTGGTGGTCACTGCTCCAGGACCCGGTAGCGGCAAAATGGCTGTATGCCTTAGCCAGTTGTATCAAGAAAACAAGAACGGTGTCAAGGCTGGATATGCGAAGTTTGAGACTTTCCCGATTTGGAACATTCCATTGAAGCATCCGGTCAATGTGGCTTACGAAGCTGCCACTGCCGACCTAAACGACGTCAATATGATAGATCCATTCCATCTTGATGCTTATGGCGTTACGACAGTCAACTACAATCGCGACATAGAGATTTTCCCGGTACTCAATGCCATATTCGAAGGCATTTATGGCGAGAACCCATACAAGTCGCCGACCGATATGGGTGTCAATATGGCTGGTTTCTGTATATGCGATGACGAGGTGTGCTGCAATGCATCGAAAGACGAAATAATACGTCGCTACTATGCAGCGCTTTGCAAGTATGTCCAAGGCAGGATACCTGAAAGCGAGGTGGACAAGAACGCACTGCTTATGAAGCAGATGAAGATTACGACCGACTTCCGTCGCGTCACTGTTGCAGCACACGAGAGGGCTGCTTTGGAGGGCACTCCTGCTGCTGCAATAGAGTTGGAAGACGGCACCATTATCACTGGACATTCGAGCCAGCTGCTCGGCGCCTGTGCCGCTATGCTTATAAATGCAATCAAGCATTTGGCTGGCATCGACCACGCTATCAAGCTTATATCTCAAAAGTACATAGAACCCATCCAATATACGAAAACCAAACTCTTGCACGGTAATAATCCGCGTCTGCATACCGACGAGGTACTTCTGGCACTGTCGATGCTGGTGCTTACCGACGAGAACTGTCAGCAGGCTTTGGAAACGTTGCCGCTGCTAAAAGGATGCCAGGTTCACGCCACCACAATGCTTGGTGAGGTGGATATGAAGATATTCAAGAAACTGGGCGTGGATGTCACTTCCGACCCAATGCCCAAAAAGAAATAATAATTATAGTATAAGTATGAAGGTAGGATTGATAGTCGCAATGGATATCGAGTATAACAAAATGCTCGATGCTTTGGGTGGTGCTAATGGTCGTTTGGGAAACAACGAGATTGTGCTTTGGAAGTGTGGCATAGGCAAGGTCAACGCTGCTATTGGAACTATGCGACTTGTTCAAGAACATCATCCTGATGTCATCATCAGCACCGGTTTGGCAGGTGGCATTGACTCAAAAATGCAGGTTATGGATGTTCTGGCAGCCTCACAGTGTGTATATCACGACGTGGATTGCGGTTCAAGCTTGAACTGTACTCTTGGCCAGGTACAAGGGTTGCCGGCCCGCTACGATGCCGACAAGCAACTCCTGTCTCACGCATCGACGGTGCCGACGTCGGCGGATGAACGGCTGATGAACGGTCTTATATGTACTGGTGACCAATTCATTACCGATCGCGAACGGCAAAATGTCATAAAGCAGAATTTCCCTGACGGGATGGCTTGCGATATGGAAAGTGCTGCCATAGCCCAGACTTGCCACCTGTTGGGCATTCCATTCCTCAGTCTGCGAGTCATCAGCGACACTCCAGGCCGCACTGACAACCACCATCAGCAATGGGAAGATTTCCTCGCATCGATGTGTGACCGCTCTTTCCATTTTGTAAAAAGCTATCTTGAAACCCTTTAAACAATTATTTAATGGAAGTTATACAAAGTTTTACGATAGACCATACGCACCTTAAACCGGGCATTTACGTATCGCGTGAAGATAAAGGATTCACAACATTTGACCTTAGAATAACTGAGCCTAACAAGGAACCGGCCGTAGCACCGGCTGCTATTCACAGTATGGAACATTTGATGGCAACTTGGTTCCGCAATTCGTCGGCCAAAGACGATGTTGTATATGTTGGACCGATGGGCTGTCTAACGGGTATGTACATCATTATGACTGGGGAATATACTGTAGAAGATATGCGTTCGCTCACAATAGAATGTCTTGAATGGATATTGGAACAGACTGATGTTCCTGCTACAACGCCTGAAACCTGTGGCAATTGCCTGCTTCACGATCTGCCAATGTGCAGGTGGGAGGCAAAGCGCTATATGGAAAGGTTGAAGAATGATTTCCATAGTGAATACACCAAGTTGCAGGTTACTTTGCCCGATGGCAGAGTCTTCGCAGATGCCTAATACGCATTGTTGGCAGGTTATTAAGAACGGTTTTACTGCTTGAAAAAAAATGTGCCGTTGTAAAATAAAACCATAAACACTGCGTTAATGCTACGCAATTGTTTGTGATTGGCCCCGTAGTTCAGCTGTATAGAACGTCGGATTCCGGTTCCGAAAGTCGTGGGTTAGAATCCCGCCGGGGTCACCAGCTAGTTATGAAACAGTTTTTTGAAGACACTAAACCAGGAGGACAGTTATTGGCATTGATGCTGATACTCGTCCTCTTGTTTATTGTCAGTGTCGGTTTTTTTGCTGTTCCGGCCTTGTTCGGTTTGAATGTTGACGCCCTGTTGGCGCAGGGTGTGACGCAAGTCTCTGTTTTTGGCGGAACAGCGGTGGTGTTTGCCTGGATGTTTTACGGCAATCCTCTGAAGTATCTGCGGATTGAAGGTGCTGAACGACTGGCTGTGAAGATGCTTGCTTCTTTTTTGATATTGCTTTGTCTGATTCCGTTGTCGGATTGGCTGACGCGAGTCAATGATGCTATGCATATGCCGCAGGCTTTGGGCTGGTTTGAAGACAAAATGCGACAGATGGGCGAAACATCGCAGGAAACAATGAAGGGTTTCTTGCTTTGCGATGGAGTCGGTAAATTGATTGCCAATATTTTTGTCTTGGCTTTTTTGCCTGCGGTGTGCGAGGAATTGCTATTCCGTGGCGCTATGCAGCAGACAATGGTGCGCTGTTTCAACGGCCGCCATCATCTGGCAATTATCCTAACTGCGGCTGTCTTCTCGCTTTTCCACTTCGAGCTGTTTGCATTTCTACCGCGATTCGCCCTTGGCATTGCTCTGGGTTATCTTTTTCACTATGGCGGCTCGCTGTGGGTCAATGCTATTGCCCATTTTGCCAACAATGCCATTGTGGTTGTTGTTTACTATCTGGCCTACAAAGGAGTTGTAGACATTGAAATGGCAGATTCCATCAACGCGCCGTGGTATCTGGCCATTGTGGGTTTGGCACTAGCAGTGTTTTTGTTTTGGCTGGTGTTTTTAAAACCGAAATCAGAAGAATCGGTCAACGAAAAATACTAATCTATTTACCGTTGGCAGATGGTTTGTTTGCATTGTGATAATTTGTCGTTAGTGTAAGTGTTTGATAATAACACTGATAGCTGAATGGTTCTGTCTGAATTTTCATATTTTTTTTAAAAAGTCATTGTATATTAATTTTTTTTAGTAATTTTGCAGCCTGTATTTTTGAAATAATTAGATAAAAATATTACAGATATGACTAAGGCAGAAGTAGTTAATGAAATTGCCCAGAAAACGGGCATCGAGAAAATCGCTATTATGACCATCGTAGAGGAGTTTATGACGGTCGTTAAGGGTTCCCTTACCGAAGGCGAAAATGTTTATCTTCGTGGATTTGGCAGCTTCATCGTTCGCAAGAGAGCTGAGAAAACTGGCCGTAACATTTCGAAGAACACCACTGTTATTATCCCGGCTCACAACATCCCGGCTTTCAAGCCCGCCAAGAGCTTTATGGCTGATGTTAAAAAGAATACGAAATAACTTTTAAAATAAATAATTATGCCAAACGGTAAAAAACACAAAAGACATAAAATGTCTACGCACAAACGCAAAAAACGTTTGCGCAAGAACAGACATAAGAAGAAATAAGCCTATAACGGCCTTCTTCTTACGACTACTAACTAACCGAAAACAAATTACACGACACCGAAAGGGGTTGTTGTGTAATTTGTTTTTTGTTAATCCCTGCTATGTAAACTAAGACAGGCTTTTATTTAGAATGGAAAAAGAACTGATAATTTCAGCCTCCGCCGATGAAGTGCAGATAGCAATGCTTGAGGATAAGTTGTTGGTGGAGCTGCATAAAGAGAAGAAAAACAGTCGTTTCGCCGTCGGTGATGTCGTGCTTGGCAAGGTCCGCAAAATAATGCCGGGACTGAATGCCGCTTTTATAGACCTCAACGACGAGAAAGACGGCTTCCTGCATTACATTGATCTCGGCCCGTCATATAACTCGTTCGAAAAATATCTTCGTCTTGCAATGAACGGCGACGCCAACGTCAGGACGTTGAAAGATTTTAAGATTGAGCCGGTGTTCGGCAAGAACGGCAATCTGTCGAATTCGCTGAAAGTCGGCCAATACCTGCTTGCT
The DNA here is from genome assembly GCA_016283175.1 of Bacteroidales bacterium. Classification (GTDB taxonomy): domain Bacteria; phylum Bacteroidota; class Bacteroidia; order Bacteroidales; family P3; genus Colimorpha. The sequence goes on from JAEEMK010000027.1 coordinate 9,360, forward strand.
CAAATCGACAAGGAACCTATTTCGACAAAGGGTCCCAAACTTACCGGTGATGTTTCGTTTGCTGGCCGCTACCTTGTTTTGGTGCCTTTCTCGGACAAAATATCCATTTCGCAAAAAATCAAGGGAAGCGAGGAGCGCAACCGTCTGCGACGGTTGATTCAAAGTATTAGGCCCGAAAACTTTGGACTTATTGTCCGCACTGTTGCGGAGGGCAAGTCGGTCGCCGAGTTGGACGCTGATTTGCGGATGTTGATGGAGAAATGGGAACGTATGACTGTCAAGTTGAAAAAAGTCACAGGTCCCCAAATCATTGAGTCGGAACTTGGTGTGGCGTCGGCATTGCTGCGCGATGTGCTAAACGACGACTTCAATACAATCTATTGTGACAACGAGGATGTCTGTGTGGAATTGCGAGACTATCTGCGCACCATTGCCCCTGACAAGGTTGATATTGTAAAACAGTACAAGCTTGAAACTCCTATCTTCGAACAGTTTGGTGTACAGAGGGATATTCGCCGTGCTTTCGGCAAAATAGTTACCATTCGCTCGGGAATTTATCTTTACATCGAACATACGGAAGCTATGCACGTAATCGATGTCAACAGCGGCAACCATATCAAGGCTGGTACCGGCCAAGAGGATACCGCGCTGCAGGTAAACATTGAGTCGGCCAAGGAGATTGCCCGCCAACTCAGATTGCGCGATATGGGCGGCATAGTTATTGTTGACTTTGTGGATATGCAGAAGGCGGAGCACCGTCGTGAGTTGTATGAAGTAATGACGGCAGAAATGAAAAAGGACAAAGCGCGGCATACGATACTGCCTCTCAGTAAGTTCGGCTTGATGCAAATCACACGTCACCGTGTCCGTCCGGCCATTGAGGTCGACGTGCAGGAGAAGTGCCCTTTCTGTGAAGGTACGGGCACCATAAAGTCAAGCCTCACCGTTGTCGATGATATGGAGTCGAATTTGCGCTACCTTGCGTCGTCGCTGGGTGAGCGCAGGTTGACGATCAATGCCCACCCATACATCCAGGCATACTTGACAAAGGGCTTCAAATCACTCCGTCGCCAATGGCAGCGCAAATATAAAATCCGTTTGACGGTAAAACCTATGGAAAGCTATAATCTGTTGGAATATAAGTTTTTCAATGCTTCTGGAGAAGAGATC
>JAEEMK010000028.1 GCA_016283175.1 Bacteroidales bacterium
GCACCATACTTACTGATAATTCCGTCCTCAATAAGCAGATAAGCGTCCTTGATGGTCTCCAGTTGGGCCATCTCCTTGCCCTGCTTGCGCAGTTTCGGTGAGGTCTCCACGCCCACCAGTTCCTTGATATTCTTAATCAGTGTCAGCATATTTCTTTTTTTTTGATTCTAAATTTATGCGGATTGCAAATCCTTATATTAAACTGCGTCGGATTACAAATCCGCCGCAACGGGTTAATTATTCCAGACCTTGTTGCTGTAACTCAAAACAATGCAATACAACGATATAATAAGAAGAGGCAGATGCACTATTCCTACATAAACCGTACTGGGATTGAGGAACGGCATCATATTATAACAACCAATGATGAATCCAATTATAGCTGTGATACGATATGTAACTCTATTGACCTTTGGCAGGTTTAGCGTCAAGATAGTAAGGAACAATGGGGTCGTCAGACAAAAAGCTGTTGCCGTGTTCCTTTCAAAGAAATGTATTGGATTAAAATCCAAGGCGCCATTGCTATCGAACGGGCAATAATACGCAAACAGCGCAAGAATTATCATCCAAGCATATTTCCACTTGAAATTACTAAAATCATATACATTCTCCGGGCGCAAAGTCTCATATATCCATACAAAAGCGACAAACAAAAACATCGCCAAATTAACCGTGACCATACTGAACCCATAACGTTCTGTCACTGCCACGTTTTGGATGAATGCAAAAGCAACATAAGATATTGCCACATAACCATTGAAAAAAACTCTCACCTTACCTCTGCACACACACAACATAATTAGTATGAGCAGAGAAAGGCTTTGAAATAATATGTTCCAACAGCCCAAATGAGTTTGTGGTGCATTGGATAACGTCGCAGATATTATTCCACCTATTTCCGAGAACGAGAAGTTCCGGCTGGCAAATGGCAACAGAACGGACTGTATTACCACCAGAACCACTGCGAACCACCATCTATTTGTTGCCTTGTCAAGTTTCTCCATTGCAATATTAGTTAAAACATTTCCTGTTGCGGACCTCCGGCCCTGAATTTGCCCAGATGCTGGTAGGCCAGTTGGGTGACTTCGCGGCCACGGGGGGTACGCATTATGTAGCCTTCCTGGATAAGGAAAGGCTCGTAGACCTCCTCGATGGTGCCTGCCTCTTCGCCAACAGCGGTGGCTATGGTGTTCAATCCCACTGGTCCACCCTTGAACTTCTCTATGATGGTCGATAGGATGCGGATGTCCATCTCGTCCAAGCCGTTGCGGTCCACATTGAGGGCCTGTAGCGCATAGCGTGCAATGTCGAGCGTGATGGTGCCGTCGCCCTTGACCTGCGCAAAGTCGCGCACACGGCGCAGCAGCAGGTTGGCGATACGCGGGGTGCCGCGGCTGCGGCGGGCAATCTCGATGGCCGACTCGCTGGTAATCTTGACACCTAGCAGCTCGGCCGAACGGTTGACAATCTTGGTCAGCGTCGGTGTGTCATAGTATTGCAGACGGCAGGTGATGCCGAAACGGGCTCGCAGCGGAGCCGTGAGCATACCGCTGCGCGTCGTGGCACCGATAAGCGTGAAAGGCTTAAGGTTGAGCTGCACACTGCGCGCCGCTGGACCCGACTCAATCATTATGTCGATGCGGTAGTCCTCCATCGCCGAATAGAGATACTCCTCCACAATAGGCGACAGACGGTGTATCTCGTCGATGAAAAGTACATCGTTCTGGCCAAGCGACGTGAGCAGTCCAGCCAAATCGCCCGGCTTGTCGAGGACGGGACCCGAAGTCATCTTCATATTGACGCCAAGTTCATTGGCAATGATGTGCGAAAGGGTTGTCTTGCCCAGTCCCGGAGGGCCGTGCAGCAAGACGTGGTCGAGCGATTCGCCGCGAGTTTTGGCAGCCTGGACATAGATGCGCAGGTTGTCGAGCACCTGTTGCTGGCCGGCAAAGTTGTCGAACGCCTTGGGCCTGAGGGCTTTCTCGACCTCGCGCTCGCGGGCACTCTGGCTCCTTCCGGTAGGGTCTAAATTATCGTTCATTGTACAGTTGTTTCAAAGAGAATGAATTTGCAAAATTACTAAAAAAAAAGCAATTTGCAACAAACTGGAAACACGATAACACTCAAGACACTGTCTTTGTACAAGATACCCTACCTCCTGCTTGTCGAATAGCTTTGGGTGCAAACCGTTCATTATCATTTTCCACAACGGTGTTGCACCTTATGGTTGAATCTATAAGATTTTTTTTCGCACAACACACAATAATATACATATTTCGACGTTGGAAGAATAAAACGTACGAAATTATAGAATAGCATTATGAAATCAGTAATCGTTGGTACCGACTTTTCTAAAGGCTCATATGTAGCCCTTGAAATCGCAGTTGACATTGCAAATCAGCTTAAAACCGGCATCCGACTGCTCTGGGTCAAGAAAGAGAAAAAACTGTTGAGTGGCGAACAGATGGAAATGACCGAACACTTGGCTGAAGAGAAACTGCAGCAGCTGTGCGATGAGCACAGACCAAACCTGCGACACGGTGCGATTGAATACGCCATTTTGAGCGGCAAGGTAGCAAATTGTATAGCCGAGGAAGCACATAAAGAGGACTCGCCAATGATTGTTATTGGAACCAACGGTGCTTCCGGCTTCGAAAAATACTGGATGGGAAGCACCGCCGTGCGTATTGTGCAGGAAGCTCCCTGCCCCACACTTACAATCCGTGAAGGATTCAATTTCCACAAAAAACTGGACAACATTGTTGTGCCTATTCGCATCAATGCCAATTCGCGCCAAAAAGTGGCTCCCGCCGCACAGATGGCACGCATTTTCGGTTCACACGTATACATTCTCGGTCTGATTGAAACAGCACAGGATGCCTTGACATTGCGCACCTACCTGAAGCAAGTGGAAGACTTCTTTATCAAAGAGGGTATTCCCTGCTCCAAATGCGGACGCCGTTACGAGAACTATTCGAAAACGGTACTTGACTACGCAACAAGCATCAATGCCGACCTGGTAGTCATCAACACTGAACAAGACCGTCTGCTGGCACGCCTTTTCCTTGGCACCAACGCACAACAGATCGTCCACAAATCGCAAATACCCGTACTCTGCATCCACCCAGAGGATATTGGAGACATCGCACGATAAAACAGCACGTTAGAAGTTACGAGTTGATATGACCGACACTATCATTATAGGAGCCGGCGCCGCAGGGATGATGGCCGCCTATGCTGCCGCACATCGCGGCAAAGAAGTGGTGTTGCTTGAGAAAATGGACCAACCAGGCCGCAAGCTGCGCATCACCGGCAAGGGACGCTGCAACCTTACAAACACTGCACCAATAAAGGATTTCCTTACCCACGTCGGTTCTGACTCGCGTTTTATGCGAAACTCGTTTGCATCGTTCTTTAACAAGGAATTGATGGAACTATTCGAAACGCTGGGTGTACCTCTGGTTGTGGAACGCGGCGACCGTGTCTATCCCAAGAGCGGCAAATCGCTAGACATTTTTCTCGGCATCGTCACAGCTCTTGAAGCTATGCCCAATGTGGAGATACGCAAAAACACGCGTGTGGCCTCGTTGATTATTGAAGACGGCACAGCCAAGGGAGTGCGTTGCGCTGACGGCACTTCGCTGCGCGCCAACAGCATAGTGCTGGCCACCGGCGGTATGAGCTATCCTCTGACTGGCTCGACCGGTGACGGCTACCGTATGGCAGAACAATGCGGACACTTCGTCACCCCGCGATACCCCGCACTAGTGCATCTCGACTGTGAACTGGACATACCGCAGGAGCTGGTGGCATTCGATCTAAAGAATGTACGCCTAACACTGACAGATGGCAATGGACGCAAAATGAGCGAACATTTTGGTGAAATGACATTCACGCAGACTGGCATTGCTGGCCCAATAGTACTGTCGGCCAGCCGCATTGCTACAGGTCCGCTGCACAGAGGAGAGACTGTCATTGCACATCTTGACCTAAAACCCGCTGTAGAGACAGCCACACTTGACAAAAGGCTCATCAACGACCTTAACAACAACGGCACACGCCTCTTCCACGACGCGTTGAGGCTTTGGCTGCCCGCCGAATTGATACCTATGGCACTGCAACATATGCACATCGAATACTATAAACGGCTGAACCAAATAAACGGCGACGAACGCAAACGACTGCTCAAATTCCTTAAGGACTTCACCTTCCCCCTAACAGGCACTGGCAGCTTTGAGGAGGCTATCGTCACGCAAGGCGGAGTCAATCTTAAAGAAGTGAACCCTAAAACTATGGAGTCGCGATTGGTCAGAGGTCTATATATCGTTGGCGAAGTGCTTGACCTCGATGCCGACACAGGTGGCTACAACCTGCAGCTTGCCTTCACCACTGGCTTCGCAGCCGGTAGCAATTGCTGACAATTTAGTAGTAGAATAATCACCCTATCGTAGTGTATGCATTTTCAATGTGGTTGATGACAGGTCCGTCTTCTTTCAGGACTATAGCAATAATGTCAAAACGTGCCTCTTCATTACGGTCGTGCTTAAGAATGTATGCATTTGCCAGGCGTATGTATGCCTTCTGCTTCTTAAGGTCTACAAATTCTTCCGGAGCACCGAAAAAATCAGTCGAGCGCGTCTTAACCTCAACAAAAACAATTCTGTCATCCTTGTATGCGATAATATCAGCCTCGAGATGACCAAAACGCCAATTTGTTTCAAGTATCAGATAGTCGTTTTGCTCCAAATAGCGTCGCGCAATTGTTTCGCCTTCTTTACCCCTATTGTTGTGACTAGCCATAATGCCTGCTATTTTTTACGAGCCATACTCTTCAAGCGCTATTGTCGCCTCCTCCCAAGCCGACATACGCTCCTCGAGACTATCCTTCAACCGCTGATATTCAGCATAAAAGTCGGGATTATTGGTGGTTTCCGCGCTGCCCGATGCCAGCATAGATTCCTTTTCTGCTATCTGTTCCTCAAGCTGCGATATTTCCTGCTCTATCCGCTCCACGTTGCCGCGCAACTTACGCAGCTCACGCTCACGCTCTTTCGACTGCTGATAGTTTAGCTTGTTCTGCGACACTTCCTGCTGGACCTTGCCTGATGTCTGATTTCTAGTTTTTTCAAGGTCCTTCAAGTGTTCAAGGCGGCGGTATTCAAGGAACTCGAAGATATCACCCTTAAACTCGTGGACAGCACCATCGCGGAACTCGAAAAGAGAATCCGTGAGCCCCTGCAGGAAATCGCGATCGTGCGACACCACGATGAGGGTACCCGAATATTGAAGCAACGCATTTTTGAGGATGTCCTTGGAATCCATATCAAGATGGTTGGTAGGTTCGTCGAGAATCAACAGATTACAGGGTGTGAGCAACAGTTTGGCCAATGCCAGACGAGCCTTTTCTCCACCCGACAGGACCTTGACTTTTTTGTCAATATCATCGTTGTCGAAAAGAAACGAGCCCAGAATATTACGTATTTTTGGACGTATGTCACCCACAGCAGCATCGTCAATAGTCTGGAAGACTGTTTTCTCGCCATCCAGCATAGCAGCTTGGTTCTGCGCATAGTAGCCTATCTGCACTTGATGACCGAGCTTGAACGAACCTGTATAGTCGGTTATATCGCCGACAATTATCTTGGCAAGTGTCGATTTACCCTCGCCGTTGCGTCCCACGAAGGCCAGTTTAGCTCCTTTAGTGACAAGAAAATCGACTCCGTCAAAAACTTGATTGTCACCGTACGCCTTGCCAAGATGACTGGCTTCAAGGACTATTTTCCCACTATGTGGTGCAGGCGGGAACTGGAAATGGATGCTTTCCGTCGACACCTCGTCGACATTGATTGTCTCCATTCTTTCCAGCATCTTGATGCGCGATTGTACTTGCTTCGACTTGGTTGCCTTGTATCTAAAACGTTCGATGAAAGCCTCAATCTGCGCCACCTGACGCTGCTGATTGGTCAACGATGCCATCTGCGACGCCCGTCTTTCCTGCATTTGAACCACATACTCTGAATAAGGCACCTTATAGTCATATATACGGCCTGCAGTAATTTCAATAGTACGCTTGGTAATATTGTCAAGGAATGTTCTGTCGTGCGACACAAGTACAACAGCACCGTCGTATGTAGAAAGATAGTTCTCAAGCCACTGTATCGATTCAATGTCGAGATGGTTTGTCGGCTCGTCGAGCAAAATGAAGTCTGGATGCTTGAGCAATAGCTTGGCCAATTCAACGCGCATCTGCCATCCGCCACTGAACTCCGCCACCAGACGTTGGAAGTCACTGTGCCTAAATCCTAGTCCAAGCAGAATCTTTTCGGCAAGTTCCTGGCGGTTTGCACCGCCGAGCAACGCAATATGCTCCGTGATATCGTGCAACTGCGAGACGAGTTTTTCATATTCCTTCGAGTCATAGTCGATTCGATCGGTCAATTGCTGCGTAAGCCTTTGCTGCTGTGCTTCCAGCGCGTCGATTTGGTCAAAAGCCGTCATAGTCTCTTCAAGCACAGTGCCAACCGAATCGGGCACCATTTCCTGCGGCAGATAGCCCACAGTCTGACCCGATGCGATAACTATGGTGCCTGTTTCCGGCTCCTGACGTCCACAAAGTATCTTCAACAACGTCGACTTTCCGGCGCCATTCTTGCCGACTAGACCTATGCGGTCACGGTCATTTATGTTGAATGTCACACCGTCGAAGAGATTTGTACCCGTAAACTGGACAGATAGATTATTGACAGAAATCAATGTCTTACAATATTAATAATGAATAATAAAAAAGGCGAACAGAGTGTCCGCCTTTAATTTGTAGCATTACGTTGGCTTAATTGAGCTGGAACTGCACGGGGAGTGTAAACTCAGTACGCACAGCCTTGCCACTCTGCTTGCCAGGTTTCCATTTAGGCATATTGTTGATAACACGCAGAGCCTCCTTACCGCATCCACCGCCAATTTCACGTGCCACAGCAGCTTTGGTTATGCTACCGTCCTTCTCTACGACAAAGCGGATAACCACGGTGCCGGTGATGTTGTTGTCGCGTGCCACATCAGGATACTGTAGATTGTCGTAGAGGTATTTGTAAAGAGCCTCTTCACCACCAGGATAGCTGGGGTATTCTTCAACGAACACGAAGATTTCCTCTTCCTTCTCCTCTTCCTCACCACCGACCTCGGTGATTACGACATCCTCCTGCTGTTTGTTGGCGTTGTCGCCAGCATCGACAATACCAAGCTCATTGGTAAGTTCGGCGTCGTCATCAACAACTTCAAGCTCGGTAGTAACTTCCGGCTCGGGCTGCTCTGGTTCAGGTTCTGGTTCCTGCTGTTCATCCTCCTGAGTGTTAAGGATTTCCTCCTCCATTTCAGTAGTTACCATCTGAACTGCGAAATCGCTGTCCTTTTTTTCAGTACTTCTGAGGTTGAAAGCCACAAGCACGAGGGCAAGAATTGTCACCAAACCAATCTCAAGATGTAAACCTTTCTTTTTTTCAAGGTCTGCCTTTGCAGATTTTTTTGCTTCCATATTACTAATTTTTAATTGTTTATTCTACATTTTCCGCAATCGGGAACACTCCCTTTCGCACTGCTAAATTACTACTTTTTTTTCATTTATCAACATTCTTTTGTAAAAAAAAATTATAATTAATTCATTCAAACAAGAACCACTTGAAATACAAACACTTTTGATTATGAATAAAAATTTATTCAACAATCTCGCTATAAAAAGACAACTTTGCCTTTAATCCAGTAGGAAAGAATCGGGCACTTCTGCCACTAACCCAACAGAACGTCCATAGCCATCATTAATACAAATCCGACAGCAAAGCCAATGGTGGACAGGTTAGTATGTTGTCCTTGAGCTGTCTCGGGTATTAGTTCTTCGACTACAACATACATCATAGCTCCGGCAGCAAATGCCAGCAAATATGGGAGAGCCAGACCCAGAACGTCAGCCAGCATCAGTATAGCAATTGATCCGATGGGTTCGACGATTCCGCTCAAGGTGCCAATGGAGAAAGACTTCCACCGTGAATTGCCCTCGGCGTGCATAGGCATAGATATGATAGCCCCTTCGGGGATGTTCTGTATTGCGATGCCTATGCTCACAGCAAGTGCTGCACTGAGTGTAAGTCCGTGAGACGCGCCAGCAAATACCACGCCCACGGCCATACCCTCTGGCAGATTGTGGATGGTTACAGCAAGAGCCAACATAGCCGTGCGAGGCAGTCGTGAACGGGGTCCTTCGGCCTTCTGCGAGCCAAGATGCAAGTGCGGCGTCATTATGTCAATCAAGAGCAAAAAAGCTATTCCTGCCATAAAACCTACTGCAGCAGGCACTACATTCTCACCAGACATATCTATACTCGGTATCAGCAACGACCAGACACTTGCTGCCACCATCACGCCACTGGCAAAACCCAGCAGTGCCTTCTGCAGTTTGTCAGGGATTTCTTTCTTCATAAAAAAAACGAAAGAAGCACCTAACATCGTTCCAAGCAAAGGCAACAGTATTCCTATAATTAATGCACTATACATTTCCATTCCGTTTTTCTTCAACATCTGCTTTATTCGCCCTGACATATCACCAGCAACGGATCATCAAGAACTAAATATCAGCATTATATATATAAAACATAGCTTTGTATTCCGATTGCAAAAATACGCAATTCACGACTTTCACAAAATCCCAAAATTTAGTGATTTTATCAGTTACACGTTTCATTTTTATATGCTCTGGACTTGAAATCGAGCAGGAAATGCACCATACGATGCTATACTCTGTAAAAAAAAATTGGAAGATGAGTGATATTTCAAAAATAATATGTACTTTTGCATTTTAAATCTAAATTTATTTTAACAAAAAAACTATGAAAAAGACAATTCTAACAATTGCTATTGCAATTATTGCAGGCCTTTCAAGCGCCACATTGAACGCTCAAATTGTAGACAGGAATCTCACTAATCTTGTGATTTTTATTCGTTTTGCCGATGATGCGGAAATCACCCATAGTTTCCCTTCCATCGACTCTATGTTCAACGGCAAGACCCCTGGTTTCTTCAGTGTCGCCAATTTCTACGACGCGTTGACGTATGGCCACATCCATTACAATACGGTTTATCCCAACAATATTCAGAACAACCAGATCATTTCTTATCAAGATGTGATGCCGCGCGGATATTTCGAGCCTTACGGTCCATCGAATCCTATAGGTTATACTGGCGAGAATCCACTTAGGGGCATCAGTATGCGCGAGGCCGAGTTGCTGGCGCGCGCCTTCAACTATATAGATTCCAACAACCTCGTTGATGACGATGTGGTTCTTGATGGCAATGGTGACGGTTTCATCGACAATGTAAGTTTTGTTGTTAAGGGCGGCACAGGCGCGTGGGCTTCTATACTATGGCCTCATATGGAGTATTTTCCACACGACTCAATTGACCATCCCGTGCAGGTGAACGGCATACGCCCCAACACGTTTAACTTTGAGTTTGAAGGTGCACCGTCATATTTCACAGCCAATGTCTTCTGTCACGAGATGGGACATTCGCTCAATCTGCCCGACCTATATCATTATGTAAACTATACAAATGTAAGACCTGCGGGAAGTTGGGATATGATGGAAGACAATACGTACCCCAATCACACTGCGGCAATTCTAAAAAGCAAGATTCTACACGTTTGTGACGAGCCATTACAGATTACTGAAGACGGCGACTACACCCTGAACAGTGTCGGCTCAAGCCAGTCGCGGAACTGCTATTACATAAAATCGGCCATTGACTCTACGCAATGGTTTGTTCTCGAGTACCGCAGATATCTTGATCCTTTCGACGCAGGTGTTCCGGGATGCGGACTTATTGTGGCGCGATGGAACGACACCGTCCCACTCAATTACGACGGTATGTTTGCCAACGCTTTCTTTGACAACCAGACCATTGCACACCAATACTGGATTTTCCGTCCAGGTGCCAACGACGATATCCATAATGGGCAACTCTACAACGCACATTTTTGCCAGGCAGAAGGCCGCACCTCGTTCGGTCCCGGCACCAATCCACACCCTTACCTCACCGATGGCACACCTGAAGTCAGTTTTGAAATAACAGACATTCAGGAAAATGAAGAACAACTGACATTCCACGTCCATTTCTTCAAAAATGGCATTGACGACAAACAGAATGAAAGTGTTGTTGCGGCTTATCCGAATCCCACAACCGATATGCTTTTTGTCGAAGGCGAGAACGTAAGGCAAGTTGAGATTTTCAACACTTTAGGTCAGCAAATGGGTATAAAAGTCGTCAACAGTGATTTATCCACAAGGATTTCATTGGCAGATTTCCCAAACGGAATCTATGTGGTAAGAATCCTGATGGGCGACAATGACGCAAAGGTGTTGAAAGTACTAAAAAAGTAAGAGCCGTCTTTTTTCTGCACAATACATTTTTCTCTCAAAAATATTTGCCAATCCATAAAGTTGTCTTATCTTTGCATCTGCATTGACAGAACGATGATATCGTATACAAATCAATGCAACAGCACTTTGAAAGAACAAGCAATCAGGTTCCGTCCTATCAAAAAGGACGGCCAAGAGGGAATCACGTGCAAATCGTGAGCTGTCGCGCAACTGTAAATCACAATTGACAATCTTCCGACGTAATGCCATTGGACAAAAATGTCTGAGAAGGCGCGGAATGGATGGTGAAAAGCCAGGATACCTGCCTGTTTGTTTTGGACAATGCTTTCGCGTCAAAAGCAATTCGCTCCAAGGACTGTTATATTGTCTATTTCCAGCATTTTGCAGCATTTTAAGACGTGAACGCACAGGTGTGGGAATGCGTAAAAATGTAAATTATTAATACTGCAAATATGAACTGGAAAGAAGATTATAAAAGGAAGGTATCGAAGCCTGAAGAGGCCATCAAGGACATTCACGACGGCCAGTGTGTGGTGATGGGTCACGCCGCCGCTGCCCCACGATTGATACAGCAGACCCTTGCCGACCATTGCGAGGACTACAACGATGTGCTTATATTCCATATGACCACTCTCGGCGACAACCCGTGCTACAAACCGCAATGCTACGGCCATTTCCGCCACGTAAGCAATTTCTTGTCGGCCAATTCCCGCGAAGTAATAGAGCGTCGCGAAGGCGATTTCTTCCCCGCTTATTTCAAAGACGTACCATCGATGATTGGCAACGATATTCCCTGTGATGTAGCCGTGTTTCAGACTACACCGCCAAACGCTGAAGGCTACTGTTCGCTTGGCGTCAGCTGCGACTACGCCCACGCTGCCATCCGTGCCGCAAAGACAGTAATCATAGAGACCAATGAGTTGATGCCTTTCACCAACGGCGACACTCTGATTCACGTTTCACAGGTGAACCATATCATTCCTTGCGCCTATCGCCTTCAGGAACTCAACTTGCCAGAGCCTGGCGATGTCGAGCTGGCCATTGGCCGCCATTGCGCCTCGCTCGTGACCGACGGCTCCACACTTCAACTCGGCATCGGCGCCATTCCCGACGCGGTACTCCAGTCGCTCACCGACAAGAACGACCTCGGCATTCATTCCGAGATGTTCTCCAATGGAGTAATGGATCTGATGAAGCGCGGAGTCATTAATGGACGACGCAAAACACTGCACAGAGGCAAAGCCGTTGTCACATTCATTATGGGTTCACGCGAGTTGTACGACTTTGTCGACAACAACCCCGACGTGGAATTCCACCCTGTGGATTACGTCAACAGTCCTCTGATTATTGCGAAAAACGACCGAATGATATCCATCAATTCGTGCCTCGAGGTTGACCTTCAAGGGCAGGTGGCGAGCGAGACTATCGGCATACGCCAGTACAGTGGCGTAGGTGGCCAAGTCGACTTTATCCGCGGTGCTTCACTGGCACGCGAAGGCAAAGCAATAATTGCAATGCGTAGCACCGCCGCCAAGGGAACCATTTCGCGCATCAAACCGTTCCTTCCCCAAGGTGCCGCTGTCAGCACCTCGCGAAACGACGTGGACTATATCGTTACCGAATATGGCATTGCACGTTTGAAAGGCCGTACTCTCCAACACCGCGCCGAAGACCTTATTCGTATCGCACATCCTGATTTTCGTCCGATGCTCATCGAAGAGTACGAACAGCGATTCAAATGCTCCTGGAAAGCGGAAGATTAGCATCTGGAGCAACATCAACATCGAATACTATTCTATACAACTATACCATTTCAACGATACTTCAACGATATATCGACGATACTTCAACGATAGTATAACGATTATATATCGTTGAAATATCGTTGAACAAACGTCGAAGTATCGTTGGAAACACCTGCTTGTGTCGTAGTGGATAGCAAGTTGGCTGATCGTTTTAGGGTGCTACAGTTGTATTTCAGGGAACAAACATATCCTATCTGCCGATGGAATGGACGGAGGATGGTTCGCGCAAGCAGCAGTTACTCGATACCCTGCAGAAGGCCATCGACCACGCCGACATCGACGCTATGGCCCTCCGCCGCCAGCAGAAGCGGGGCTTGTGAGGACGGGTTTCTGAAAAATGCGGACGGGTTCCTGTTTCAAAAACGAATGTGATGAAACAGGAACCCGTCTGCGTGTTCTTCCATTTCTCTTTTACCCCTCCCGTGACGTGCCTTTACATCAGTGTGCCACGTAAAGGCACATCAGCCGCGGTGTGCAGGCTTGTCGGTGGTCTTGATAGTGTTTTCTAGTATA
>JAEEMK010000029.1 GCA_016283175.1 Bacteroidales bacterium
ATGTACACCTTCCTGCCGGGACTTCGCACCGCCAAGGACGACGAGGAGTTTGACTCTCTCATTGAGCGTATAACCAAATACGAGGACATCACCGACCGTATGGAACAGGAAATCACAAAGTTCCTGACCCGAGTCGGCAGCGGCGACGTGAGCCAGCACGCATCAGAACGTATCAGCACTATGCTGCGCATTATTGACAACCTGGAAAGCATTGGCGACGCCATTTTCCAAATAGCTATGACACGCAAAAGCAAACGTGAGGATGCCGTCCATTTCGATTCAAGCCTCAACGCCAACCTTGCACATATGAGCGAGCTGGTGCAGAAAGCCCTTGATGTGATGGATGCCAACCTCAAAGACTATGACAACATCGACCTTGACGCTGCCTATGCCGCCGAACACGACATCAATGCCTATCGCAACCTGCTGCGTGCGCAGCACCTTGACGCGCTGAAGCTTGGCATATACGACTATGCCATAGGCAACGCATACAGTGCCCTGTATGCCCTTTACGAGAAACTTGGCGACTATGTCATCAATGTTTCAGAGGCCATTGGCGGAAAAAAGGAGGACTGATAAGACGTGATTGACATTCATTATATTTACCACAGCTGTTTTGCTGTCGAAACCGACACAGCTCTGCTGGTCTACGACTACTGGAAAGATTGTGAGGACAACCGTCTGCACACACTGATAGACAACCGCGGTGACAAACAGCTGTATTTCATAGTATCGCATTTCCACGAGGATCATTTCAACCCCGAGATACTTGATTTCTCCGATGCAAAACTGTTGGTGTCCTACGACACATCAAAGCGGCGGCACATCAAGCCACCTGAGGCCACCGTAGTGCTACGACCCACCGACATATACGAGGACGAATTGATTCGTCTCAACGCACTGCGATCTACCGATGTCGGCATAGCCTCGCTTGTTACACTGTCCGACGGCACAACAATATACCACGCTGGAGACAACAACAACTGGTATTTCCCTGAAAACGAAGAGGAACATATTCGCTGCACGCTTGACGAGATGGAGGGTATGTTTATGTCTAATCTGCGCGAGGTGCGAGCCATAACCAAATCGGTTGATTATGTTATGTTTCCCGTCGATCCACGTCTAAACGGAGAAATGTTGCGCGGTGTCTGCCAGTGGCTGCAACAAGTGCACACTGGACACTTCTACCCTATGCACTGCTGGGGCCGTTGGGACGAAGTATACAACGGACTGGAGAAACTGTTGGACTTGTTCCCCGAAACGGAGTTTGACTGCACGTCTGGCAAAGAGAGCAAAGAAGAACCAATCTTCTTAGAATGAGTCGACAAGCTTTTGATAACTGTCGGCAAGCGATTTCATTTTACCGTTTTTCACAAGTTTAAGCCACCAGTAGCGTATATTACGGCCAATGGCTTTAAGAGCGTTGACAATAGGTCCGGCAATGATAGCCTCGATGTGCAACAAAGCAACAGCTATAAGCCCCCACCAGGCACCGAGGTGCGCTAACTTATCCATCCACATACCACCGCAACAAGCCATAACAACACCGATTACAATAGCATAAACTATTGATAGCAGGAATCTTATTCCGAAATTCACAGAACTACGAAACTGACTGTCCTTTATAAGCTTGCGAGTAATAAGATGGGTAGGAATGAATGGCAACGGATAACAGATCAGCCAGAAAAAGAAAAGCCAACGGAATTGTGGCACCAAAACGGTGCCAGCAACGATAGCCACCAACGGCAAAAGGGCAATAATCGTTGTTGCAAGACTCCAGTGGTCTGGCACTGCCCGTTCACGAATATGTAGTTTGCGACATTGTTGCTGATAATCACACGTATCTGCCATCAGCGACTCGAATGCGGAAGACTTTGTGTCTGCACTCTCCGAGGCACGTCTGTCAAGTTCTTGCGATATACTCTGACGGACGAGAAAACGGTTCCAGGCCGTATTTCTCATACCGTTGCGCTTGCGAACCACGCGGTTCAACACATTGCACAGCGTGAAGATTTCCTCATAATTCTCTTCGTGACGTATGTCGTGCATCAAAGGACTAAGCTCCTTTGCCAATGCCTCGCGCATCGCATTGAGGGCAATGGGTTCGTTTTCGCGAAAGTCCTTCATAAACGGTTGTACCGGAATAGGTTTTCCTATATTGACAACAAGATTGCTGTATGGGCGTTCGTATTCGTCAAAGTCTATACCCGTAGGCACTATGTAAAGCGGATGATTGCCAAGTTTAAGCTGCGTTTCCCCGGCAATGCGAAACATACCCTTGCCCATAGGTAACAGGTGATGACGGTCGTTATGGCGCCCCTCTGCCATAAGGCACAAGGGGAAACCATCAAGTAGCACATCACGGGACAGGTCAAATATGTCATTGTTTTTGGTCAAATTGCTCTGTCCATCGCGAATGCGATATACCGGCAGAATCTTTAGGAACGTGAGAATAGCACGGATTGTTGGGTTCTCGAAGATGTCGGCACGAGCCAAGAATACTGGTGGCTTTGGTGCAAAATTAAGCACCGCCAAAGGCTCCATCAAAGCCTGTTGATGACACGGAGCTATAATATACGCCCCGTCAGAAGGAAGGTTTTCAAGTCCGTGGACATCAAAACGCTGGTAATGGCATCGTGTACCAAACTGCACTAAAGGGCTGAGGATATTGTATAGACAATTATTGTCTTGTATAGCTTTAGGCATAGTAATCACCAAGTATAATGGGAAGCAAAGTCCGTAACAACTGCCTCTCCTTTGTTATTTAATTATTCAACAATAGGTTAACAATATTTTAACAAATGTTTGCTTTTGCAAAGATACGAAAAAAAATTTTTTTGAGTTATTATCAAAAATATTTGAGATGTACAGGCTGAAAAAACATTTGCTCCTTGTGTTGCTGTTCACAGCTGTTCTTGGTATGAGGACTGCCAATGCACAGTATGACGGAGGCAACAATAAGATCCTGAGCCTCGCTTCGATTGTTGATGGCGACACAATTCCGTTGGTGCACCTCAAACCAGTTGTCATTGCACGCAAATGGGCGCTGCTTTCTGACAAAGAGATACGCAAAAATCAAAAACTGATACGCAATGTAAAAAAAGTCCTCCCTTACGCCAAAGAGGCTCGAAAACGCTTGCAAGAGCTTGAGAGAGAGATGGCAAGTATGAGCGCCAAGAAACAAAAAGAATACATCAAACAAGTGGAGCAGGAAGTTTTGGACGACTTCTATGAAGATCTCGAAAAACTTACGTTCTCACAAGGCAAAGTGCTTCTGAAACTTGTCGACCGCGAAACGGGCAATTCCTCATATACATTGGTCGCTGATTTGAGAGGCAAATTCCGCGCCTCTTTCTACAATACTTTCGCACGTATGTTTGGTTTTAATATGAAGGAACGCTATGACCCAAAACGCAACAAGGACGACGAACTGTTGGAACGCATAGTACGCTCTGTGGAGCTTGGCAAGATATAACACTTTTATTCTATGGATATTGGATACTGCTTTTTATCAGCCGTAGCCGTGCGAAGAGAGGCAATGCACAGTTCGGAAATGGTCAACCAACTGCTGTTTGGCGACAAGGTCAAAATACTCGACAGACAGCCAGAATGGATGTACGTGAAGTCACTATTTGATGGCTATGAGGGATGGGTCAGCGACAAACAATTAAGCAATGGCGACAACCTGAAGGATGCAGATTACGTCGTTCCATCAGACAACGAAATATTTCTCAACGATGTACGCATAAAAATACCCGCTGGTTCCCAGTGCGACAAGACACAACTGGAACACACAACAACATCAGCAAGAAACATTATTGGCATAGCCCGTCAATTCATTGGAACTCCATACTTGTGGGGCGGCCGCACCTCTATGGGCATCGACTGCTCGGGATTGGTGCAGGTGGTATATAAAATATGCGGCATCAAGCTGCCTCGCGACGCCTCACAGCAATATCTCTGCGGCAAACCCGTGGCACTTGCCCAGTCAAAGGCGGGCGATCTGGCATTCTTTGCCAATGCCCAAGGACGGATAGTGCACGTGGGCATCGTTGTCGGAGACGGCACAATAATCCACGCCTCTGGGATGGTCAGGCGCGACCTGCTCGATGAAAACGGAATCTACAACAGCGACAGCTGCACTTACTCCCACACATTGAAAGAGATACGCAGAATCTCGCAATAATCGTCCGACACATCCAAAAGTTTTGCGTATCTTTGCAAAATAAAAACAACTATACCCTCTGACACAATACCTTAATTATGAGAAAGTACATTACCGATTTCACAATTGTCGGAAAGCAAGTTTACAATGAGTCGTATTTCTCTCTCACTCTTCAGCACCCCGACCGTCTGCCCGAGATAGCGGCCGGACAGTTTGTCGAAGTCGAAGTGCCCGACAACAAGCAGGTGATGCTGCGACGCCCCATATCCATTCACGACGTGGACATTGACAACAACACACTTACCATCCTGGTTCAAGTA
>JAEEMK010000030.1 GCA_016283175.1 Bacteroidales bacterium
GCGGTTACACGGAACTCATAGATAGAACCCTGCTCCAGATCAGTTATATTGAAGAGATGCTCAGTGGCTGTGGTTTCGGTGGCGACATTCATCCACTCGCCTGTATCGGTGGGATTGACGAGGCGATAGTCGACATTCCACGACTCTTCCTGATAGCCGGGTATCCACAAAAGCCTGACGACTCCTGTCACGCTCGTGTCGACAAGTGTGATTGGCGGAAGGCAGGTTGCCCACGCGGTGCAGAATACATCTTGGCCGCCGGTGATGATGCGCGTGTTGCTGCGCATATCGAGGTCGAAAGTGCCCATCCCGTATGATACATAGTTATTAGGGCGGGTGGCCCATCTGGTCATAATACGATCAGGAGTGCTCTCCTGGCGGAAGGGGCGTGGCGAAGGGACAGCCACACCGCTGCTTCTGGTAATTGTCACATTCAGGTTGCTTGTGCCGTCGTATTCGAAGGTTCCCTGATTGAATGGGATGTAGTTCCAGCCTTCGGTGGTAAAACTAAGAGTGCCGCTAAAGACCAACTGCCCTGTTGTGAGGAGGTTTGGGTTGGTGACACCCGACAAATCGTCGCTTGGGCTGTGAGACAGATAAATTGCACAGTTGCCGATTTGGTATGGCTGATTGTCGGCATAGTCGAAGCCGATGCCGGTCAGCGTTGTCGGGCCCGTAACGGGTATCTCCGACGCCAGAAAAAGGTGCTGCACTATAGAGAACGGAGCACCGGCGTAAATAGGATACATAGTGCTGGTCTCTGTCCCAGGGATGCCCAGCACAAGGGTGTCGGCCGAGCGAGCGATGGTATCCCAGCTGGAGCAAGGCAGTTCTTGGGTGCTGAAGACAATGGTGTCGGCCCCACCATTCAGACCTCCGCATTCGGCGGCTACCGACACCCAATAGGAGCTGTCGGGGGCGAGGCCGGTCAGCAGAAGTTCCGGAATGGTGGTAACTATAGTGGTGAGTGTGGTATCAACGACATTGCGGTAGTTGACCTCGAAGCTTGTGGGAGTGCCGAATTCGGTGCTGAAATCCCACGTGAGACGGGCTGCGGAGGCTGTTGTTTGGGTATGTATGGCGCTGATAGGAGGGCATAGGTTGGGTATCTCCTCGAGGATGACATCGTCGATAACAAACATATTGGACGACTCCGACTTGAAAGCGATGTGCCCGTGAGGTCCGTCGTAATTGGCAAACCCTATCGTGAAACGCTCAAAGAGCATAGACCCGGAGACAGTGACGTTCCTTATCGGCACGAAGGTGCTGGTGTCTCTTGGGTTGCTCATTATGCCCACGGTGACATACGATACGCGTGGTGAGTTGTTGACGCGGAGGCTTTTTGTCCAAAATGAAACCTGCAAAGTGGACAATGGATACATTGAGGCATCGACAAGCGGCATAATGGCGTATTGGTTCCTTCCGCTTAATAACATTGAATTTGCACCGCTGTGTACATACGACTGATCGCTATAGACAATGTACGCATTATCGGTATATACAATAGGGCCGCCGCTGACGTTTAAAGGGTAGCCGGTATTGTAGTATAGCCAGCAGGGAGGCAGATTGTTGACCCTCGAATAAAAGCCGTCGAATCCATTTACACCTTCAAAGCCCTCTGTCAGAGGCAGTATGTCTATGGGAGCGCATAGTGTATGGAACCGCACAGGATAGGAAGCGTCGCTCAAACCATCTCCACAGTCGGCTTCCACCATCAGTTCGTAGTCGGTGTCGGCATTCAGGCTATCGACGGTTATGCTGTTGCCGTAAATATAATGTGGAGTGAAAGTGCTGATGTCAGCCCCTGGTGTGCCGACAAAGACAAGGCTGCTGTCGGCACCGGCCACGCCATCCCATTCGGCAGATACTGTGTTGTGAGTTATATGGGTCACCCTGACGTGCTGCGGCGTCGGACAGGGGTTCGCCACCTTGAGGACGACATTGTCAACGATGAAACTGTTGTAAACCGACGATGGCAAACTGTCGGGCAACTGCGGGGCGAGGAAGGTGATGTATTTGCCGCTGCCTGTATAGTTTTCAAACCTGACGGCGACGGGGTGGATGGAGTTGAGTGCCTCATTGCTGACATCTATGGTGTCGACGGGGACGAATGTCTGTAAACCAGATTGTTCGAAGGCCAGGATGTCGGAAACGACGCCCACGACGAGATGGCTTATAGTGTTTGTCTGGATGCTGCGGATGATGAGGAAGTCGAGTTCCAGTTCGGAGACATCCACCAAGTTGTCGACCCGCTGCAGGGCGGCCCACTCGTAGGCTGTGCTCGAGGAACCCATACTCAGACCCACGGTGTCGTTGTCGACTACGCAATTTGTTGGATATGGGTAGTTGACATCCGGTCGCGAGTCGCCTTTGTGCCAGCAAGGGCTTATATCATAAACGTGGTAGCCATACCTGTATGCCTCAAAGTCCTCTGTGTAGGGCAGGTCACCATAGGTCAGCGGACGGCATTCGGTCTGTATGCTGCCTCTCAACCAAGGGCTTATAGTTCCTCCGCATTCGGTGGCCACAGTATATTCGAACACGGTGCTGTCGTTAAGACCCACAAAGGTATAGAAAGTGTCGGTGACTCCTGTGACAGTATTGTTGTTTAGTACGACGGTAAAGCTGCTTCCTCCGTTGCCATCCCAGTTCAGGGTCACCTCTTCGTGTGTGGCTGTTGCCCTCAGGTTGGCAGGCGGCTCGCACCATTGGTCGGTAAGGTATACATCATCAAGCATTGCACTAAATGTCGATGGCACACGCGGACAGCGTATGGCGATATATTTTCCTGTGCCGGTATAGTTGGCGAAACTGACCGAAAAGAGCGTTACGGTGTTGGTCAGATATACGGTGTCGACAGGGACAAAAGTAGATGTGTCGCTGTATTGTTCCATCACACCAACGACAAACATCGGAAAAGGAGCTGAAAGAATTGAGGATTTGGCATAGAACGAAAGGTGGAGGTCGGTTATGGAACTATAGATACTCGTGTCGATAGGTGGCAGTACAGCGTATTCATTTAGGGGACGGTTATTGTAGTTGGAATGATAGAAAACCATACTTTTATTGCCATTGATAACACCGTCGCTCTCATTGCTGATGTATGGATAATAGCGATAGCTCGAACCATCGTTGATGCGGACCCAGCACTGAGGGAAAGCGTCGGATTGCGAGGTCACACCGGTTTGATAATGGGGCTCATTCTCAAAATCGTTGAAATATGGAAGAGCTGTGATTTCGCAACTGTCCTGTGCTTTCATAACCCACGGCATCATAAGCACTATGAGGAGTAATAGTCTTTGTGTCTTCATTGTCCTTTGGAGTATGCTTGAAAATGATTATGTTGTAATGTAATTGTATGTGCATCAATATGTTGTGTGGGGGGGGGGTAATCGAATGTCCAATATTCAATTTGCAAAGATACAAACATTATTTCAATTATAAAATATTATCAAGTAAAAATTTCTCCAACATCGAAAAGAAACTGCCGCGAGAAAAGCAATCATCATATTATGGAGTAGTATCAAATAATAAACAGTTCGTCCCTCCTTGATTTTTTTTCATACAAAAAACTTATCATAGTTTAACCAAATTTCACCAATATAATATTTGGTAAAAGTTAAATAAGAATTTAGGTAGAACTTGATAGGAAGATGATATGGATAATCAGTAAGTTATGAAGGCGGAAAAAAGGACATTTTTGTGTTTTTTCAACTTTTTTGTTCGAATTTTACAACTGTTTGTTTGTCAGTCAGATAATGATATTTGTAATGCTGTAGTGCTTTGATTCGTGATTTGTTTGTATATTTGCAGATACAAAACATATTTCGATTATGCTAACAAAAGGTACTAAAGCCCCTTATTTTGAGGGTCTTGACGAGAATGGTGACACTGTGAAGCTGACCGATTTCGCCGGCAGCAAACTGGTGCTTTATTTCTATCCCAAGGACAGCACTCCCGGATGTACAGCCGAGGCCTGTGACCTTAGGGACAACTATGAGCGTTTCATAGCTTTAGGGTACAATGTTTTGGGTGTCAGTCGCGACAGCGCTGCTTCGCATCAGCGTTTCATAGCCAAATACAATCTGCCTTTCCACCTGATAGCCGACACGGATTTGACCATCCTTAAGGCTTATGAGGCTTGGGGCGAGAAGAAAATGTATGGCAAGGTGACGGAAGGGACGCTGCGCACCACCTACGTCATTGATGAGCAGGGTGTTATTATTGACGCAATAGGTAAAGTTGATACTAAAAACCATACGGCACAGATATTATGAAAAGACTGTTTTTTGTCACCCTGACAGTATGTGCTCTTTTGGCTGCCTGTCGTGGCAACGAGCCGGATCAAGTAGCCGATTCAAAGTCGGACGGAGCGATTGAGCCTTTTGAAAACGAGGATGTTGTCTATGATACAACTGGCATAGGCAGTTTTGTGAATCTGACCGATGTCGTGCCGGATGTAATTTTGGAAATACGCTATTTTGGCACCTACAATTTCGTCGGCACCCGCATTGACGGCTATCTGCAGCCAACGGCATTGTTGACTCGCCGTGCCGCCGACAGCCTTCGTGCCGTCAGCGACGAACTCAAGGCCAAAGGCTACCGCCTGAAGATCTTCGATGCCTACCGCCCTCAGATGGCTGTGAATCATTTTATGCGCTGGAACCGTGACCACGGTGACACGCTGATGCGCCGCTATTTCTATCCCAACGTCGACAGAAGCAGACTATTCGAACTTGGATACATTGCTTCGAAGAGCGGTCATTCGCGTGGCTCGACGGTTGATTTGACGTTGTTTGATATGAACACTGAAAGAGAGGTCGATATGGGTGGTACGTTCGATTGGTTTGGCACGGAGAGCCATCCCGACTGTGGTGGCGACCCTGTGACTGGTCGCTATCGTCGCAACGATACTATCAGCGAGGCGCAGTTCCGCAATCGAATGATTCTCCGTTCGGCTATGTTGCGCCACGGTTTTCGTCCGTTTGAGACGGAGTGGTGGCATTTTACCTTGCGTAACGAGCCTTATACGGACACTTATTTCAAGTTTCCCGTCAGGGAGTTGTGATGTTTAGCAGCTGTATCAGTTGTTCTGCGGTTGCATTGCTGGCATCGATGGCCAGTGGCGCCTGGCTGTAAAAGCGCGTTCTTTCGGCAAGTTGACGGCTTACGAATTCGCGGGCTTCGTCGGGTGTCTTCCCTTCGAGCAGGGGACGCTGTTTGTGTGATTTCGCGGCACGTTGCATAATGTCGTCAATGCTCATTTTCAAGTGTATGGCGGTGCCGTTTGCAAGTATGAAGCGTATGTTCTCGTCGTTGCAGGGGGTGCCGCCACCGGTAGAGACAACAATGTTGTCCATCTCGGATGTGGATTGCAGTATCTGCCGCTCGATGATGCGGAATGCCTTTTCGCCGTAGCGGTTGAAGAAGACTGGCACGGTGGTGTGGTACTTCAGTTCGATGGCTTTGTCGGTGTCAAAGAATTTGTATTTCAGACGTCTGGCCATCTCTCGCCCGAGAGTTGTCTTTCCGCTGTAGCTGTATCCAATTAGGTAAATGCGCATCGTTCAGTTCTTTATTATGTTCCAGCTTTGTTCTGCTATGTTGCCTGTGGCGTCGCTGATGCGAAAGGTGACGGTATTCTTGCCTTTGCGAAGATGCTTGGCCGATACGTTCAATGTCGCGGTTTTGCCGTCGTGTTCGGCCAGTTGCCATTGGCCGTTGATATGGCAGCTGTAGCTTACTATGCCGGTGAGGTTGTCGGCAATCTTCAGCGTTATCGTGCTGCTTCTGAACGTTTTGTTGCCACCGAAATTAACCGGTGTCATTGTTGGTGCTGTGGTGTCGATGCGGATTGCGAAATCGCCAAACGAGCGTGTGGGTGCCCGCAGGCTTCTTCCTTCTATGGTAGTGGGCAATGCGCTGACGCTATTGCCGTTGATGCAAACGATGGTCAGTTTGTCAATCTTCTCGTCGGCGATTCCTTGGGGAATGTCGAGCCATACGTCGAAACTTTGATGTGGCGGAAGGGGATATTTTACGAGGTTGATGCGGTGGCGGTTGCTGAGGGATAAGTTGTCCTTGCTGCGACTATAGGCAAGTTGGTCGTTCTCGTAAACTGTATAGGGCTTGATGTCGGCACGAAAGCCTTCTTTTTCAAGTTTGAAATGTTTGAAGTAGCTTATCGGCTCACCGCTGGCAAGGATTGTTTTGGAGGTGTTGTCGACAGCATTTTGGGCATCCGGCTTCTTTGCCGTGCGGATGTATAGTGTTTGCTGTGAGTAGTTACCTTTGTGGTCGCTGACGCGGTATCGCAGGCGATGCGTCTTGTTGTCGTTTAGGCATATATACCCTTTGTCGCGGTAGGCGGTGCTGAAGTTGTTGCGGTCGCCGCGCAAATGGCGTGTTATGATGTAGTATTCGCGAGTGCGCTGGTAGTGTGGATAGTCAATGATGGCATTGATGGCTCTGGTTTCCTCGAAGAGAAAGGTCGGAACGGAGTAGACGTAAAACAGTGTGTCGTCTAAGTAGAGTTCAATCCGGTGCACTCCGTTTTTGTTGCGCGAGCCGGGCTCGTGCTGGTCGTATGTGTATATGCCTGTGTAGAATCGTCCGTTGATTGTAAGTGTATCGTACAGTGGTAATTGCTTGGAAAGGAGTGTTTTTGTCTCGCTTCTGCCATTGATGGTTGTGCTGTTGTCGGCAGGATAGATTTTGATGCCTGCTATCGTGGGTGCTATCAGGTCGTTGTATTGCAGACCGAACAGCAAGGGGTTGATGGTCTGGTCGTTTTCGGCATAGCGTATCTCGTAGTGCAGGTGTGGCCCCGCTGAACCTCCTGTATTGCCGGTGAGGGCTACGAGTTGGCCTTTCTTGACTGGGATTGAGTCTTTGGGTAGTTCGATGTCGAAGGCGAAGGTGTGGTGGGCGTATTGGTAGTTATAGACAAAGCGTCCTATGTCGCCGCAGAACTCGCTGAGGTGCATATAGACAGTGCGATAACCGTCGGGATGGGTGATATAGAGTACTTTGCCACCACCCCAGGCTGAAATGTTGATGCGTGAGACATAGCCATCGTTGGGCGCAAAAACCTGCTGGCCTTCCTTGCCGTCGGTGCGTATGTCGATGCCGCTGTGGAAATGGTTGGAACGTATTTCGGCAAAGCCGCCGGCCATAGAAAGCGGCAGCCGTATAGGCATAGTTGTATATGCTGTGCTTATGGGTTTCCCTGGCTGTTTTGGCTCGGAATTCAGTGTTATTTGGGCGTTGAGAGTGACTCCCAGACAGAGTAACAATGTCAGAATGATGGTTCTCATTTGTGTGTTTCGGACAAAGATTTGTTCTTATATCTCGTTCTGCATTAGTTCTTTGGCGGTTTGCAACGCGGCAGCCGATGGCGGTTCGGAC
>JAEEMK010000031.1 GCA_016283175.1 Bacteroidales bacterium
AAGGTTTTTTTCGATATACATTCCCTGGCATATGTACAGTATGTGTACAGTATATGTACAGTATATGTACGCTTCTAAAGCGTACCTATACTGTACATATACTGTACAAATACTGTACATATGCCTTACCTGGTATAAGAGTTGGTTTTGTAAAGTGTTGATATTCAGGTTTTGATTCTTCGGGCGTTTTTTGAGGACTTTAGTGCTTTTTTTTACGGTTTTTGGTGACGAAACGGTGTTGTTGGTAAATCGTTGTTGTTCAGTGTAATACAATTATGTGCATATGTGGTTGATAATAATTGTGATAATTTCTTGCGAAGTGTTGCGAAAAATGTGTAATTTTGCAAAACGAAATTTATAAAATATTTATTTACATACTTTTGGTTTGGGTCGAAATGGAAGAATGAGTTTCTGCGTCACTCCCAAAATCTTTGCCAACGAGAAATGAACGAAAGTGGCAATATATCATACACCGAACGAGCTGTGTTCCAGCCTGCTGACGATGTCAATACGACATCGAACGTGCAGGACTATCTGCGTATGCTCTCCAAGTGTGAGGCTGTGATTGAATCGTTGAAAGGTCAGCTTGGCGCTAAGGACAGGGAGGTGGAACGATGGAAAGGCCTGGCGGAGGAGAAGGACAGGACTATAGCGGCGCAGGCAGATGAAATTGCAGCCTTGCGCTCGGCCGCAATGCCTCGCCGGGCTGAACGGCAGCCGCTGGCAGTGGAAGTTGCCCTGGATGGCGATGGCGCGCAGCGACAGTCGCGGCGGGTGCTGCGCGACAAGCCTGTACGCATCAGCGACGAGGTGGTGCGCGAACTCAAAAACAACCGCAAAGCGTTCCCTGCAGTGTGCGACAAGGCGCAGGAATACTGGCAGCTGCTTGCCGATGCCGGCCTTGTCGACGAACGGCTTAAGCCCACGTCGCGATGCGGCATCACCGTTATGGCGCGCATCGTGGGGCGTATGCGCAGTGAGGTGGATCCTGCCATCAGCTGGGCTTTCTTCGAACGCTACTGGAAGGTGAATAATCTGCAGAGCAACCTGTATCGCGATGCATACAAGGACAGTCAGTATTATGCTGTCGTGAACCGCATTTTCGGACTTCCCGACGACGCTCCGCTCCCTGTCAAGGTTGACCGTGAGGCGTAGGGTACTGTTGGCAAGAATATTTTTTTCGGCAATAGTTTGTTGCCGGCTGGAGAATGTTGTCCTGCAACGCGTTGCAGAACAACTGCCTTTGTTGCGGCATTATTGCCGAAAAGGGTTTCTTTTGGTTGCATTATGCTTGCGGAAAAATGTTGTGAGTTTTTGGTCAATATAATGATTACCAAATGTTTGTTGGTGTTTTGCAATGTTTCTTTATTGTTTCGCCATTGTTTTGTAGAAAGTGTTTCAGGCAGAGTATTTTTGCAGCGACAATAAAAACAATGCTGTTATGTATAATACTTCTTCATTCAATGACGGTGCCAGACGGCAAAGCCGTGGCACCGGTAGCCAGAGCGAACGCTGCTGGCTGACAACAACACAGTTGCAGAACAAGTTGCAGATTTCGCGCACCACCGTGTGGCGCTGGATGCAACTGGGTGTGATACGTGCCTATCGCTTCCGGAAGTCGCGCACTATCTATTTCCTCGACTCGGAGGTCGACGACTTCTTGAGCAACAACCCCATATTGCCGTCCGGACGCCTGGACAAAGTGGGGCTTGGAGTCGATGTGACTTGATTTGTTGTGGATATTGCTTTGGGCTTCAGAATGATACGCTATCTTGAAGCCTGTGCCCGTTTCAGCAAGGTCCGATTTTTGAAAAAAGACCCTTGAAACGGGCTTTTTTTTGCCTCAAGGCACTATGTTCATTTTGTTTCATTGTGTAATGCGTTGTTGCATTATATTGAATATCAAGTGTTTTTATCGAGAAGGGAGTTTTTGTGGCATATCTTTGCATCGTCTTTCAGGGAGAAAGCATCGCGACGCGAAAGCGGCCGGCACGAGGACGAGAAATGCAAAGCCGTCGGCAGTGAGTCAGGAGGATGCGCGCGACCTTGCGACACTGCCCAAGGAGGTCCTGCCAGATGCCCGCCATCGCAGCGAGGCTTTCTCCCGGCAAAAGACAAAATGAAATCAATTGTTTAACTTTTAAATCATCAAAAAATGGGAACAATCAAAAAAGGAATCCTGGGTGGTTTCTCAGGCAAAGTAGGAACAGTCGTCGGTGCTTTCTGGAAAGGCATAGCCTATATGCGCAGCTTGGCGGGCAGTGTGCATAACCCCAAGACTGCCAAGCAGATGCAACACCGCCTCAAGTTCGCTATCGTTAGCGAGTTCCTGAGCCGCATCCAAGGATTCGTCAAAGCTGGCTTCAGTGCCAAAGCCGTCGGTATGTCCGAGGTCAACGCTGCTTTCAAGTACAACTTCGACAATGCCATAGGTGGCGTTTATCCGGCCTATGAGCTGCTGTTCAACAAGTTCTATGTCTCGGTAGGCAGCCTTGACTTGCCTGACAACCCCAGTGCCGCCATCGACAGCCAGATTCTCAGCGTAAGCTGGAACGACAACAGCGGTCTTGGCAAGGCAGAGGCTACCGACGAGGCTATGCTGCTGGTTTACAACTCTGTCAAGGACCAGTCGGTCTATTCGCTTGCCGCAGGTACCCGTGCCGACCGTCAGGCCTCGCTGACCCTGCCCACCAGTTGGAGCGGCGACAGCGTCGACGTGTGGCTCTCGATGCGCAACCCCGACACTGGCCTCGTCTCGAACAGCGTCTACCTGGGCAACTTCAGCATAAAAAGCCATATGGTCTAGAGCGTAGGAAATGGACAAAAGCGTCTTCGTAGGAGGACGCTTTTTTTGTTGTTAGGCAGGTTAAGCAAGCGGGGAGGTGTCTCCCTGATACGCGGAGATGATGATGATTGGGCGTGTGTAAGCACCATACTGCGCTTACGGCTAAGTTTGGCGTTATTGAGAGGTGGTTGCCTGATAATTTGTTAGATAGTAGTGTGGTTGGTGTCTGATGGTGAGATTATTGACGCTGCGGCGATAATGACTATGAAAACAATTCCCAGCCATTTTGAGAAAATCACCACGCCGATGTAAATCATACATATACTCATTAACTTTAGTAAAGCATCGAGTATACAATGGTGTGAAATGAGTTTGACTATGTCTATTACCTTTATCAAAAAGAAGACGAGGAACAATAGGAAGAATATCCAGGCGAAAAAATGCCCGGTTCCATTCAGCTCGTACCATAATTTGTAGTGGCACCATCCTGCGTCGATAGGGAAAAGCACAAATGCCAGCGTGGAAAAGAAAAAGGTTTTTCCTTCTTTTTTCTTGTCCGAATTTATAATGGGCGATTCGTTTATGCCAGAATTAAATAGTAAGCCCACCGCGAGAAACAGCAATCCGCCGAAAAACAGCCATAAATTCATCCCGTTTATGTCTGCACCGGCAACTGAATGAGCCTTGCCGTTCAAAAAGACCGTGAAATTCCAAAACCATCTTGCCATAATTCGTGGGATTAAAAATACATAATCAATCGCGGTTGGAGTCTCTGTGCTTATCCTCCACAGCCTCCTTGTATCGTTCTATGTCAGGATCGAAGAAAGGCAATGTTATCTGGGATTCATATTTTTTGCATAGCGATTTGAAAGAGTTGTAATTCTCCAATGTGCTCTGGGTATCGTAATGCCAGAAGGCGCATCTGATGGCCATCAGCATACAATACTGCTTCAGGGTTTTGTTCGTGGTTCTTTCGATAATGTCGCAGAAAACAGCTTGCGCGACAGAGTACCTGTCTTCATCCAGCGCGGCAACTCCTTCGAAATATCTGCTCACGTTCTCCAAGTCTTTGTCGCCGCCGCAAAGATTGGCGAGGCTCCGGTATCTGTCTTTTTCTATGCACGAGATGGCGGCTTCGGCAAACTTCCTGTGCGTTGTCAGCGCCCATTTGTATTCCAGCAGTATGTTGAGCATATGGATCTTGTTGTCCACGCCTGCAATCGGGAAAGAGGAGCGTTTCTCATACAGCGAAAAGTATTCGTTCACCTTTGCTGATGCGGAATAGTAGTTTCCGTTTTTGAAATCGTCGATTGCCCCGTTCCGGTATTCGCGCAAAAGATTGTCAATTTCTGATTTTGAATCTTTGTTTATCAATACTTCTTCTCCCAATCTGACGTCGTTGACGTAGTTGTGCGAGTAGAGATACAGCAGATAGTCGGACATTTTGTTGTAGTTCAGATTCTGCACATAGTCTTTCGGAATGTCTATATAGTTTGACATCTCCGTCACATCCCTGTTGCTTCTGTCGTTGTTGATCGCATAGAATATTTTCTCGAAAATATTGTCCAGGAAAGTGTACGATACGGTATTGTTGTATATCGGGCTGCCGTCATTCGAGAACACACCTTGGTGTTCGGGCAGATCCTTGTACTCGATGATGCTCCGGTTTGTTTTCTTCGCGTTGTTCCGCAACAGTTTTACGCCTCCCCAAAGCAATAGCGCCGCAAGGATAGATACAAGCAAAAATATGATCGGGAGTGTGCCCCTCTTGGGCTCGTCTGCTTTTTCAGGTGTCTTTTTGTCTTCTGTGGCGTTCGTGTCCTCATTTGAAGTCACGGCCTCTTCGAGTGGGGTCTCTTCAACAGGTTTCACCTCTGCGGCCGCAGCCTCTTCGATGTCGTCCCTGGCTTTTTCATCCTCCTCCTTCGTCTCTGTCTTTTCTCCTTTGGCATCGTCCGCACCCTTTGCGTAGACATTGAAAGCCTCAAGATAAAGAGTGTACAGCAGGTCACAGCAGTTGACAACCACGATGAGCACCAGTCCTCCCAACGCAAGAATCCCTATTGCCAGAGTGATCAGTATCGAGTCATATTTTTTTCCGTGCAAGTCACGGATATGGCTGATTGTCCAATCCTTTATTTTCTTGTATACCTCGTTGTATGTACTCGTGCGTAAATTCATATCTGGATCCTTTTGTCAGTTAGATTGTCCTCCGGCTTCACGGTGCTCTTTACCTCTAAACCCCATACGTTCGACAGGCGTATTTTGGCTGCGACAATCGTCTCTCCGGAGAAAATGGACGACATATTGTCCTGGAATGCCTCTCCTGTCGCCGATTTCAGTATTTCTAGTACCGTCGGCTCAAACCAGCACCACCCGTATTTGTCAACCAGCTTTTTGCATTCCTCTGTCTTAGAATTGTTGTATGCGCAATACAAACTGTCATAGTGCGCAAGGGCGTCCGTCACAATGCGCGTTTGCTCATTGTACAGGAGCGTGTACTTCTTGGGATTGAAATGCTGCAGCAGATTGGCACAGCGGTAACTTTCCCTTGTGGGGTGTTCGCCTTGTTTGACAATCCACGTGTTGTACATAAAATTTTCATATTCGATAAGCTTCTGTATGCTGTTCGCGGCTTGTTGCATTGCCAGCGTATAGTAGCCGTTGGGGTAAATCTCGATGGCGTTGGTCAATACCGAATAGCAGTTGTCCCAGTCGTTCTCATTATAGTAGTTCAGCGCCTTCTTTAGGGGTTTGATTTGCGACTCGGCCATATACAGCCCGTTGTTATAATAGAAATAGCGGCCTTTCGCAAGCATAATGGCATCTTCGCTTGAAAGATAAATGGCCACAGCCAGCGGAAGAAAAATTATGAGGTATGCCGTTGAGCTGCATTCCCGTTGCTTCAGCTTCTTGATCAAATAAAAGTACAGGAATGCTATTATGATTAACAGCAGGGCAATAATCAGCTCGTAACGAATGCAAGAGAGAAAATAAACGATTCTGTACAATGTCGAGTTCGTTATGTTGAGCGATATAAGGCACGACAGGATAATGCCCGCTATGTCTATTATGAAAGCCACGACAACGCTTGTCTTCCCTATTTGTTTTCCTAATTGTTTCATCGTCGTTAATGAAAAATGAACTGTTGGTTTGTGTGTTTATAAATGCAAAGATACCAAAAAAAACGCAAGTGACAAATTGCTATTCTTTTTATGCTGAAAAATAAATGTTTAAGATGGTCGTGTGAAAAGAATCGCCGATAAAAGAACCCGAAAAAAAATGACCTTTTCTCAACTTTGGCCACCGGGTTCTACTGGGTTGTTAATTTTGCCTTTGAAAGTGACGATTAATGTTTGAATTGCCGAATTTCAAGGAGGTCACGATTAATGCAAATTTCAACATCTGCCGCTATACAGTCGGATTGTTAATCATATTTCTTCTGGCTCTCAATGGCCTAGTAGAGAAAGAGCTAGGAAGTAAACAAATCGCGGACAAAACGTTCCTTGTTCCGAGTTCCAATTGGAAAACAAGGTGTGAAATATTTTTAAGAGTATATAGATACTTAATTTATGGCTGCGAAGATTGCAAAACATACAATCCCCCTCGTGTGGTGAATGAAGGGAATTGTTTGTTTTTTTAATTCTCCTTGTGCTGCACAAGGAGGATGATGTGGTCGGGGCTCAGTGTCTGAAGGGTCTTGTTGAAAGTGCCACGAGCCTCGGCATCCATCCACGCGGTGGGTTCGTCGAAGAAAAGCACCGGCGCTTGGGAGTAGAGCTGACGCGCGAGGGCAATGCGCTGCCACTGTCCCATAGAGAGTTCTTCGCCGCCGTTGAACTGACGTCCGAGCGGTGTGTCGAGCCCTTTGCCGAGATGGGATACTACGCTCTCGGCATCGGCCAGTTTCAAGGCTTCGGCCAGTCGGCGGGCATCGTCGGCGTTGTTGATGTCGCCGAAGGTGATGTTTTCGCGAACCGTGAAGTGGAACTGCACGTAGTCCTGGAAGATGACGCTGATGTTGCGTCGCAGTGTGGAGAGGTCGAAGCTGCGTATGTCTATGCCATTGATGCGGATGCTCCCTTGCTGGGGGTCGTACAGGCGCAGCAGGAGTTTGAGCATCGTTGTCTTTCCGTGCCCGTTTTCGCCTTTTATGTAGGTCACTTCTCCGCGGCGTGCAGTGAGTGTGAGGTGCTTGAAGACGGGTTGCTTCATATCGGGATAGGAGAAGGTTACGTCGTCGAAGGTGACTTCATCGATGCTTTCGGGGAAGGGCGTCGGGGTGTCGGGCGAGGTGATGTCGGGTTTGAGGTTGAGGAACTCGAAGAGGTTGCTGATAAAGAGTTTATGCTCGTAAAGTCCGCTGACGCTTGTCACAAGGCTGTTGAGCTGTGTTTGTCCTCGACGGAAGGCTTCGAAGAGCATAACGAAGGTACCGACGGTCATTGCCCCTGATAGTGCCGGCTGGATGAGGAAGTAGAGCACGGCAGCAAGTGCAGCGACTTCAACGACTGCCGTGAGTGCGTCGAGCAGTGCCATTCGGCGCGAGATGTCGAGCAACTGTGCCACTAATTGACGGCGTATGTCTACGTAGCTTTTCCTGAAATGGTCGGCAAGACCGAAGGTGCGCACTTCTTTGGCGTATATGCGGTTGGTGAGCAGTGTGCCGTAGTAGTTCGCGCGTCGTGCCGTCTGCGTGGTTTGGCGTCGGAAACTGTAGACACGGCGTGATTTGTATAGCTTGACGAAGAAGGTGGGCAGAATGGCAAGTACCATAACGATGATGACCTGCCAGGATGCCAGAAGCAGCATTGCGGCAATGCCCGCAAGGGCCACGATGGAACTTATGACCGAGACGGTGTTTTCAAGTATGCGTATGGGGCGGAAGGCGGCTTCCTGCTGTGCGCGGTGGAAGGTGTCGTGATAGTCGGGGTTGTCGTAGTAGGCAAGGTCGAGGCGCACCGACTGTGTCTGTATGATGTTGTTGATGTGGTCGATGAGCTTTTGTGTGAGGATGTCGTTGTTGACGGTATTGAGGACCCCTATCCAACGGTTGGCAAGCGTTATGGCACAGAAGGCAACGACATAGCTTATGAGGGGTGTGAGGTCGTGCTGATGAAGTGCCGAAGCTGTGGCGGTGTTGGTGACGCCGTCGACGAGAAGCTTGAGTATGTAGAGGTTCGCCAGTGGCAAAAGGCTGGTCAGGACTGTGTATATGATTTTAAATACAAAGCCCTTTTTGTCGCATTGCCATATTAATTTGAAAGCTGAACGCATTGGGGATAGGGTGGTTTTTAGAGTTTGAGTGGTGGAAGGTTTGTTTTATTTTACTGCGTTTACAACAAGGCTGCCGTTGACGTAGTCGACAATGGTAACTTGCTGTCCTTGCTCGATATATCCTATCTGGGCTACAGCATCGTAGTTGCGGCCGGCGATGGTGACCTTGCCTGCCGGACGCAGTATGGTGGCGGCTGTGCCGATTTGTCCGACAAGGTTTTGTTCGCGCTGGTCGGCAATGGTGAATCCTTTGTCGGTGCTTTCCTCGGTGTTGAGTGCAAGTCCTCCGAAAAGGGTACTTTCGAAGAGTTTCTTCCCAAGCCAGATGCTTGTGGGCAACGAGACGGCAAGAGCCACAAGGACTATCATAAGACGGTTGGCTATGAGTGTGCCGGGAATGCCCGAAAAATCGAAACCGACATTGCCTACCATACTGAACACCAGTCCTGTGACGAGGCAGATGATGCCCGTGACACCGGCGATACCGAAGCCTGGAAAAACAAACAGCTCCAGGATTATAAGCACTATGCCGATGAAGAAGATGATGATTTCCCAGTAGGTGGCAAGTCCTTCAAGGTAGAGCGGTGCAAAATAGAATGCGGCTGCGGTAAGTGCGAGAATGAGCGGAAAGCCGATGCCGGGTTGCTGCAGTTCGAAGTAGATGCCGCCGATGATGAGCATAATGAGTATGCCGGAAACCAAGGGCGACACGAGAAAGCCTATGAGCTTGTCGAGGAAGGTGTAGCGCTGTTCGCGGATGACATATTCTTTGACTCCTGCGTGCTCGAGCAGCTGTGCAACGCTCTCGACTTCACCTTCGCAGTAACCATATTTTATTGCTTCGTTGGTGGTGAATGTCAGTACTTTGCCGCTGTCGCTGATGCCTTCTACATAGATGTCG
Organism: Bacteroidales bacterium; assembly: GCA_016283175.1. Lineage (GTDB taxonomy): Bacteria > Bacteroidota > Bacteroidia > Bacteroidales > P3 > Colimorpha. The sequence continues at coordinate 8,964 of JAEEMK010000031.1, forward strand.
GGGTCGACCATTGCCTGTGCTATGTCGGGTCGGCGTCCACGTGCTTCGGCAGTGGTGCGCATCAGCGAACGCATATAGCTTTGGTATTTGTCGGGTTGCACTTCGCCTGTCTGGTTCACTACTGTGGCGGCGCCGATGGACGATCCACTGTGCATATAGATGGAGTCGCAGGCAATGCTGATGAGGGCTCCTGCCGACGCGGCATTGTTGTCGATATAGGCATAGACGGGTATGGTGGATTGCAGGAAGGCGGTGCGTATTTTGTCGGCATCGTCCAGGGTGCCACCGAACGTGTTGATGTGCACAACGATGAGATCGGCTTTGGCATCGATGGCTTCGGCCATTGCTTTTTCAACACGCAGCGATGCCGGCGGTGCTATCTCTTCGTCGATGTTGAAGCGATAGACGGTCTTTTTGTCGTTCTGGGCCGATGCCGCAAGGGGCAGCAGTAAGGCCAGAATCATCAGGATGTGTATTCTTTTCATAATTCAAAGTTTTGCAGTTGGGTTGTCAATTCGTCGAAAACCAGCGGGTTGGATGCCACCATTTCGCCACCGAAGAGCCAGTTGGCACCGCCACGGAAGTCACCTATGCGCCCGCCGGCCTTCTCGACGATGAAGGCTCCTGCGGCAACGTCGTAGGGCTTGAGGCCGTATTCGTAGAAGGCGTCGCAGCGTCCACAGGCGGTGTAGACAAGATCGGCAGCTGCCGACCCCAGTCGTCGGACACCGTGGCTGTTGCGCATTGTCCATTCGAGGAAACGCATATATTGTGGCATACGCTCGAAGTTGGTGTAGGGGAACCCTGTGGCTATCAGTGAGTTGTTGAGTGTGGCAGCGTGCGATACAGTTATTGCCTTGCCATTGAGGTAGGCACCATCCTGCGAGGCTGATGCCGAGAAGCATTCGTCGGCCCATATCTCGTACACCACGCCCAATGCCATCACCGGTCGTTCCTGCTTGGCCGACAAAAGGTTGTCCTGTAGGCCTATGGATATGCAGGTCGGTGCAAAGCCGTGGATGAAGTTGGTGGTGCCGTCTATAGGGTCGACAATCCAGGTGTAGCGGCTGTCGTTGCGACGTTCAGCGGTCTTTTCTTCGGCTATGAAGTCGCCTTCGGGAAGCAGTTGCCGCAAGCGTTCAACGATGCGGCGCTCCGATTCGCGGTCGAACTGTGTCACATAGTCGTGAAGCCCTTTCGACTGTGCTGCCACTGCGTCGGAGAGTTTGCGGCGCTCGGCGACAAGATAGTGCCCTGTTTCGCGTGCCAATGCACATACGTTGTTGCAAAGTTCTTTATCGTTCATCATCATACAACAACGATGATGTCGTCTTTTTATTATATTAATGATACAATAAAATAGATGGGCGCACGTTTTATGTCGCATAAACAATATGAAGTGACAATGAAAGCATCAGAACCATTGACAGTTAATCTGCGCGCTATGGAGCCTTGCGACATCGATGCTATTTACCGTTGGGAAAATGACCCGTCGGTGTGGGGCGTCAGTATGTCGCATCAGCCTTTCTCTCGCTACGCTTTGAGCCGGTTCATCGACGAAAACAGCGGCAGCGACATCTATGCCTCGAGGCAGTTGCGGCTGATGGCCGACAGCGGCGGCACCACTGTGGGGTGCATTGACCTGTACGACTTCGACCCTTACCATTGCAGGGCAGGTGTGGGGCTGCTGGTGGACAGCAGGATGCGTCGTCAAGGTTTCGGTATGGCAATGCTTAAAGCTCTTGAAACGTTTGCTGTCGATCACCTTGAAATGCACCAGCTGCATTGCGTTGTTGCCGCCGACAACGATGCGAGCATTGCTCTTTTCACCAAGGCCGGATATGCACAGTGCGGCGTTTTGCACGACTGGGTGGCTTCGGCAGGCAAGTGGTTGGATGCTTTGTCGTTTCAAAGAATTCTATAGCAAATGATAAAAAAACAAACCAAGACTCAGAATAGGAAGAAGCCGAAAGGCTCGAAAGGCGGCAGCAAGCGCATAAATGTCGTCGTTGGCGTGATTGCCGCATTGGCGCTTGTGGGCATTGTCGTGGTGCTGCTTATGCTGCGCAGTCAGAAGATGGTGAACCGCGAAACGGTGACACTCTTCGTACCCACGGGGTCGGATTATGATGCCGTCGTTGATTCGCTCAATGCCCATAATTGTATAGGAAATGCGGTGGTGTTCAATACGATGGCTCGCCTGCGCCAATATCGCGACAATGTCAAAGGCGGCTGTTACATCCTCAAGCCTGAAGAGCGTGTGTGGAATGTCCTGACAAAACTATACTGCGGCAACCAAGACGCCATAAAGATCACTATCGGAAAACACCGCACCAAGCAGCAGCTTTGCGACTATGTTGGACGTAGGCTCGAGATGGACGGCGACACGCTGATGGCGTTGCTGGCCGACGACAGCATTTGCTCCGCTTACGGACACACTCCGCAGACAATCATAGGTATGTTTCCGCAAAACACCTATGAAATCTACTGGAACACAACGCCCGAAAAATTCCTTAACAGGATGAAGAAAGAGAGCGACCGCTTCTGGACAAATGAGCGTAGGTCGAAATGCAAGGCGTTGAAACTCACCGAGGACGAGGTGATAACGCTGGCATCGATAGTGGAGGAGGAAACCAACAAGAACGACGAGAAGGCCGACATTGCCAGTGTCTACCTGAACCGTATCCGCAAGGGAATGTTGCTGCAGGCCGACCCGACGCTGAAATATGCCGTCGGTGATTTCTCGCTGCGACGTCTTCTTAACAAGCACATAGAGACGGAAAGCCCTTACAACACCTACAAGCATAGCGGCTTGCCACCTGGACCCATCTGCATTCCCGGCGCGGCCTCAATTGATGCCGTTTTGGCCAACAAACAGACGGATTATCTCTACTTCTGTGCTCGTGCCGACTTTTCGGGGCGCCACGCTTTCGCTTCCTCTTTGAACCAGCACAACGCTAACGCTGCCGCTTTCCACGCCGAGATGAACAGACGGAAAATTTATAAATAATTGAACATTTTACGTTTGATGTTTGACGTTTGATGGATGACGGCGAAAAAAATAATGTATTGAATCAACAATACTTACGGAGTAATGGCAAAAAATAATTTGCCAGTATCCGAAAAAGTAGTACTTTTGCAATTGGGTAAGTCTTATACGGCCAGCTCCCAATGAATCCCCCCAGGGCAGGAATGCAGCAAGGGTGTTTGGTTGTAGCGGCGCGATATAAACAGCTTACCCTTTTTTATTTGCATATATTTATGCCATCTCGGATAGCGAGTACAGTTTTTGCGTTGATATATTGTTTTTTCCTTTGTGCTATTCAAATGTTTTTCCGTATCTTTGTATTTTGTTTGGAACAACAAAGTAATAGGGAAATAATTGTAAATAAATATAATAACTATGAAACAGCTTATCGAATGCGTGCCCAATATCAGCGAGGGCCGCGATATGAATATCATCAATCAGGTTACCGCCGAGATTGAGAAGGTGGAAGGTGTGAAACTGCTTGACGTCGACCCAGGTCAGACAACCAACCGTACTGTCATTACCTTTGTCGGTGAGCCTGAACAGGCCTGCGAGGCCGCTTTCCGAGTGGTGAAAAAGGCTGCAGAACTGATAGATATGCGTCAACATCACGGTGCCCACCCGCGTCAGGGCGCCACCGACGTATGCCCGCTTATACCGGTGAGCAACATCACGATGGAAGAAACCGTCGAGTATGCCCACAAGCTGGCAGAGCGTATTGGCAACGAGTTGCAGATACCTATCTACTGCTACGAGAACGCCGCCAGGATTCCCGAACGCCGCAATCTGGCTTACTGCCGCACGGGCGAATATGAGAGTCTTTCGACCCGTCTCGGTACCGAGCAATGGTGCCCCGACTACGGTCCCAACGCTTGGAACGACCATACGGCACAGACAGGTGCCACCCAGGTGGGTGCCCGCGATTTCCTCGTCGCAATCAACTACAACCTCAACACAACTTCGACCCGCCGCGCCAACGCTATCGCTTTCGACGTCAGAGAGAAAGGTCGTCCGATGCGCGAGGGCGGCAAACCCAGCGGCAAGCCGATGAAGGACGAGAACGGCAAGACCATTATGATCCCCGGCACGCTGAAAGGCACCAAGGCTATCGGCTGGTATATTGAGGATTACGGCATTGCCCAGGTGAGTATGAACATCACCAGCATCAAGGTTGCCCCTGTGCATCTGTGCTTCGACGAGGTGTGCCGTTGCGCTGCCAACCGTGGTGTGCGTGTTACCGGTTGCGAGATTGTCGGTCTTATCCCCAAGAGCGTCCTTATTGATGCCGGCAAATACTATCTGGCCAAACAGAAACGTTCGCTTGGCGTCAGCGAGGAAGAGATTATGAAGATTGCCGTCAAGTCGATGGGTCTCGACGACCTCAAGCCTTTCGACCCCAAGGAAAAAGTCATAGAATTCCTTATTGAAGACCATAGCCAGAAGAAGCTGGTTGACCTGACTTGCACAGGCTTCTGCGAAGAAACCGCCAGTGAAAGTCCTGCTCCTGGTGGTGGTTCGGTAAGTGCTTATATGGGTGCTTTGGCCGCTTCGCTGGGCACTATGGTTGCCAACCTGACCGGTGGCAAGGCTGCCTACGACGACGAATGGGAGAAATTCAGCGATGTCGCCGTTCACGGCCAGCAGCTGAAGAACGAACTCCTGCACCTTGTCGACGAGGATACCAATGCTTTCAATAAGATTATGAATGCTTTTGGTCTGCCCAAGAAGACCGACGAAGAGAAGGCTGCCCGCAGCGCTGCCATCCAGGACGCCACCAAGTTTGCCACCGAGGTGCCGTTCCACACGATGCAGAAATCGTTCGAGGCTTTCGAGGTCTGCCGCGCGATGGTGGAGTGGGGCAATCCCGCCAGCGTCACCGACGGTGGCGTCGGTGCTCTTGCTGCCCGCAGCGCCGTGATGGGTGCCCACCTCAATGTGAAGATCAACGCCAGCAGCTTGAAGGACGAAGCTTTCAAGAACGACATCCTTGCCAAAGCCGCTGCGATCGAGGCTGCCGCCATTAAGGAAGAGGCTGAGATATTGGCAATTGTAAATCAGAAGATTGGTCTCTGACAAGAGTCAGAAAAAGCAAAATATTCCCCTTTGAGAATTGATTATTCGCAGAAGGGTCGCACAGAGGGTTAGAATTTTCGAATCTCGTGCGGAAAACAAAAAAGGACTTGACACAATGTCAAGTCCTTTTTGTTTGTTGTTTTGTTCGTTTCCCGATTTAAGTAAAAATGTCGCAGGGCAGGAGTGGGGTCTTCTGCAAAAAAAAAGAAATTACTCGGTCACGACATTTTCAGAAATGGAACCGCGATAGGCCGGGCAGGTTTTGTGCGAGCACGAAGCAGCCATTGCGGCGAAAACCAAAACTACGGAAAGGATAGCTATGCGTTTTTTCATTTTGTGATGTTTTTAATGTTTGCAATTTTATTTACCTATAACGCAAAAATAAAAATAAGCGTATATACAAACTCAAAAAAAAAGTGAATTTTTTTCCAGTTAATAATTTAAATTATATTACCAAATTTTTTTCCATTCCATATTCCATATTCCATATTCCATATTCCATCGCCACCATCTGGATGCAAATTCTTGGACAATGGTGTAGGGGAGAAGGCTGCTTTTTTTTTGCTTCAATTAGCAACTCCAAAATTCGCCGTCTAAGGCACAATTATGCTCCGCAACGTGATTTTATATGGCTCGTTTGAAGATAATCGATTAGGCGTGATTTTTGTAAATTCACTTCTGTAATCATATACAGATGTATTTGTATATTTATCAATGTAAACACGGTAACTTTTGTAATATTTACAAAAATATTCACGAAAGATTTGTAAAATCGTTAAAAGTAGGGCTGTTTAGAATATTTACTTAGCTAAATGATTGATTAATTGCCTAATTATTATTTTATTTAAAGTGATTATGTAATATAATTAGACAAATGGCATCAATAGGAAACAAATCAGTTGCATATACTATAGCATATTGATATATAGTGGTTTAGTGTGTGTGTGTTAAATGATTACTTCTGTAAATTCAAGGATTACAAAAATAAATTACATAATTAATACAAATGTTTCAAAAAATAGTTGTACTTTTGTAAATTCATTTGAAACAACTTTATAAATGTAAATTTATGGTAGACAGGATAAATCTCATTTTAAAGGCAAAAAATCTTACCTCAAGACAGTTCGCGGAGGAAATCGGAATACAACCATCAGGTATGTCGCATATATTAGGTGGAAGAAATCGTCCGAGTCTTGATTTTGTGATGAAGGTGGTGAACCGTTATCCAGAAATCGATATCAAGTGGCTGACGCTTGGCGAAGGTGAAATGTATGTCAGTTCCTATTCGATGCCAGTTGTCCAACCAGCATCGACAGTGCAGACACCACTGGAGTCGCACCGGGTACAACCGGTAGAATCTGAAGCTGACGATGTTCGGCAGGAGTTTGTTGCGCCGTCAGAACCAGATTTATTCAGTCTCACGGAGCCTGAAGTAGTCGATGAACAAGTTGCTAAGTCCGAGATTGATGTAGAAAAGAACGAGGTTGTTGATCAGCAGCCTCAAGAACAATTGCCGGAAGAGCGTCCCCAAGTCGACGAGAATCGCGTAAAAGTTCCTGACTCGCTGCTTGTCGCAGAAAAACCGAATTGTAGAAAGAAGCGCATCGTAAAGGTTGTTATTCTATATGACGACCATTCGTTTTCGGAGTATTATCCGGAATAACGATGATGACGGTATAAAAAAACGGGGTTGCTTTCAATCCCGTTTTTTATTTTTTATTTGGCTTTGTTTGTGAGATGTTCGAAGAGCATTTCGTCCGACATATCGAGTAGCGGCAGTGCGCAGCGGATGTCGTCGGCAAGGAAGTGGTCTGGATACTCTTCGAGGAATTCCTCGTAGGCCTTGCGTGCCTCGTCTTTGCGCCCGGCGTTGTCAAGGGCTATGCCCTTCTCGTAGTAGCACTCGTCAAGGTTGACGTAATCGGGATAGTTGTCGATCACGCGGTCGTAATAGGTCACCATATCGTCAATAAGACCCATACCGTTTGCCACCTGTGCGGCGCGGTGCAGGTAGGTGGGTGCCAGAGTGTCGGTGGGAAAGGCGTCGGCAAACTGCACGTACAGTTCCACCAGTTTGTTGCCCTGAACGGTATCGACGCTTGCAATCTGTGCAGCGTTCATTATGGGAGACTCTATTGAGTCGATGCTTTGTGCCAGTTCGTCGCGTGTGGGCTCTTTGGGGGTGTTGTTGCAGGCGGTAATGGCGAGTGATGCTATTGCTATTGAAAGAATCAGTTTTTTCATTTAAAATGGGTTATCGTTTGTTTTGTCTTTTCATTCTGTATTTGGGGTGTACTTTGCCTGAAGCCACGTCGTTCAGTTTACGCTTTATCATTGTTTTGCGAAGTGGGCTAAGGCGGTCGGTGAAGACTTTGCCGTGCAGATGGTCTATTTCGTGTTGAGCCACACGGGCAAACATACCGTCGATTTTCTCGTTGTGTTCCACGAAGTTTTCGTCAAACCAGTGCAAAACAATGCTTTCCGGGCGAAGAACGTCCTCGTGTATGTCGGGGATGCTTAGGCAGCCTTCGTTGAAATATTGCTTCTCACCCACCTCTTCTATTATTTCGGGGTTGATGAGAACGTGCCGTTCTTCCTCGTCGCCGTATGAGTCTGTTGCTTCGTCGTAAGGACGGAAGCCTATGACAACCAGTTGAATGGAACGGTCGATTTGTGGTGCCGCCAGACCTACACCGTCGGCTGCATACATAGTCTCAAACATATCGTCGATGAGTTGCTTTAAGTCGGGATAGTCGGCTGTGATTGGTTGTGCTTCTTTGCGTAGTATTGGGTCGCCGTACCCTACAATGGGAAGGATCATATTTGTTGGTATTTAGATATTTGTGATTATGGGTTTCAACAGTGGTTGTTGGTGGTTCTTGATTTTTCTATCTCTTTGGCTTGCATATAGCTTTGCAGAATTAAAACAGCGCTTATTGTGTCGATGAGGGCTTTGTTTTGTCGCTGTTTGCGCGACAGGCCTCCGTCGATCATTGACTGGAAAGCAATTTTCGAGGTGAAACGCTCGTCAACGCGCTCGACGGGAATGTCGGGATAGCGTTTTTGCAGCAATGCTACAAAAGGCTCTATGTATTTGGCCGATTCCGATGGTGTGTTGTTCAGATGTTTGGCTTCTCCGACAACAAAGCATTCGACGTTTTCCTGTTTCAGGTAACTGTCAAGGAAAGGCATCAGCTTGGGGGTTTCCACGGTTGACAAAGGCGTTGCAATCAGCTGCAATTCGTCGGTCACCGCCAATCCGGTACGCTTTCTACCATAGTCAATTGCCATTATTCTGCCCATACTTTTTGTTGCTTTTTCGGGCTGCAAAATTACAAAATAATTCTTAAATAATGCCATTTTTAATTGAAAAAAACATTTTTATGTCATAGAAAGTTCATTTTGAAAATAAGAATGTTACAATTTTTTATTCAAGAAAAACAATTTTTTTTTGTCCACTTTGCAAAAAGTTAGTACTTTTGCACCTTGAATTCTGCGGCAGAATTTCATTTTCTGTTCCAATTCCGGTCCCTTAGCTCAGTCGGTTAGAGCAGCTGACTCATAATCAGCGGGTCCTTGGTTCGAGCCCAAGAGGGACCACAGAGAAAGAAGCAACACCAGGTGTTGCTTCCTTTTTTTTTGTTTCATTTAAAGGGTATTATGATGTTCGGAAGTTACATCATATTGATGGCGGCAACTTCTTTTTGTTGATTTTGAAAAAATATGTTGCTTTAATTTTGCCATATCGTTTTTTTGATATATCTTTGCAATCTCTAATAATAATGTAAAACATTAATTAATAAACTAACAATTATGAATATAGATTGGCAAAACCTTCCGTTTGGTTACGTAAAAACGGATTATAACGTACGTTGCTGGTATCGCGATGGCAAGTGGGGCGAGATTGAAGTCACCTCCGAAGAGACCATCAACATCCATATGGCTGCTTCGAGCTTGCACTATGGCCAGGAGTCTTTCGAGGGCTTGAAGGCTTATCGCTGCAAGGATGGCAAGATCCGTATGTTCCGTCCCGATGAGAACGCCGCTCGTATGCAGAACACCAGCCGTGGCATTATGATGCCCGAAATGCCCACCGACAAATTCATCGAGATGTGCAAGAAGGTCGTGAAGATGAACGAGCGTTTCATCCCGCCTTACGGCACCGGCGCAAGCCTCTATCTGCGTCCTCTGATGATCGGTACCGGCATCACCGTGGGTGTTAAGCCTGCCAACGAGTATTTGTTCCTCATCTTTGTAACTCCCGTCGGACCTTACTTCAAGGGCGGATTCCAGGCCAACCCCTACGTCATCACCCGTAAGTACGACCGTTCAGCTCCTCTCGGAACTGGTATCTACAAGGTTGGTGGCAACTATGCTGCTTCTCTTAAGGCTCACGTCGAGGCTTGCCACGGTGGTCAGTACGCTTGCGAGTTCTATCTGGATGCCAAGGAGAAGAAATATGTCGACGAGGCTGGCGCTGCCAACTTCTTCGCCATCAAGGATGGTGTCTACATCACCCCGAAGTCGACCTCTATCCTGCCTTCTATCACCAATAAGAGCTTGATGCAGTTGGCCGAGGATATGGGTATCAAGGTCGAGCGTCGTCCTATCGCCGTCGAGGAGCTTGCTGAATGTCAGGAGGCCGGTGCTTGCGGTACCGCTGCCGTCATCAGCCCCATCGAGCGCATCGATGACCCCGAGGCTGGCAAGAGCTATGAATTCGGTAAGAAGCCCGGTCCTATCAGCACCAAGCTGTATGAAAGCCTGCGCGCCATCCAGCTGGGCGAAGCCGAGGATAAGCACAACTGGAACGTTATTGTCGACTAATTGTGTTGTGATAACAATTATAACAAAAAAAGCTCCGCAATTGCGGAGCTTTTTTGTTATTTATCTATCAGTACTTATGCACCGATTTTTGCCTTGTATGCAGCTGCGTCTAGCAGAGCGTCGACGTCGGCAGCGTTGGCGGGTTTGAATTTGATAATCCAGCCTTCACCATAGGGGTCGTTGTTGATGGAGGAAGCGTCCTCGAGAGCGGCGTTGAACTCTATAACCTCGCCAGTGCAGGGCATCAGGAGGTCGGCAACGGTCTTAACGGCCTCGATCGAGCCGAAAGCCTCGCCAGCTTCAACGGTGTCGCCTTCGCAGTCGACATCAACAAAAACGATGTCGCCAAGTTCGTGCTGTGCGTAGTCGGTGATACCAACAACAGCGATGTCGCCTTCCATTCTTACCCATTCGTCGTCCTGGGTGTACTTCAGATTTTCGGGAATGTTCATAATTTTATGTTTTGTTTAAAGATTATTAATTAATTCTTCTTGATTGCTTTTCAGTATCTTATATCTATTATGGCTATTTAATGCCATAATTTTTCATTTTTCAAAAATACACTTTTTCATCGGTATGGCAAAATTTTTTTTTTGGATGTTGTTTTTTTTGTCTATCTTTGCGAATCAAACGAAGGTGTTTTTTACACCATATTTTCTTATCAAGTTTTTAATTCACAAAAAGTTATATTAATTATTAGTTTCCACTTGTGGTTGGAAAAATCATATTTTAAGATGATTTCCACAACACTTAAATTCTACAGATGTATAATATTTCTGAACTCTCTGCAAAAGCTCATATCGAACTGATTGACATTGCAAAAGACCTTGGTGTGCACCGTGCCGATCGATTGGAGGCCAAGGAGTTGATATACAGAATCCTCGATGCACAAGCTAAAAACCCTGCTGACAATCAACTACAGGATGGCGACCCGGGACATCAGCGTCCACGTCACGCCCGAGTCAAACCCATACCTATTGCGGAATCGAACGCTAAAAACTACAAAGCTCACAAAGAAAAAATGGCCAAGGATCAACGCCGCCAACAGCAACAGCAGCGTGCACAGCAAACCGAGGCCCCTGCCATAGTTGCAGAACCTGCGGAAAGATACGAATCCGAGTTTGAATTGAATATCAATGACGTCGAGATACCTGTGGTTCCCACAGTGCCGGAACTGGCAAATCCTAAAGATTTCATACAGAAACGCAGCCAGGAAAGTGCCGTCGCAGAAGCAGAGCCCGAAAAGGCCGAAGGTGCTGCTGCTGACCAGCCGAAGCGCCGTCGTGGCCGTCCGTCGCGCAAGTCTGCCGAGGTTCCCTCGGCTCCACAGCAAGCTGCCGCTGAAATAACCGCTAGTGAAACACCCGTAGCTGCCGACTCAACACCCGATGTTGCCGAGCAGAGTGTTGCCAGCGGTGACAATGCCGCTCCAAAGCGTCGTGGCCGTAAGGCAAAAAATGTTGACGTAAAACAGGTAGAAGATTCTGAGAAGCGTCCTGCTGTCGAATCAGAGTCGGAGCAGGTGTCTGCCGAACAGCCCGATGCAACTCCTCTTGTAACCAACGAAAGCAACGCAGAGATACGCAAGCAGGAACCGCGACAGAACTTCCAGCACAAGCAGAAAAACACCCCCAACGGTAATGGCAACACCAACAACCGCCGTCAGGAATTCCCGTTCGAGCTTGAAGGTTTTGTTGAGGCAGAAGGTGTTCTTGAACTTTCTCCCGACGGATTCGGTTTCCTTCGTTCGTCGGATTACAACTATCTGGCTTCGCCTGACGACATCTATGTCTCGCAGCAGCAAATCAAAGGCTATGGCCTAAAGGCTGGTGACACTGTTCGCTGTACCATACGTCCTCCGCGCGATGTGGAGAAGTATTTTCCATTGGTCAAGGTGTTGAAAATCAACGGTCGTAATCCAGATGAAATCCGCGACCGAGTGCCATTTGAGTCGCTTACGCCACTGTTTCCGCAGGAAAAATTCAAACTTACCGGACATCCGCAAGAGACGATGTCGACACGCATTATCGACCTTTTCACACCTATCGGAAAAGGTCAGCGCGGTCTTATCGTTGCACAGCCGAAGACGGGTAAAACCACATTGCTCAAAGAGATAGCCAACGCCATATCTTATAATCATCCCGACGTGTACCTTATGGTGCTGCTTATTGACGAGCGTCCTGAAGAGGTCACCGATATGCAGCGCAGCGTCAATGCCGAGGTTATAGCATCAACGTTTGACGAGCCGGCAGAACGTCACGTGCGTATTGCCAATATTGTTCTTGAAAAAGCCAAACGTATGACCGAATGCGGCCACGATGTTGTCATTGTGCTTGACTCCATCACTCGCCTGGCGCGAGCCTACAATACCGTCCAGCCGGCATCCGGCAAGGTCCTATCGGGCGGTGTCGAGGCAAATGCCTTGCAAAAGCCCAAACGCTTTTTCGGTGCGGCACGCAAGATAGAGAACGGTGGTTCGCTGACAATCATCGCCACAGCCCTTACCGAGACAGGTTCGAAGATGGACGATGTAATTTTTGAAGAGTTCAAAGGCACCGGTAATATGGAGCTGCAACTCGATCGTCGTCTTGCCAACAAGCGCATCTGGCCTGCCATCGACATTGTCAGTTCATCGACACGCCGTGATGACCTGCTGGTCAAGCAAGAGATACTGTCTCGAATGCTTGTGCTGCGCAACCAGCTCACCGACCTCAATCCTGTCGAGGCAATGGAGATGTTAAAACGCTTTATGGGCAACACAAAGGACAACGACGAGTTTATATTCTCAATGGATAAGTAGCAGGAGCGTAGGCTTCCAGCCTGCAAGGAAGTGGAACGCAGGCTTCCAGCCTGCAATCAATCCAATAGTTGTTCTTATACAAGTAAAAGTAATAGTTGATAATAATATGAAACGAGGATTTGGCAGTGACAATCATTCGGGTGCAAGTCCCGAGGTGCTGAAGGCAATTGCCGAGGCCAATGTGGAACACGCTCTGGCATATGGTGATGACGAGTATTGCGCAAGGGTAGGAAGATTGTTTAAAGAGACCTTTGGCGAGCAGACATCGGTCTACTTTGTCTTCAATGGCACAGGTGCCAATGTGTTGAATATCGATGCTATGTGCCGTTCGCACAATGCCGTGGTCTGTGCCGAGACAGCGCATATCAACGTCGACGAATGCGGAGCTCCGCAGCGCATAGTGGGTTGCCGCCTGCTGACGGTGCCCACGCCAGACGGCAAACTGACGCCTGATCTGGTCAAGACCCAGCTGCACGGCTTTGGTTTCGAGCATCACAGCCAGCCGCGAGCCATCTCCATATCTCAGCCTACTGAACTCGGAACTCTCTATACAATTAACGAACTCAAGGCGTTGGCCGACTTGGCTCACAGCTACGATATGTATCTTCACGTCGATGGCGCACGCCTGGCCAATGCAGCCGTGGCTCTGGGTTGCACATTCCGCCAGATGACCACCGACTGCGGTGTCGACTGCCTGTCGTTTGGAGGCACCAAGAATGGTTTGTTGATGGGTGAGTCGGCTGTGATACTGAACCCCAAGCTTGACGTAGAACTGAAGTACCGCCGCAAGCAGATGGCGCAACTCTGCTCAAAAATGCGCTTTATGGCGGTGCAGTTCGAGGCCTATCTGACAACCGGCCTGTGGCGCCGCAACGCCGAGCACAGCAACCGTATGGCGCAACTTCTCTATGCCGAACTGCAGAATGTACCGCAGGTCAAGGTGATGTACCCCGTGCAGGTCAACAGCGTCTTTGCCCAGCTGCCGCGCGAGGTATGGACCACCCTGCAGCAAGAGTACTTCTTCTACGACTGGGATGAAGCGGAGAACGTGGTTCGCTGGATGTGCTCGTTCGATACAACCGAAGAGGACATACACAACTTCGTTGCCGCCCTGCGGAAACTCGTGTAGAGTGTCGGATAAAGACCGATAATAAAGTAATAAAGCGAGACCAATCAGGGGCTCGCTTTTCGTTTGTTTTTCACTCTACCAAGTCCGCCCGTTGTCCAGTTGCAAAATGCACCCAAAAATAAAGAATATCTCAATGAGTGTTGAAAAAAAGAAACGGATAACCACGATGAGCATTTACGACTTTTTGCTCAATCCAGACTCTCTTGAGCTATGACAATAATAACAACCGGTACCCCTGTCAGCCAGATTGCCGTCACACCACGGCGGAACCTCGTGTATTTTCACTAACGTATTCACACATTAACACATTCACGCATTCAATTGTTTCCTTCTCGGTGGTCTATTTAATCTTTGCCTCGACAATCTGATACGGTGCGTGTTATTTTATTTTTGTTGAAAATCACATACTCTTTGTCAGTCCCTCAAACATCCTAAAGGTATAACCTTGACTCCGTCAGGACGAGTATACGCCATCTGTCCGCCAGTAAGTACGATAAGCAGGTCCGGTGCTTTAAGTGATGGAGCTTTGCCTTTATCTGCGGCCGATTCAACCAGACCCTTTAACTGGAGCAGATGCTCTGCTGCCGAGTCAATTTCCCTGCTTCCAAGTTTGCATTCTATCAATGCATAACGTCCATCGTCTAAATGCAGCACAGCATCAGCCTCAAGTCCGTATCTGTCCCTGTAATAAGACAACTGACCACCCATCCCCTGCGAGTAAACACGCAAGTCGCGGAAGCACATACACTCAAAAATAAAGCCAAAAGTATTGAGGTCAGTTTCAAGAGTTGCCGGCGAAACTCCTAACGATGCAACAGCTATAGAAGGGTCGACAAAACACCTTTTTTTGCTTGTACGTATGACCGTTTTCGAACGGATAGATGGCGACCACGCCTCTATATCCTTTATGACGAATAGACGTTCCAACGCCCCTACATAATCGTCAAGGGTGGGCAATGACGTGGACTCCATTTCAGCAGTAACGTCTGCAAGTATCATACTTCTTTTTGCCAAACTGTTTATGTTTCGAGCGTATGAACGCATTATCTGGCGGCAAAGCACGGGGTTGCGCTGCCGCCTGTCCACCCTCGAGATATCCTCTTCGCATATTATGTTCACATAGTCCTTGGCTATCATCAGTTTTGTCCTGTCGCTTTTGGCGTTTAGCGAGGCTGGCCATCCTCCACGGCAGGCCGCGAAAATAAGTTGTTCAACAGACAGTCCCGATGTTGCTCCGTCGATGTCATAATCCTTGTTGTCAAATAGTTGTCGTAGTGAGACACTGCCATTCGATTCCAACGACTCAAATAAACTCATTGGGTACATCAGCAGCGATGCTATCCTACCAGTGCCGGTATGTTTTATATCCTCCTTTTCGTCGTTCACAACCGTAGAACCCGTGAGGATGAACTGTCCTTTCTCCTGTCGTTGATCTACGGCGTGGCGCACGGCATCCCACAATACAGGAGCCACTTGCCATTCGTCTATAAGGCGCGGGACGTCGCCTTTAAGCAGCAGAGATGGTTTAGTCTGTGTTGTAGCAATATAACCATCCCGATAGTCTGGGTCCTGCATTTTTACCACACTTTGCGAATGTCGCTCCGCGGTTGTCGTTTTTCCGCACCACTTCGGCCCCTTAATCTGCACAGCACCAAAAGCATCTAAATATAATTCAAGTAATTGGTCTGCAATTCTTTGTAAGTATTTCATATGTTACATTGTTTGATGCAAAGGTACGAAATAATTCTTTATTAATAGCATTTTGTTTTACTTTTTTGAGGTATTTTATTTTACTTTTTTGATGCTTTTGGCTTTATTTATTTGAGGAATGTATTCGGAGAATCTTCCTTCTTCGAACCTTGCCTCATCACGATGACTCGCTGCATTTCATTTATTCATAGGAGCTCACAGGCATACTGCGGCAGCCATAGCATTTTGCAGGGGCTGTAGAAAGAGTGAAAAGACATTGGAACAAACGTTAGACTTTCGGCGACCCTTCGGTGATGGTCTGATAATAGTTCGGCGGAACCTTGTGTATTTTCACTTCACGGTGCAAAGATACAAATTTATTTCGAATTACATACAATCCTCTTATTTCTGCTGTCCAATTGTTATTCTGAACACGCTGCCTTGGCCGGGAACAGAGTATTTCAGGACTATTTTGCCGTTGTGGTACTCCTGTATGATGCGTTTTGCCAATGAGAGACCAAGACCCCATCCGCGCTGTTTGGTGGAATAGCCCGACTCGAAGATGTATTTCTGCTGGGAGGTGGGTATGCCTTTGCCAGTGTCGCAGAGGTCAATATTTATGTGGTTGCCATCGGTGGTGAGGATGGTGGTGAAGGTGCCTTTGCCTTCCATAGCGTCTATGGCGTTTTTGCAGATGTTCTCGATGACCCATTCGAAGAGGTAGCGGTTCAGGGGTGCTATGACAGGTCGGTCGGGCAAGGTGGTTACAAAACTGACCTTACGGGGACTGCGCTTTTCCATATAGCTGATGGTGTGGCGGATGACTTCGCATACGTCTTCGGATTTGAGTTCGGGTATGCTTCCAATCTTCGAGAAGCGCCGCGCTATGGTGTCAAGGCGGTCGATGTCTTTGCGTATCTCGCCAAGGTAAGGCTCTTCGAGGGTTTTGCCTTCAAGGTAGTCGGCCCACCCCGAGAGCGACGATATCGGGGTGCCCAGCTGATGGGCTGTCTCTTTGGCCATACCCACCCAGATGCGGTTCTCCTCGTCGCTGCGTGCAGTGCGGAACAGGTTGTAGGAGATGAGCAGCAGCACAAGGGCCAGAAAGAGGTAAATCAAAGGTATGATGCGCAGCAGTTTGAGCATTGGCGTGGGCTCGTAGTAGACGTAGGCTGTCTGGTTGTTGGCGAGTTGTAGGATGATGGGTTGGTTTTCGCGGGCCATTAGCTCCAGCTTGTTGCGAAGCTTGTCGGGGCTGTTGAAGTCTCGTCGGTTGATGTTGCCCGAACCGAGAATATTCTCTTTTGTGCTGTCAACAACGATGACGGGGACAAAGACGCTGTTGTTGGTCACCTCCGAAAGGAACGACTTGTTCAGATTGTCGAGCGCAGCGCGCATATCGCTGTATATCTGTGACTCGCGGTAGATGAGCGTCAGCGGTATTCCCCACACTGAGTAGTGGAACGGCGGGTTGTCGCTGAACAGGCGAAGCAGTTCCGGTGTCACCTTGGTGCCTATCATACGGCCGTCTTCCTCGATAGTGGGCTTTATGTTGCCGCAGCTGGTTATGATTGAGTCTTTGTCGAGAATCATAAACGGTGTGCGGCTGCTGTCGACAATGTAGGAAACGTAGGAAAGGTAGAACTCTGCGTCGGAACCCAGGTCTTTGTTGTTGAACGACTGCAGCACGTCGATATATAGTTTCACTTTGCGGCGTTCGTCGATGGCCACTTCGTTGAAGAATGTTTCGGTTGAGGTCATCAACTCGGCTTTCTGGCTGATGGCGCTAGCCCAGATGCGCACTTTTTCTTCTTCCGACTTGCGTATCTGCTGGGCGAAGGTATTGATAATCCACAGTGCCGCCATACCAAGTATGATGGTTATGGACATTATTATCCATTTGCCTTTGCGGGGCTTCTTGAATTTTGTTTTTGTTTTTTTTAAATCGGAACTCATTCCTGACGTGTTGTTTTGGCTGGGTCGATGTGTGAAATATAGGTTGCCGGTATTAGCAGTGCCGCGCTGGCGACGATGAATGTGCCTGCACTTACCAGTATGAAGATTAATGGGTTGAAGTCGATCGGAACGAACGACATTGAGTAACTCTCGCTGTCGAGATGTATGATGTGGAATTGCGTCTGCAGCAGGCAGAGCACAATGGCTATGACGTTGCCTATGACCATACCCTTGCCGACAATGCTTGTGGCTTTGAGCATAAAGATGCGGCGTATGGAACGGTTTGTGCTTCCTAGGGTCTTCAGTAGGCCTATCATTGCTGTTTTTTCGAAAATCATAATAAGTAATGCCGATACCACCGAGGCTGAACAAACAATGGCCATAATGATGAGTATGAGGGCAATGTTGGAATTGAGCAGTTCGAGCCAGGCGAACATCGAAGGTTGCTCTTCTACGACCGAGGTCACCGCCAGGTCTGGCCGTGTTGCGCCTTTGACGTCGACAAGTGCGTCGTCGAGGCGGCTGAAATCATTGATAAGCACTTCGTAGCACGAGGCGGAGCTGCTGTCCCATCCGTTGAGGTTGCGCAGCTGTCGGATGTCGCCTATTATGTAATGGTCGTCAAACTCGCTGAGGTCGGTGTTGTAGATGCCGACAATGCGGAAAGCGCGTGCGCGATAGTTGTTGCCTGCCCAGAAATAGGTGCGAGCCTTGTCGCCGGTATCAAGGTTCATTTTCTGCGACATACGCTGCGAGATGATGATTTCATTGGATGCAGTGCTGTCGCCTGTGTGTGCGAAACGCCCCCTGACTATGTTGCTTGTGAAGAAGCTGGTATCGAACGTTTTGTCGACGCCTTTAAACACTATGCCCTGTATCTGGTCGTCGGTCTTGAGCATTCCACCTTTGCTGGCGATGGGCTGTATGTGTTTTACCTGCGGAAGGGCTTCGACAGCACGCAGCTCGTCGCCGCTCATTGTCACAACGGCCTCGTCGTAGTCGTTGACCCAGGCGTAGCTGCGAATTGAGATATGGGCACCGAAACCGATGACTTTGTTGGTTATTTCACGCTGGAAACCACGCAAAATGCATATGGCCATAATCATCACCACCACTCCGAGGGCGATTGTGTAGGTGGCTATGTTGACCAGTGGCCGCGAGAAGTTGCTTTTGTCACGTTGCAGAAAACGCCGCGCAATAAGACGTTCGTAGTTCAAATGGTTTGAGGGTTGAAGGGTTTGATGGTTATAAATAAAGGTGAACAGTGAATTGGTTGTTGGTCAATTCACTATTCACCTTGTTGAATCAGATGTTTAGAAGGCTTTGGCGATGTTTACGAAGTCTTCTACCTGCAACGATGCGCCGCCGATAAGTCCACCGTCGACATCGGGGTTGGCAAAGAGTTCCTTGGCGTTCGACGGCTTGCAGCTACCGCCGTAGAGAATGCTGGTCTCGTCGGCAACTTGCTTGCCATATTTCTCGGCAATAAGGTTGCGGATGAAAGCGTGGATCTCCTGTGCCTGTGCGGGTGTGGCGGTCTTGCCGGTGCCGATGGCCCATACGGGTTCGTAGGCAATGACGATTTGACCGAACTGCTCGGCGCTGAGGTGGAACAGACCGTCGGTGATCTGACGTTTGACAACGTCGAACTGCTTGTTGGCTTCACGCTCTTCGAGCACTTCGCCGCAGCAGACAATGGGGCGGATGTTGTGTTCCAGCAGACGGTCGACCTTGCGGGCTATCATAGCGTCGGTTTCGCCATAGTAGGCACGGCGCTCGCTGTGACCCACAATGCAGTATTCTATTTCCATCGACTCCAGCATCTCGGCGCTGATTTCTCCGGTATATGCACCTCTCTCGTTGTCGTTGACGTTCTGCGCACCGACTGCAAAATAGGAGTCGTTGCTGTAGTCGCTACACATTTCGAGGTATGGAAAAGGCGGACAAAGAATCATCAGCGTGTTTTCGCCGAGTTCTGTCTCTTCGAGTTCCGTCAGAATGCCATTGATCAGATCGTCGGCCTCGTCGAATTTCTTGTTCATTTTCCAGTTTCCTGCTACAATGTTTTTTCTCATAATATTATTGTTTTAAAGGGTTTTAATGGTTATAAAGGGTTAAAGGGTTAAAAGGGTTTTAAGGGTTATAAAGGGTTAAAAGGTTTTAAAGGGTCGATGGGTTGAAAGGTTTTGGGGATTCTATTCTCTTTGAATTCTTATTATTAATTTCAGATGTCTTTTTCAATATATACGTTCATACCTACAAATGCGTAGTTCTCTTTAAGGTGGATGAGATCTTCGTCACGCATCCTGATGCAGCCTTCGCTGCCTCTGCCGGGTACACTGTAGCGGTTGCCCGTGCTCCCGTGGATGCCTATGCCGGTGCCTACAAAATCGCCTTTCAGTCGCATAAACCAATTGCCATAAGCCACTATGCTGCCTCGTCCGTCGCCGAAATCGTGTGTCCAGGTTGATGCGTCGACAATCTCGCTGATACTGAAGGGAATTTCGTTTGTGCATTCTGGCGTTCTGCAGTCGCCTTTGCTCTCCTTGTTCCCGCTGTTGGCACCCAGACAGACAGGGTAGGCTGCAATCATTGTCAGCCCTGTGCAGCGGCGTTCGTAGACATAAAGTGTGCGTTTGGCTTTGGAAATGTTGATGTAAACGTTTTTAAGGTCGTATACATAGCCGTACACTGTGCGGTCGGCTACCGGCAGGGGATTGGCACTGTCGAAGGGATACTGCTGCGCAGTCGCCGTAAACGATGCGGCGAGAAGCAGTGCTGTTATGAGTATCCTTCTGTGCATAATGCCTGATAAACAGATGGTTTATTTTATTTTTGCCCTTCTGATGCCTTCCAGCTGCCATTGCGACGGTGGGCGGTTGGCCTGTTCGGGATGGGTTTTCTCATATTGCTCTATGAAGGGCAGCACATTCTTCGTGGCCAGCGTTTTGTTCATAATGATCTGTCGGTCAGCGTTGAGCAGTATCATCGTCGGTGCACCGTGGACGTTGTAGGCTTCCTGATAGTCGATGTTGACATTCGAGCCGCCCACGTTGACAAAGGGCAGCTGGTGCTTGTGGACGTAGTTTTTCCATTTTTGCACGTCGCTTTCGAAGCCTACGGCATAGACCTCAAAGACCTTGTTGCCCACAGCCGTCATCGAGTCGTATAGAATCTTCAGTTCGGCGGTCTGTTTCTTGCAGTGGTTGCAGTCGGGGTCCCAGAACCACAGCATCACGTATTTCTGGGGAAAAGCGTGGCTAGAAATCCAGTCGTTGGGGTTTTCCGACTGGTTGGTGTCGGCCATCAGGAGTTCCTGGCCCATAGCGCCTATCAGCGACTGGCTCAGGAAATCGACCGTCTGTTTCTTGTTGAATACCTCCGCCTTTGTGGCCCACGTGCATTTGCCTGTCAGGTAGTAGTCCTTCACCAGGCTTACAAACACCTGGTCCCAGCCGATGTTTTTCGTGCTGCGTTCGTATTTGGGCAGTGCGAATTCCATAAAGTAGCGCAGCATCGTGCTGTCGTTCACCACCTTGTCGAAGAGGACCTCTGCGTATTTGACTATGGTGTCGGCATCCTGATAGTAGAGGACGTTGAAGAAATAAAGGTTCGTCTTGTCGAAAAGCTGTGGTGTGTATATGAGCGAATGGTCCTTCAGGTTAACGTTGTCCCAGTAGTGAGCGCGGTAGTAGCGTGCCTGCCAGTCGCGCAGGTTGGTATCGGGGCTGCCGGCGGGAATGGCGCTGGGAACATCGATGTTGCCGAACATACTGATAAGCTGCGTGAATTTGTATTGCGCGTTCTTGCTCATATAGTTGTCTTCAAAGTCCTTCATCTCTTTCGACAGCTTGTCCATTCCGTCTTTGTCTTTGCCTATCTCTTTGGCGCGCTCGTGTGCCCAGTCCATTTTTGCCATATAGCTGAACATAAGAGTGTTGGCCTTCGAGCCATTGACAACCATACCGGCATTCGTCATCTTTTCGTCGAAAGCGATCGAAAAAGTCCGGCTGTCGTCAATCATAAAGTCGAACATCTTGGTTTTCTTGTCTTTAAGCAGCACATAGACACCACGTTCCATTTTGTTTTTGCCGGCGAATACTACCGATCCTTTTTGTGCGTTGGCCGAGTCAACGAGCACATACTGGTCCCTGAAATGCTGTCCTATGTAGTAGCGTCCGTCGTTGAGCGAGGCGGACGAGAAGGTGATTTTGTAACCGCTTTGCGCCTTGAGCGAGGTGAACGATGCCATCGCCATGCTGCACAAGATGGTGAATATTATCTTTTTGTTCATTATTGTAAAGTTATACCTATTCAAAAACAAGTTTAGCAACACACATAACGGCGAATATGTCGAAAAAATTGTCCAGATGGTAGGCAGAATTTTTCGGTGTCAGTTGGCAGGCTGCTGCGACGCCCATATCGAGCATTCCCCAACGCAGCAGTTTGTCAATGCCGATGCAGGGTTCCATCAGTCCTTGCGAGGGGGCTGTGAACACCATCGGCGTACCGTTCACATCAAGTGTGCCGATTGTATGGTTTTCCCCGTGATGCACACCCCACATCGCGTTGAGCTGCACAAAGGGATGCGGTTCGGAGAAGTTGTTTTTCCAAAGGCCCTTTCCCGTGGTGTAGCGTATGCTGGCAAGCGAGAATATTTCGGCCATAAAGGTGTTCGGGCGAACGGTGAGGAAAGTGTTGTTGAAGTAGTATTTTCCGCCGCCGGTGCCACCGAGGTCGAAGCGTCGCGAGACAGGGGCACCCTCTGTGACAATGCCACCCTGTGCAAAGAGAGACAGCTGTCCGTGGTTGTTCTTCAGCTTGATTTTGTTGCTGTACTGCGCCAGGAGACGCACATAGTCGGGTGCGAACAGGCCGTTGTCGGCGTGGGGTGTGGCATCGTCGTCGGAGGGCACGATGTTGGCCAGCACCCCCAATTTCCAGTGCTCGCCCCAAAAGAGGTCGAAGCCAACCTCGTTGTAATAGAGATACGGCTTCGCGTCGTCGTCGCATATGGAAGGGAACAGCGGTCCCGAAGCGTCGAACAGGTATCGTTCGCGCGAAAGACTGTATTCCACCATCAGGAAGCCTGGTCCCGTGATGTCCAGCTGCAGCAGGGCACCTGCAAAATCGCCTGCGCAGAAGCGCGAGCTGAAATAGGAACTGTTGTCGCTCGTATTGAAGACTTTGTAGCCCTCGAAGCCGTGGCTGCCGACGCGCAGCAGGTCGTGCTGGTAGCGCAGGGCGACACTTCTGAAGACGGCTCTCGGAAACGCCAGCCCCAGGGCGGTGCCGTACTTCCACGCCTTGTCGCCCGTGCCGTAGGCGCCGTAGACCGAAGCGGTAAACAAGTTTTGGAACGAGCGTCCGTAGCGGCTGTCGTATCTCAGTGGCTGCAGGAGGTCGAGTCCCAAGCCCCAGCGGTTGCGCTCGTAGCAGTTGTAGTTGTACACGCGGTTGAGATCCAGGCTCACACTTGTGCGTGAGGCATAGCGAGTCAGGCGAATACTCTGACCATTGCAGTGTGCCGCACAGGCTGCAAAGCATATCAACATACAGACAACCAAACGTTTATTTGTCATTGCGCACAAAGTTATTGAAAATACAAAGATAAAGAAAAAAGGGCACACGGCAAATTTTTTTTGCTCTCATAGTCCACAAGTAGCCATCATCACACAATGTTTCATAAAGTCCCATTGCTATACGAGATAGAACTTTTCCCTGTCATATGTACAGTATTTGTACAGTATATGTACAGTATTTGTACGCTTTAGAAGCGTACAAATACTGTACATATACTGTACAAATACTGTACATATGACAGGGAAAATGGCAGGGGTGGAGGGTGGAAAGGGGTGGGTGCAAGAGTGCGGGAAGCGATTTCGGTAATATGTTCCGCTGGAGGTTGTAGGCTCGAGTGTTTTTTCGGGCAGGATGGGGTGGGAGTGAAAGTTTTTTTTGCGG
Organism: Bacteroidales bacterium; assembly: GCA_016283175.1. Classification (GTDB taxonomy): domain Bacteria; phylum Bacteroidota; class Bacteroidia; order Bacteroidales; family P3; genus Colimorpha. The sequence goes on from JAEEMK010000031.1 coordinate 32,430, forward strand.
TTTAGTCTTTTTTTATTATCTTTGCAGGTTGTCACAATGGTGTGCGCGGTGCGCAACGTTGTGATTGCTAATGTTTAGTGGTAATTATTTTGAAATAACAAATATAAAATATAGAACAATGAATTACGATGTAATAGTTATCGGCAGCGGTCCTGGAGGCTATGTGGCTGCTGTGAAGTCTGCCCAGATGGGTATGAAAACTGCTGTTGTTGAACGCGAGAACTTGGGCGGCATCTGCCTGAACTGGGGCTGTATACCTACGAAGGCGTTGCTGAAGAGTGCCCAGGTGTACAACTATATGAACCACGCTGCCAACTATGGTGTCGCATCGCAGCCTGTGGAGGCTGACCTTGCGGCTATGGTGCAGCGCAGCCGCGGTGTGGCGGAGACGATGAGCAAGGGTGTCCAGTTCCTGCTGAAGAAGAACGGTGTGGATGTGATTATGGGCAGTGGCAGGGTTAAACCTGGCCATCAGGTGGAGGTGACCGACGCTGAGGGCGGCAAGACTGTGTACGAGGCCCCGCACATCATTATAGCTACTGGTGCCCGTAGCCGCAATCTGCCGAATCTGCCTCAGGACGGCAAGCACATCATAGGCTATCGCGAGGCTATGACGCTTCCGCAGAAGCCGCAGAGGATGGTCGTTGTGGGCAGCGGTGCCATCGGCAGTGAGTTTGCTTTCTTCTATCAGAGCATTGGTGTGGAGGTGACGCTGGTGGAGTTTATGCCGACGATTCTTCCTAACGAGGACGAGGATGTGAGTGCCAATGTGGCTCGCAGCTTCAAGAAGATGGGTATGAAGGTGATGATGAGTGCATCGGTCGAGAAGGTCGACGTCGAAGGCGACGTGTGCCACGTACATATTAAGGACAAGAAGGGCGCTGAGGTGCTGGTGGACTGCGATGTGGTGTTGAGTGCTGTGGGAGTGATCACTAACCTTGAGGATATGGGTCTGGAGGAGACTGGCATCGAGGTGGAGCGCACGAAGATTGTGGTTGACGACTATTACCGCACGAATGTGCCCGGCTATTATGCCATCGGCGATGTGGTCCACGGTCCGGCGCTGGCTCACGTGGCAAGTGCGGAGGCTATATGCTGCGTGGAGAAGATTGCCGGCGGCGAGCCCGAGAAGCTGAACTACAGCAATATCCCCGGCTGCACCTATACCACCCCCGAGGTGGCCAGCGTGGGTTTGAGCGAGAAGAAGGCTGTTGAGGCAGGCCACGAGGTGCTGGTTGGCAAGTTCTTCTTCAAGGCCAGCGGCAAGGCTACGGCTGCGGGCAACAACGACGGTTTTGTGAAGATGGTCATCGACAAGAAGACTGACCTTATCCTTGGTGCGCACCTGTGTGGCGACAATGTGACGGAGATGATAGCAGGATTGGTTACTGCGCGCCAGAACGGACTGACTGCCAAGCAGGTGGCTGGCTCGATACATCCTCATCCGACGATGTCGGAGGCCATTATGGAGGCTATCGAGGCTGCCTATGGGAAGGCTATTCACGGGTAGAGGGTGTTGTTGATATGGTTAATGTCGATATGTTTAATGATTATATGTTGACAATGAATGTCGGCAATTACCATATCGCCATATCAACGTATCAACACCTGAACCTATCAACCAATCAACGAATCAACAAACACTTTTCGAGATGAAACTGAAGAATATATTTGCGAAGCGGATGACTGTGGCAGAGGGATTGCGTCTGCCGGTCACGCGTCATTTCCAATATTCCACTTTTGCGGTACGCGGCCGCTATGAGAGTGGTCATCTGGCAAAATTTGTTGTGGAGGGTACTCCTGGTACTGGTTTTTTTGTTCGCAACACGGAGAGCCACAGTTACCGTCGTTTTGTGAACGCAGTGGAACGTGAGACACGTCAGAACTGGCTGACGTTGCTGCTGGGCAGGGAGCCTGATTTCGAGAAGGAGTATAAGCGTGCGAGCGAGGCTTTCGGCAAGGCCAAGAACGACAGGGAACGCCAGATGCTGGCAGCATACCAGAATGTGATAGGACTGGCCCGCGACGAGGAGCAGCTGCAGCGCATTGTGCGAGCTATAAAGGACAAGATGGGCGACCATCCGAACAAGTCGATGGTCAGTATTTTGTCGCACTACAAGTCGAGCATAGCCAGCCTGGAACGTGACGTGAATTCGACACAGATAAACTATTCGCGTCAGATGGAGGAGTCGTCGCTTGCGTTGTGGAACAGGGTTGTAGAGACGTTCCATCTGATTGTTGATTCGCGCCGCGTGTGGTCGGTGTATCTCGACAACGGCAACCCGGCATATCAGCAGGTTTTCTTCGATATGGGCATCTTCGACTATATCAAGGTGCCGGGTGAGACGCCTGTGATGCGCGACTATGAGGGCCGTCATTACTACATCTATCCCGACGGCATTGTTGTGGCGCGTTCGTCGGTTGATTTCGATTTCCATCCCTGGAAGAGCATAGACATTGATTTCAATGTTGTTGACATTTCGACTCTGGCTGTGCGTCCGCAGTTCAATTCACACAAAAGCCGCAAGCACAAGAGTGTTGGTACGGATGCGTTGAGCACGCTGTACGGCACTACACGTGCACAGGTGGTGGGCGAACTGATTATTCCGCAGCTTGATCTCCGCTTTTTCGTCAATCATACCGGTCCGGCTGAGGATTTTGCCAAAGCCGTCAGCGAGTGGAAGAAAGTAGCGGTTAAGGATTAGAGTTAATAGTTAAAAGTTAATAGTTAAAAGTTTGGATTTTACCTCACTGAAACCTTTCAACCCTTAAACCCCTCAAACCCTTATTGAAGAAACACCACACATATAAGTTCAATCCGCACACGCTTTCGTACGAGAAGGTGAAGACTACTTTTGTGGACACGTTGAAAAAGATTTCTTTTTCGGTGGCATTTGGCATTGTGCTGGGTGTGGTGTTGCTTGTAATAGGTATTCACGTCTTCGATTCGCCCCGGGAACGTCAGCTGAAACGCGAGATTGCCGTAATGGAACGCCAGATGTCGAAGATGAAGGACATTGTGCGTCGCAACGAGGCCGTCCTTGCCGATCTGGAGAACCGCGACAACAGTATATACCGCACATTGCTGGAGGCTGAGCCGATTGGTAGCGAGGAGCGCAACGCGGGTATGCTGAACCAGCAGTATGCCGAGTTGGAGGGATATGACCATTCCGACCTTATCATAGAGACGACAAAGCGTTTGGACGATTTTACGAAGCGGCTGTATGTGCAGTCGAAGTCGTTCGATGAGGTGTACCAGATGGTGAGTACCAAGAAAGAACGCCAGGAGCACATCCCGGCCATTATGCCTCTTGAGAAGAACAAATGCAGTGTGATATCGGGCTTCGGCACACGCTATCACCCCATACTGCATTACCGCCGTATGCATACTGGTGTAGACCTGTCGGCCAAGAAGGGTACGCCCATCTATGCCACCGGCGACGGCACCATAGAGGTGGCTGGCCGTGGCGACGCTTCGTTGAGCGGATATGGTGTCACGGTGCTGATAAACCACGGCTATGGCTACAAAACGCTATATGGCCATATGAGTGACGTCAAGGTGCGTCGCGGTCAGAAGGTGCGTCGCGGTGAACTGATAGGTCACGTCGGTTCGACCGGCCTTGCATCAGGTCCGCATTGCCATTACGAGGTGTGGCTCAACGGCAAGAAAGTCAACCCAGTGTATTATTTCTACAACGACCTCACGCCGCAAGAGTATGAACAGGTTATAGAGGCCGCCAACCAGGAGAACCAATGTCTGTCATAATAGATCCCAATGCCGGTTTCTGTTTCGGAGTCGTCAAAGCTATCGACGCCGCAGAGCAACAGTTGAATTCTACACATCAGCTCTACTGTCTGGGCGACATTGTCCACAATAACGAGGAGGTGCAGCGTCTGGCCCAGTTGGGGCTGCGTGTCATAGACCTCGACCGTATGGCATCGCTGCCACCCACGATGGTGCTGATACGTGCCCACGGCGAACCACCGTCGACATACGAGCTTGCACGTCGACGAGGCATAACACTTGTCGACGCCACCTGTCCCATAGTGTTGGCCTTGCAAAAGAGAATCCGCGACGGATATGAGCAAATGCTTGCCGTTGGCGGTCAGGTGGCCATATTCGGCAAAAAAGGCCACGCAGAGGTTGTAGGCCTCAACGGCCAGACAGACAACACGGCAATCATCATATCCTCTCCCGGTGATATTGACGCTCTGGATGTGACGAGGCCGATAAGACTGTATTCGCAGACGACAATGAGCCGCGAGGATTACCGCAGGCTGACAGACAACATAGAGAAACGAATAGAGGACGCCGGCGTAGAGAACGCTGATTTTGTGGCATACAACACCATCTGCAGCCGTGTTGCAAACCGTGCAACCCAACTGGAAGAGTTTGCGAGGAGTGTGGATTTGGTGCTCTTTGTGTCGGGTGTCAATTCTTCGAACGGGCACTATCTTTTTGAATACTGCCGCAAAGTGCAGCCCAACACCAGAATGATATCCTCGCCCGACGAGATAGACAGTTCCTGGTTCAATGGCACAATGCGTATCGGTATAACCGGTGCCACATCGACGCCCCGATGGCTGATGGAACAGGTAAAGGAAAAGATAGAGAGAGAGTTACAATAAAACCAATACACAAAAACCGATGTTTATTCAACGACTGCAATTAGCCAATTTCAAAAACTACGACGAACTCGACACGACATTCTCGAACAATGTCAACTGCCTGGTAGGCAACAACGGGGTAGGGAAGACCAACCTGCTTGATGCATTGTATTACCTTTCCTTCTGCAAAAGCTATTTCAATCCCGTAGACAGCCAGAACATACGCAATGATGCCGATTACTTCGCCATACACGGCCAATACAGTCTTGATGAACCCGAAGACAACGACAGTGTTGTCACGGTATCCTGTACCCTGCAACGAGGACAGTCAAAGAAGATGAAATTCAACAAGAAGGCTTGCTCTACCCTTGCAGAACACATAGGACGTCTGCCGTTGGTAATAGTAACTCCTTCGGACCAAAGCCTCATACTGGGAGGCAGCGACGCACGCCGTAAGTTTATAGACGGTATCATCTCGCAAGCTGACCGTGGCTATCTGCAAAACCTGATGTCTTATCAGAAAGCCTTGGAACAACGCAATCGGCTGTTGAAGCAGTTTTATGAAAACCAGTATTTTGAGGACGATACAATAGCAATATGGGACGAGCAGCTTGTGCGATACGGACAACCCATTGTCGATGCACGACGCAAGTTCCTCGAGGAGTTTATGCCACTCTTCGAGCAGTACTATCTCCTGATACATCCCGACGCCAACGTCAGCGAAAAGCCTTCGATAACATATCTTACTCAACTGGAAGTCGATGCGGCAGAATTTGCGACACAGGTTGCAGATGCCCATCGTCGAGACGCACAGTTGCAGTACACCTCGGTGGGTCCGCATAAAGACGACCTCGAGTTTGCCATAGGGCAGTTTGCAGTCAAACGTTTTGGGTCGCAAGGACAGCAGAAGACTTTTCTTTTAGCGCTGAAACTGGCACAGTTTGAATATATTCGCGCCCATCTTGGCACCAAACCAATATTGCTTCTGGACGATATTTTCGACAAGCTTGATATGCAGCGTGTACGACAACTTGTTCTTCTTGTCGGCAGCGACCGCTTCGGGCAGGTCTTCATAACCGATACACAGCCAGGTCGCGTAGAGTCGATATTCGAGCAGGCTCCCGATATGCCGCACAAGATATTCACCGTAGAGAACGGAGGATTGAGAACGGAGAACTGATTGATTTAAATAAAGAAAGAAATGTCGCACGAATATACAATAAAGGATCTTATCGACGCCGCTCTGCGGAAGTACAACTTTGACGACAGCATCACTCGAGGCCAGGTCGAGCAGGCCTACCGCGATGTGGTAGGAGAGTTCATAGTCAAACTGACACGCGATGTGCGCTATGACCCTGCCAGCCACACGTTGCGCGTTACACTCAGCGTGCCGGCCTTAAAAAACGAGTTGACCTATAAAACCACCGACCTTATTGAGGCAATAAACAATAAACTTGGTCGCAAAGAAGTACAGAAACTGTTTCTGTTATAAACAAAAAAAGCCTGCCAGAGTGGCAGGCTATTGAACTCATTCTATATAAGGTATTCCGAGACTATCACATTCTTGTTGCCAAGCCATCCGGCGGCGGGTGCTGTTTTGGCTGGCAATGACAAGTGTGTCAAATTCGTATTGCTCATTTAACTCAGAGATGGTTATGTATGGGCTTTCGCGAAGCAGAAGATAATCAAGTTTTATGTGGCAATGTGACTGCTGGCGGTAGTTGCTGCGGTCGATAATGCGGAATGTCTTTCCGTTAAAACCTATGAAACGGTCGCGCACAAGGAGATGGCAGTCCTCATAGTCATCGTCAAGTGTCAAGATTCTGTTGCGTTTTGCTTTATGCCACACGAGGTTGTTGGCTGTTTGATAGTCTATTTCTTCTGGATGTGCTGTAGTTACGCTGTCGCATAGCAGAATGCTTTGGTGTCCTGTGAAGAACTCCATTGCGGTTCGGTTGCCGATGCGATAGATGTCGCAGTGCTGCTGTGTGCTGCATTGTGCTTCAATGTGTTGGGCGTAAGCAACGAGTGCCAGCATTACGGTCAATGCTTCTGTGGCGCTGCTCCAACGGTGCTTGATCAGAGTAAAGCCGAGCAGTGTTATGATTGTAAGCGCAAGTATAAGCATTGCACCATCGAAATAGATACCTTCAAGCATTGCATTTGGCCAAGAGGCAATGCCTGAAGTGATACGTTCAGTGACAGAGAGCAGGGTAGAGACAAGATAGCCTGCAACTTTGAAGGCAAACGGCCACCAACAGACGGCGAACATAAGCAGTGTGCTTCCCAGCAACAATGCTGCGCAAGGCACAATGGTCATATTTGCAACGAGGAAGTAGGGCGGGAAGGTGTGGAAGTAGAAAAGTATCAGCGGTGTTACAGCCATTTGCGCTGACAGGCATACGCAAAAGAGTGTACGTATTTTTTTCAATAGTACGAATAAAAGATTTAAAGTCCTTCTGTCGCTATGTGGAATAGGTATAAGTTTTTCGAGAGGACGCGTAAACAAGATGATGGCGAAGACGGAAGCGTATGATAGTTGGAAACCTATTTCGAACAGCAGTAATGGATTGGCGACAAGCAGTATGAGGGCTGATGCAGCAACGGTGTTGAGTGTCGGAGGCTTGGTAAAGAACATTTGACCGATGACTATAAGGGTGAACATAAGTCCTGCACGCATTGCTGACGGTGCCATACCGGTGATTGCAACAAAGGCCCAGATGGCGATGATTTGGATTATACCTTTTATGATGCGTGGTGTTCGTCGGTTGCTGAAGAAGAACAGGCACCAGCCTACAAGCATTGCTATGATGCCTACGTGTAGACCGCTGACGCAAAGCAGATGAGCGATGCCTGCTGAACGGAAGTTTTCTTTTGTGTTGCCGTCCAGGTCACCGTCCCAACCAAGTATAAGTGCTTCAGCGATGCCCTGTTGCGACGGCGTTAGGCTGCTGAAATGGATTATGTCGATGAACCGTTTTCGCAGCGATGTTATGCGCGCTTTGAAGCCACGTTCGCTGTGCTCAAGAATTTTGTAAGATGAATTAGGGATGAAAGTGGTGTAGAGTATGCCGCGACGTTGCAAATGACGTCGATAGTCGAACTGGTGTGGATTGTCGGCACCGCTGGGCAATCGTGGTGCAGCACGTATAAGTAGTTCATCCCCATCAGTAACCATTGCGGGTTTTTCAATGTAAATGAGCATCTTGCCATTGCAAGAGTGGGGAATACCGTTGCTGTCGGTTACTTCAAGCACTTCGGCAGTGACGCGAAATGTCTTGTCGCGTTCTACAGGTATGTCGCTAATATACACGCGCATCCAACATTCATCATCGGCAAAATGTGAGTAGTGTGATGGCGAACGTGAGGGATCGCTCCATTTGGTGAAGGCACCAAAAAAGCCCTCGCACACAAGTATGACAAGTGCAACGAGGACTGTTATAGGAATTAGAGGATGCCTCACTTTTGTAAAGTTTATAGATTAAAGGTTAAAGATCAAAGAGTAAGCACGGTGTGTAGTCTTTATTATTTTTCAGTTCTTTAACCTTTAAACGTTAAACTTTAACCTTTATATTCCAATTCTGTGAAATATTCGTAGAAATAGGGGATCGTCTCAATGCCTTTGAAGAAGTTGAATAGCGGGTAGTTCTCGTTGGGGGCGTGGATGGCGTCGCTACCGAGACCGAAGCCCATCAGGATGCTCTTGATACCGAGTATGCGCTCGAAACCGGCCACGATTGGGATACTTCCACCGCTGCGTGTGGGGATGGGACGTTTGCCGAAGGTGGTTGTAAGAGCTTTTTCTGCAGCCTTGTAGGCGTTCATCTCGAGAGGGCTGACATAAGCGGCACCACCGTGCGACGGGGTGACCTTGACAGTAACACAGTCGGGAGCGATGCTCTCGAAGTAGTCCTTGAAGAGCTTGCTGATCTTCTCGAAGTCCTGATTGGCAACCAGACGTGTCGAAATCTTGGCATAAGCCTTGCTGGGCAGAACGGTCTTGGAACCTTCGCCGGTGTGACCGCCCCAGATGCCGCAGACGTCAAGGCAGGGACGTATGCCAGTGCGTTCGGTGGTGGTGTATCCTTTCTCGCCGTGGACTTCCTTTATATCAAGGCTCTTCTTGTAATCCTCCAGATTGAACGGAGCCTGTGCCATAAGAGCACGCTCTTCGTCGCTGATAACCAGCACGTCATCATAGAATCCCGGTATGGTTATGTGGTTGTTCTCGTCGTGGAGACCGGCAATCATCTTGCAAAGAATATTGATGGGGTTGGCTACGGCGCCACCATAGATGCCGCTGTGAAGGTCGTGGTCGGCACCTGTGACCTCAACATCCCAATAGCAGAGTCCGCGTAGACCGCTGGTGATGCTGGGGGTATCCTGTGCAATCATACCAGTGTCGCTGACCAGGATGACGTCGGCTTTGAGCATATCCTTATGCTCCTCGCAGAAACCGTAGAGGCTGCCGCTGCCGATTTCCTCTTCGCCTTCAAGCATAAACTTGACGTTGCAGGGCAACTGGTTTGTCTTAACCATAAACTCAAAGGCTTTGGCCTGCATAAAACTCTGACCTTTATCGTCGTCGGCACCGCGAGCCCAAATCTTGTCGTCCTTGATGACAGGCTCGAAGGGCTTGGTGTTCCAAAGCTCGAGCGGGGCAACGGGCATCACATCGTAGTGGCCATAGACCAGTACGGTCGGTTTGGCGGGATCGATGGTCTTTTCGCCATATACTACGGGATTGCCTGCAGATGGCATAACTTCAGCCTTGTCACAACCGGCAGCAAGAAGGAATTCTCTCCATTTATTTGCGCAACGCACCATATCGTCCTTGTGCTCGCTCTCGGCTGAGATGGAGGGTATGCGTATGAGTTCAAAAAGTTCGTTGAGGAAGCGCTCTTTGTTGGCTTCGATGTATTCTTTTACGTTGTTCATTTATTGAGGGTTTTAGGGTTTCAGGGGGTTGAGAAGCTTTAGGGTTTGAGGGTTAAAAGGTTTAAGGGTAATATCAAACCTTTAAACTTTAATCGTTGTTTTCTTCGTATCCGAGTTGACGGGCTTTGTCAAAGTCGGCTGTAGCTTTGGCTTTATTGCCAATGGTTTGGTATGTGAGACCACGGTTGTAGTAAGCCTCGGCATATTGCGGGTCGCATTCAATGGCTTTGTTGAAAAAGTCTATGGCGGCATTATAGTCTTCATAAAGAACCATTTCCATCCATCCTCTGTTGAACCAGGCATATTTGTAGTTGGGGTCTATTTCAAGTATCTTTACATAGTATTCAGTGGCTTTGTCAGCTTCTTCGGCATCCTGATAAAGCATTGCCAGACCGTAAAGTACGTTGATGTTCTTTGGTTCAAGGCTAAGAGCAGTTGTTAGGTATTCAAGTCCCAGCTTGTTGCGATGCTGTGCGTAGAGCATACCCAGTTCTTCGTAGGCAGGCTCGTAGTCGGGATAGAGTTCGTTTAGGTGTCGGAAATAGTATACGGCATTGGCGGTGTCGCCAGTTTCTTTGTAGATGAAGCCTTTCATAAAAAGGGCTGTCTGGTTGTTTTTGTCCTGCTCTGTGACTTTGGACAGACTTTCCATAGCGCGGTCGTAGTCTTTGCTATAAAAAGCAATTTCGCCCATTTTAAGGCAGGCCTCGAAGTTGTTTGCATCCAGTTTCAGCGCCTGTTGCAGTGCCGAGTAGCTGTCGCCAACATTACCAATGCTGAAGTGGGCATCGCCCAAAGCAGTATAGTATTCAGCTTTGGTATCGTCGATGTTTGTGGCCTTCTCGAGATCCGAAATGGCATCGCGAAAATATTGTGACTGTTGTTTTTCCTTGCCAAGACCAATCAAAATGATAGCACGTTCGTAATAAAGTGCGGCGTTGTCGTTGTCTTTTTTTATTTTGGCATCGAGAACTTTAAGTGCGTCTTCGCGCGGAAGTTTGTCGGTGGGGTTGGATCCGCAGGCTGTCATAAAAACAAGTATTGCCGCGAAAATAATGATATATGTTGTTTTTCTCATACGAAGGATAACTGCATTTTTGAAAAAAAAATATGTAAAATGAAACTTTTTTTTAGGAATAGCGTAAATAAAGGCGTGCTTACTTATTTCAAAGATGTATTTTTGGCGGGACGACACGAATGGTGGTCCCGCTTTTTTTTGTTGTCCTGCGGACTCAAAAATAAATATAATCTAAAATATTGAATTAGGTATTGATGGCCTAAAAAGGGTTATGAATATTTTCTTGAGATTTTGGACAAGGCGACCACCGCGGAATAGAACAAATATAGTGAATCTGCAAAGCGACCTTTATTTCTTGCAGAAGATTTTTTTTAAGAGCTCAGCGAATAAAATAGGAAGGCCTACTGCGAGGATGGTTGTAACGATAAAGAATGGGATGAATGTTAGCGTTCCGGTGTGGATGGATGAATGCGCAAGGCGTGCGCAGCCCCAGATGATGAACATCTGTAGCAGGTAGATCCAATAGCAGTTGCGTGATATTGAGGATAATGTGGCTTTCACGGGGCCTATTCTCTCTAATGCCATTGCCAGCAGGTAGAAGCAGGGCAGGGCGGCGGTGCCTGTCACGAGGCTCCACCAGCCTAACTGCGGGAATTCGAAGCCAATGGCTTCGCCTTGGCTGAACAGCCAGGCGCTGAATGCGACAAATGGCACGGCCAAAAGTCCCCACATCCAGACTTTTACACCTCTTATCTCGTCGATCCATTCAGCGCAAAGCACGCCAAGGCAGTAGAAGAACGTCAGGCTGCAGAAGTCGCTGGTAGCCAGGAATGCTGTGCCGTCGAGCATTGCAAGGAACATTGCCCCGATGCAGCACAGCACGCGCACCCACTGAGGCAGGCGGAAGAAGAGCGGCGAAATCAGGTAGAAGCCAAAGAGGATGTAGATGTACCAAAGGAAGGAGGCTTCGCTCCAGCGAGGATAGAGGAGGAGGTTGCGCAGCGAATGGAGTAGATAGTCGGTTGTGAATGGCGTTTCTTTGACAAGGCAGGCCAGCAGAGCCACACCCATTCCGATGACGAGGAACCAGAGGAAGAACTTCTTGAATTTGCGCCAAATATACAGACCGTATTCTTTCAGGCTGTTGGTACCCTTGTAGGTGTAGCGGATAAGGAATGCTGAGAGGAAGAGGAACATCTGCATATGGAATGAGTATATCCAGTTGTGCAGACCGTGGTACCATTGCGGCTCGAACCCGACGCTGAAATGCCCCATCACCACCATCAGCATAGCCATTCCAACCATCATATCTACATATATAAGACGTGTATGCTTGTTTTGTCTATTTTTTGCCATTTATAATATCTTTTTTTTATCGCCTGCGGCGAGAAATTATACAAATTGGATTCAAATCTATAAAAAAAATCTGTATAATTTGTGTATAATTTGAATAATTTCCACGCAATAGCGTGCTAAAACAAATAATGTGATTAAACTGTGTCGATGAAGTTACGTTCAGCTTTGGAGAAGAGCAGCAGGCCAATGAACATCGTCACCACAAGGCAGCCGGTGCAGTAGAGCAGCCCCATCCAGTCCATCTGCCCGATGCCGGTTATAGAGTAGCGCCACGACTCAAATATGCCGCTCAGCGGGTTGAGTTTCAGCACCCAACCGTAGCTCTTGTTGGCCGCGATACTCATCGGGTAGATGATAGGCGTGGCGTACATCAGCAGACTCATTCCGAAGCCCACAAGCATATTCAGGTCGCGGTATTTGACTGTCATTGACGATATTATCATACCCCACGACATCGCTGTCAGCGCCAGCAGAATCAGGTAGACCGGAAACATCAGCAGCTCCCAGCGCGGGCAGAGCGGGGCACCGGTTATGACGTAATAGACGTAGACAACGATGAGCAGCAGCAGCTGAATACCGAAGGTCACGAGCGACGACGTCATTCCTGCCAGCGGGATGATCAGTCGCGGAAAGTAGACCTTGCCAAATATGCCGGCATTGGCCGCCAGCACGTTGCTGTTCTGCCCGAAGCAGGCGTTGAAGTAGTTCCACATTAGGATGCCGCTAAGGTAGAAGACAGCCTGAGGCACGCCTCCGGTCGAGATGCCCGCCAGTCCGCCAAAGACGAACATATACATTATCGTTGTGAAAATCGGGCTGATGAAGAACCACGCAAGGCCCAGTACCGTCTGCTTGTAG
>JAEEMK010000032.1 GCA_016283175.1 Bacteroidales bacterium
GCGACGTCGTGTAAGGGTCTGTGACTTTGGCCATAAACTCGGGCGACATACCTTTGCCGTTGTCTTCTATGGTGAAGGCGTATATGTTGTCTTTCAGGCTGTCCTTGATTGTGAGTTTGACCTCGGTGGAGTTGGCGGCAGTGCTGTTCTCCATAAGGTCGTATACGTGCATTGATAATTCCTTCATATTTTTGAGTTTTAAGGTTTTAAAGTTTGATAGCTCTATAGTTTAAAAGCAAATCGAAAAAATCATCTTTTGACGACTCACTTTCAAACTTTAAACCATAAACTTTAAATTACAATCCTACACAACCATATTTTTCTTCTTGATATAGACTGGAAGTATCTTTAGTGCCAACGATGGCATACTGTGCAGCATCCAGTCAAGCAGACGCAGGCTGCATTTCTTTTTGAAATATTTATTGTTCTTGAAGTCTGGCACCTGTTCTTTCAGCTCACGTCGTATTTCGGCAATTGTCGACGCCTTGGGCTCCAGCGAGTTGTATACATAGTTGAACACCGACGTGAAATAGCCTTTCTTGATATAGATAAAGTCTATCTCGTTCTTGAACTCTCCATAAGCACCTTTCTCTTTTAGAAATGCCATCAGCGAACGGAAAGTCTCGAGGCGTTTTTGATATTTGGTGCTGTCTTTGGTTGTACATACCGAGCCCGGACGGATAAGATAGTGATAGAACGGCTTGTCGACGTGTGCCACCGAATTGGCAAAAACAAGACTGCTGGTGACGAAATAGCTGTCGTCGGCGCTGCGCGACGAAGGATAACGTATCTCATATTTCTCTATCATCTCGCGACGATAGATGAAAGTCCAAAACAGGGAAACATAGTTGGTGAGGAAAAAACGCCTTTTGTCGTCGGTCATCACGCCGGGCTCGACATCGGGATTTTTCAATATCTCTGTCGGTTGTCCATCAAGATAGTCCTTTGCAGCCTGACAATAACAAAGGTCGACGTTGCCGTTCTCGACAGCTTTGTTGTAAAGCTCCTCGAACATCGTGGGTTCAATCCAGTCGTCGCTGTCGACAAAAGCTATGTACTCGCCTTTGGCCTGGGGGATGGCGAAGTTGCGCGCCATTCCGGCTCCCATATTGTGTTCTGGTTTGAGGAACACGAACTGTCCCTCGCGAGGATGACCGGCTATCATCTTCTGGACAAGCTCTATGCTGTTGTCGGGACCGTGGTCGTCAACGTATATGAATTCCATTTCCTGCAGTGTCTGCGCCAACAGCGACTGGGTGCATTTCTCTATATATTCTGCCACTCCGTAGACAGGCAGTATTACTGATACTTTTGTCATTATTTTGAGGGTTTAAAGGGTTTGAATGGTTTGAATGGTTTGAAAGGTTTGAAAGGTTTAAAGGGTTTGAAGGGTTATAATAACAGACACTACGCTATTCGCCGAGACCTTCGTAGTCTATGGTTGTTTGTTTCACATTGGCTTCGAGCGATTCGCGTATCATCTTCTTCAATCTGAGGACTTCGTTGTCCAACTCGCTGCGTTTGGCTGGACGATATAGGTTCTTGTAGCGCAGCTTGGGCGAAACTCCAAAGTTGAGTTTTGGCAGCGTACCGTTCACGTCGACAGCCAGACGCACCGGCAGGGGACTCTGAACAATCTCGACGTGATAGTCGTAGTTGTTGCTCAGACTGTGGCGTCCTTCGGCAACTATCTGGTATTTATGCAGCGACAACAGGAACGGATAGACCTCGAGTTCTTTGCGGAAGACAGTCATTGCCACATCAAGGCTGTCGACGTGAATCTTCGAGTCGTCCTCGCGCCACGATTTAAGCTGCAACAACTTGGCAATCTTGTCGATGTCCTTGTTGTCAAGCACCACAAGGTTCTGACCTGTCAGTGCAGCAGCGCCACGAAGTGTGCTCATCTTGGGCTGATAGAAGGCATTGACGTATGTCTCTGCACACAGATGGAAGTCGGCATTGCCCTCGAGGTCGCTCAACAGCGGCACAAGGGTGTCGACATATGGTATCATATCTATAAGTTCCTGAATGTTGATGTCGAGCAGATGGAAGTCCATACCTACAAAGATGTGGTTGAAACGTGGTGTACGGTAGAGACCTGTGAGTTGCATCTTGGCGGCCTTGCAGACGAAACCGACCTGGTTGAGCACAACGATACCGTCGCACACCTGCACGTCGCCGGCCACCTCGCGCAGGTCGTTTTCAAACGCCGTGGCCTCTTTTATACGGGTATGCAGCGTGAAGTCCACATCGCGTGGCACTATAAACGGATGTGCCGATGTGTCCACCTTGTCCTCTTTGCGTTGTGCCTCAAGGGAATCGGCATCGCTACCCATACCGCTGAAGGCGGCAAGCAGGTCGTCGACATTGGTGTAGTTGGAAGTGAAATAAAGGTCGCCTTTAAGCATATCCTCGTGGCTTAGCCACTTCTCCAAACCTGTGACAGCTCCTTTCAGGTAGAAGTCTGAATTGCCGAAAACCACATTGGCACTGGCAATCTCGCAGCGTTCTGGCTTGTAGTTGAACTTGATGTCTGGAATCTGGACTATATAGTCGAACTGTTCAAGGTCAATATATCCACGCTTGAAGTCGACATCCAAATCAGGCGACCACTGCTGCAGGGTGTTGGGCTTGGATGGGTCGTAGTTGGCACCGCCTTTGATGGTCAAGCCTGCCAGATCGACACTCGTGCTGTCGTCAAGCTCGCAATGCATCGCACTGCTGCTTAAGTCTATCTTGTATTTCACTTTCTCGCTCACTTTCGACACCGGCACCATCGCAAACGTGCCCTTCGGGCTTGTCACCGTTGCTTTTATGGAATCCATCGAGCCTTGCAGTTTGGCAAAGTCGAAATCGCAAACCACGCGGAACGGCTGAGTAGTGTCGAAAATATCCGATATGGCTGCCGTCAGCTTTGTTTCACCTATATTGCCGTCAATCTTGTTGTTAGGCAGCTGGGCGTCAATACTGTTGCAGGTTATGGTCGCCGAAAGCAACTCGTTGAAGAGTCCGCGTTTCATCTTGCTTGGCAGCTGGACATTGATGTTGCCCTTGGGTATCTTGGCATAGATTGTGTCATATTCAACATCGAGGTCTGTCAATCCGATATTGCCTGAAAGCTTCATCTTTGAGAACTCACTTTTCTGGAGCTGCTCAAGGTTGGTCTTGGCTTTGAGATTGAGGGTGGCGCGTCCGTCGAGCTTCATATTGAGGTCGTCGGGCAGCATCGGCTTTGCGTCGGGCAGATAGACAACACCTTTGATTGTTGCATCCGTGTTCATCTTGCCCAGCAGGTCGCTGATGGAACCGGCCACTTCTATGCTGTTGCGGCCTGTGCGGGCGGCAAGCCTGGTTATCTCGACATTGCTGACTCCATTCTCGTTCAAATCCAGATCGGCACTGATATCGGCGTTGATGCCTGTGAAAGCATATGGCAACAGGCTGCGGTCCTGGAACTTGCCATCCTTCAATTTCAACACGGCAGTGACAGCCGGGAGTTCAGCGTCGCTAAGAATGCCTTTCACGGTGCCAGTGAGCGATGCATCGGCGTCGAGGCTCATTCCCTTCTGCCAGTCGGTAAACTGCGCAGGCAGCATTGCCAACAGCTCTTTCACACCCCATTCGTTGGTTGAATAGGACAGGTTGACCGACATAGGATGATCGTTGTCGGCCATAGCCACAAGTCCGTCGACATTAAGTTCATAGCCTTTCAAGTCAGCAACAAGCTTGTCGACTTTCACTTCGCCTTTGTCAAGGTCGCCGACCAACTTGCCATCGACGGTCACGAGGTTGCCTTTCATAGCATCAACAGCCTCGTTTACAAAGTCTTTACCATTAAGCGACAGTTGACCGTCCTTCACTTTCATCATTATGTCACCGTCAACTTGCGACCCTTTCGTTTCACCGTCCAGTTTAAAGACGATATCCTTCAGCGATGCTCCCATAGCATTGCTGTCGCCTTCGATACGGAAATCTACGTCGTCGATATCAAGCCGCACTTTGGCATCAATATTGTCCGGAACATATTTGCCATCGATACCCAGGTTCAGATTACCCAACGTCGCAGCCATTTGGGCTTTGTCGTCGACATATGAGGCATTGAAGTGCTTGACTTTGATGCTTTTCAACGATACCAGTTCAGGCATTACGAAAGGTTCCGAAGGTGTAGTGTCCGGCTTGTCCGACGAAGGGAAAATGTCAAAGTTCGAACGACCGGCAGTATCGGTGTAAAGATTGGCCGACACGCCGTCCAGCACCAGTTTGGTCACCTCTATATTCTTGTTTTTCAAATATTCGCGCAGATTGATACCCACTCCCAACGAACCAATGTGTGCCAAAGTGTCGCTCACAGCACCATCCATCGGATTGACCAGCGTGACTCCCTCGACATTCAAACCAACATAGGGAAATGTTTTGAACAGAGTCAGATCGACATCGTCGAAATTGCTCTCACAAAGTATAAACTTGTCCGACAGCTTGTTGACTATCGAAGTAAGCCGTGCCGGTGTCAGCACCAGCCACAAAGCCACAACAGCCACAACAACCACCACGCCAAGCAACGAGCCCAACGAAACAAGGGCTATCTTCCACCCTTTCTTCATTTTGCGTTTCGGCTGTTCGGTACCGGAAGCACTGGCTGTTTCCAGATTCTCGTTTTGCATAATTCCCCCTCTCATCAAATTACAACTCTTTTATACTTAAACTTTTGGCCATAATTGTCTTTGTACTCCATAGTACTGTCGTTCAAGGCCGTGAGCGTATATGCCTTGGGCACAACAGCGCCCATCTCCATTTGGTGCACCAGCGTAAGGCGGTTGGTTTCCGAATCGAACGACCAGGTGAAGGGCTGTCCCTCCTCTTCCTGGACATCGTCGCCCGTGTCCCACGTCACGCCTTTGCTGTCGGCATCATAACGATAGTATTCTGTGCCACTGACCCATTTGCCGACAATCAGGTCGCCATCAAAGACAGGGTCCTTCGAGCACGACGCCAGCGTCAGAAGCACACCGGCGGCAATCAAACCAAAAACAAATCTTCTTGCTTTCATAACTTATTCCTTCACAACATAAATGTCACGATAAAAGCGGCCGAAATTGTCATAGTCCAAACCGTATCCAAGTATGAAATCATTTGGTATAGAACGGCCTACATAGTCAATCTTGAAGTTTTTCTTGAAACTTCCAGGCTTGAAGAGGAACGAGGCGATGTAGATGCCGGCAGGTTCGAGTTTGCGCAACTCGCCGAGCATAGCTTCCATAGTGATGCCCGTATCCACAATGTCCTCGACAATCACCACGTGACGTCCGCGGCACTTCTGCGGGAAAGGCAGTTCTGTCTTCACCGTGCCCGTGCTGCTCATACCGCTATACGAACTGTATTTCACAAAATAAGTCTCCGCATCGAAATCCAGTGCACGCGCCAGGTCGGTCATAAACATAAACGACCCCGTCAAAGTGGGACAGAACAGAGGATTCTTGTCCTTCAAGTCACGCGATATCTCGGCAGCGACACGGTCGACATCGCGCTGTATCTCAGCTTCTGTCATATAAAGCTCAAACTGCTTGTCGTGAACAGTAATCATAGTTGTTGGTGAATTATTAGTGAATTGTGAATTGAAATTAGAGCGATTTGTGAATTGTGATTAGTGAATTGACAAATCCGTTTTCCGCTTTTATGTCTCCTGCTCGTTTCACTCGCGAAATCTCGTAAATCTTGTAAATCTTTTCCGCTCGCAAGCGAGCTTTTTCTTTTGAACAGGAATTACCATCAATGGACAGGAATTATCATAAATATTTCTCCGTTTTCCGTTCTCCGTTCTCCGTTCTCCGTTCTCCGTTTTCCGTTCTCCGTTCTCCGCTTTCCGTTCTCCGTTCTCCGTTCTCCGTTCTCCGCTCTCACTCCTCCTCAGGTTCCTCCACCGAGTCCAGCACCAGACGGAAGCCGTGGAAGCCATATCCGTAGTCAGGCTGGTACCAGCTGCGGTCGCTCACCGTGCATCCCCACGAGGGGCTGTTGAGGCTGCCGCCGCGCAGTATGCGGCTCTCGCCGTGCTTGGGGCCACGGGGGTTCTGCTGTGCTTCGGCGCTGTATTCGCCATACCAGTCCGAACACCACTCCCATACGTTGCCCGCCATATCGTGCAAGCCCAGCTCGTTGGGTTTCTTGCGACCCACAGGATGGGTGATGTTGCCCGAATTCATACCGTACCACGCCACAGCGCCCGGATCGCCGTCCTGGCCGGGGAAGACATAGTTTTTAGAGTTGTTGCCGCCACGGGCCGCGAACTCCCATTCCGCCTCGGTGGGCAGACGGAAGCGGTAGCCCGTCATCTGCGACAGACGTGCGATGAACATCTGCACGTCGTTCCACGAAACCTGCTCAACAGGCAGGCTGTCGTTGTATTTCCACTGGCTCGGATTGTCGCCCATCACAGTCTTCCACAGACGCTGCGTCACTTCGAACTTGCCCATATAGAACGAATCGACCGTCACCTTGTGCGTCGGAAACTCGGCCTCATAGTTGTGCTTGGCAGCACCCGGACGTGTGCAGCCCATCGTGAAAGTGCCGCCGGGCACAGGCATCATCCTGAACTTCATATCGCCCACCTTGATGTCCACCGAGCCGTCGTCAACCTCCACCGAGAAGCGTATCAGCGTGTCCGAAGCGTTAAAACCCGTCGAGTCGGGCTCGTAGGGCAGCATACGCAAGTCAGGCAAGTCATAGACGATAATCTTCTTGCCTTTGCCGGCCTTGATATTCTTGCCAATGTCGCCGGCCATATTCTCAATATACTCGCCATAATAGCGGCCACCGTCAATCGACACACACACACGGATATTGGCATCCTTGCTGAGGTCGTAGGTCAGCGTAACCTCCTTGTCCTGGCGCACAAAGGCCACATTCGATATATTTTGCGCACCCAAAAAGCCGCAAAACGAAAGCATCAAATATAATAAAAATCTATGTCTCATAGCTTTACCGTATTTGTTAACACTGTTGTCCAAAAATGCAAATATACGAAAAAAAATGACAAATACGCAAAACAATAAGAAATATATAAAAAAGAACCTATCCACTTGCAAAAAAAAATATCTGACAATCGACCAATTTATTTTGAATTATAATTTTAGTCCATTAATGGCAATTTTCGGTCAATTCCCAGCGTCCTGCCACCGTCAAGAAAGCGCAAATTGTAACAAATAGAAAGGGTCGCTTCGCTCAAAATCATTCAAAAAACCTTTAAAAATCTCGCAAATCATAATCCGGCAAAAAAAAAGACTGTTGTTTATACTCCAGATTCAAAGTAGAAGTTCTGAAAATCAAATTACTACAAAGGTTCTCATTTCACGTTGATTCACAAGATTCATTTTGGTACAAAAACGTTGTTTCCAGTATGCATTCCCTGGCATATGTACAGTATATGTACAGTACTTGTACAGTATATGTACGCTTTAGAAGCGTACATATACTGTACATATACTGTACAAGTACTGTACATATGCCCTTGCTGGTATATGCTATGCACCCTTTTTGCACCCTAAAATACACCGTGAAACACCAACATCCGCAACTTGCTGGTTTATAACAAAAAATCCTAAAAGCTGCCTTGCCAGTGCGACAAGTTGATTTGATGATGATAAGATGGAGCGACA
>JAEEMK010000033.1 GCA_016283175.1 Bacteroidales bacterium
CCTTGGCGTTCTTCATCACCTGCTGGATGTACTGGTCGTAGCTGTCGGTCAAAGCCTCGCCGAAAGCAACAGCCTTGGCAGCGATGACGTGCTCAAGCGGACCGCCCTGGGTGCCGGGGAACACAGCGCTGTCGAGCAGGGCGCTCATCTTCTTGATTTCACCCTTCGGAGTGGTCTTGCCCCAAGGATTGTCGAAATCCTGACCCATCAGGATCATACCGCCGCGAGGTCCGCGGAGGGTCTTGTGGGTGGTGGTGGTGACAATGTGGCAATACTTAACGGCATTCTTCAGGTAGCCCTTGGCAATAAGGCCGCTGGGGTGGCTGATGTCGCCCATCAGGATGGCACCGATCTTGTCGGCGATGGCGCGCATACGCTCCCAATCCCAGTCGCGGCTGTAAGCCGAACCGCCACCGATGATCAGCTTCGGATGGTGTTCGAGAGCCTTCTTCTCCATATCGTCATAGTCGACAGTACCGGTCTCTTCCTTCACCTGATAGCCAACCACTTTGTAGTTGATACCCGAGAAGTTGACGGGGCTGCCGTGCGAAAGGTGACCGCCGTGGTTCAGGTCCATACCCATAAAGGTGTCGCCGCTGTTGAGGCAAGCCAGGAAGACTGCCATATTGGCCTGTGCACCGCTGTGGGGCTGCACGTTGGCCCAGCAAGCACCGTAGAGTTGTTTTGCGCGCTCGATGGCGATAGTCTCGCTCTGGTCCACCACCTGGCAGCCGCCATAGTAGCGCTTGCCGGGATAGCCTTCTGCATATTTGTTGGTCATCACGGAGCCCATAGCCTCCATAACCTGGTCGCTGACGAAGTTTTCAGAGGCAATCAGTTCGATGCCTTTGGTCTGACGCTCACGCTCTTTCTGGATGAGGTCGAAAATTTGTGTATCTCTTTGCATATCAATGATATTAAATTATTTTTAACATTACTTGTAAAATGCAAAGATACAACAAATAACCGATACGGCAAAATAAACTTGAAAAATAATTATTTCCAAAAAACAAACCTAATTAATTGATGGATTATTTTCGGCAATTCGTGTTTAAACGCGGTGGGCATCTGACCCACTATGAAAACAGTCCTCAAAATGTCAATCCGAGGCCTTTTACGTATAACACTCATATTTACAGTCATTTATCACAAAAACACAACCACTTCGACATTATACCGCAACTACTTCATTCCCAAATTATTAAAGAATCAGCATAGGCATATGTACAGTATTTGTACAGTATATGTACAGTATTTGTACGCTTCTAAAGCGTACAAATACTGTACATATACTGTACAAATACTGTACATATGCCTATGCTAGTATGGGTAAAAAGTAATGGTGAACAATATTTTTTTCCCATATTGCATTTTTTTCGTATTTTTGCATTTTAATTTGGAATATAAAAAAAGCAATATGAAAAGACTCTTTTTGCTGCTGACATTGGTAGCCGCCGTCGCCATAAACACTGATGCTCAAAAACTTGCGATGAACGCTAGCACCAAGACCTACGGATACAAAAACGCCGAGGGAGCGTGGCTGATTGCGCCCCAATTCCAATATGCATTCGAGTTTCAAGGGCATTTCAAGAAATTCGCCGTAGTGAAAATCGACCGTTACTGGGGCTGCATTGACAACCGCGGACAGATGATTGTACGCAACATTTTCTTTACAAGTGAAGAGGCCGAACAGGCAGGACGCGAATGGGAGAAGGGCGACGAACCGGGCAAATGGCTCTATCCAGCACAAAACCCCGCCGACGGCAAATGGGGTTTTGTAGACTACTACGGCAACTGGAAATTTGAGCCGCAGTATGAAGGCGCAGTTCAGTTCTATGGCGACGAGCCGATGAGCTTTGCCGCTGTCAAGACCGCCGGCCGCTGGGGCTGCATAGACCGCAAAGGCGTGATGGTCATAGCCCCGACCTTTATGGCTCAGGAACACGCCGACCTTGCCGGCAAACAATGGATTCACGGACGCCACTACGACACGTGGCGCTACCCCACACGCGACAAGGAGTCGGGCAAATGGGGATATGTCAACTATCTGGGCCGTTGGGTGATAGATGCCGAATATGAGGATTACGACTATTTCGGCACTGACCACAACTACATCTACGCCCAGGTGAAACGCGACGGCCGCTGGGGGTCGATCGACCGCAACGGCAATGTCGTTTCGAAATGCATCTTCTATACCCGCGACGACGCCGACTATGCCCTCAGCCAAAAGGAGCACGGTAGAAAAATCAGCGACTGGCGTCTGCCTGTCACCGACATCGCCACGGGCAAGTACGGCTGGGTCGACTACGAAGGCGAATGGGCTATCAGCCCCATCTATGACGGTGCTTCACATTTTACCAACGACACCGGAATGTTTGCCACCTGCAAACTCGACGGACGCTGGGGCAGCATTGACAACAACGGCGAACTGTTGTCGCAGATTGTCTTCACCCTCTCAAGCGAGGCCTGGCAGGCAGGCTACGAATGGGACAACAACCAGGAGCTGGGACATTGGCTCTACCCTATCCGCAACCCAGAGACGGGCTACTGGGGCTACGTCAACTTCAAAGGACGCTGGGTCATCGAACCCACATTCGAGGACGCCAAGCTCTTCATCAAAACCTGGAACAACCGCGCCGCTCCCGCCAAAATGGACGGCCGCTGGGGATGCATAGACCACACAGGCCAGTTTGTAGTCAAGAACATCTACAACACTTCGGCCGACGCCTATGAAGCTGCCCGCCGATGGAGCGAGAAGCAAAAGTTTTAGGGAACGGAGAACGGAGAACGAAGAACTGAGAACTTGCATTTATGGCCAATGTTATTCGCGATAAGAGTTTTGCATTTGCTTTAAGGATTGTTAATTTGTACACATTTCTTACGGAGGAAAAAAAGGAGTTTGTCTTGAGCAAGCAAATTCTAAGAAGCGGGACAAGCATAGGTGCCAACATACGTGAAGGGCGAAATGCACAGAGTAATTTGGATTTCATAAGCAAGTATTCAATAGCCTTAAAAGAAGCCGACGAAACACAGTACAGGATTGAGTTGCTTTATGCGGCAAAATTCATTGACTACAAAGCTTATGAATCACTTAACAATGACGTCAACGAAATCATATCTCTTTTAACCTCATCCATTAAAACGGCAAAGTGCAATGGAAAATAACGGCCTTATTGAAATAAAGAACGCCACAATAGTCAACGAAGGACAAATATACACAGGCAATGTGTATATAAAGGACGATATCATTTTCAGAGTTACTTCCGGCAACTCTGTTCTCCGTTCTCCGTTCTCCGTTCTCCGTTCAATAGAGGCCAAGGGCCTCTTACTGCTGCCTGGGATTATTGACACTCACGTGCATTTCCGCGAGCCGGGATTGACCGAGAAAGCAGACATCGAGACTGAAAGCCACGCAGCCGTGGCAGGAGGAGTCACCTCATTCATTGATATGCCCAACACCAAGCCGCAAACAACAACGATGGAACTGCTGGAAGAGAAAGTCGCGCTGGCGGCCGAAAAGAGCGTCGCCAACTACGGCTTTATGCTCGGTGCCACCAACAGCAACATCGGAGATATACTCGAAGCCGACCCGACCAAATATGCGGCCATCAAGCTTTTCCTTGGCAGCAGCACGGGCGATATGCTGGTCAACAATCCGCAGGCACTCGACCTGCTTTTCTCAAAGGCCAAGAAACTTATCGTGGCACACTGCGAAGAGGAGGACATCGTGCAGGCCAACCTGCGCAATTTCAAGATGGAATGTGCCGGCACAGAGCGCGAAACCGCTGCGCTGCACCCCCAGATACGCACCACCGAGGCCTGCTATGTGAGCACCTACAAGGCCATTGAGCGCGCACGTCGCTACAAGACGCGACTACATATTGCCCACATCAGCACCGCCACCGAGCTCAACCTGCTGAGCAACCTGCCCCTCGACCAAAAGCATATCACTGCCGAGGTGACACCCAACCACCTGTGGTTCGACGACCGCGACTATGCAGAACTGGGCAACCTCATCAAGTGCAACCCCGCCATCAAGCGCAACGAAGACCGCGTGGCGCTGTGGGCAGCACTCTACGACGGACTGATTGACACTATAGCCACCGACCACGCACCGCATACGCTGGCAAGCAAGCAGCTGCGATACTTCGACGCTCCGGGTGGCATACCTTCCATCCAGCACTCGCTGACGATGATGCTCGAGCCGCTGCTGAACAACAGCTATAACGAGCAGGAGCAGCGCGAATTCCGCGACACCTGGTTGCCACTTCTTGTGCGCCTGATGTGCCACAATCCTGCCACCCTCTTTGGCATCCGCAATCGCGGCTTCATCCGCGAGGGCTACAAGGCTGACTTGGTGCTGGTAAGGCCCAATGTCGAGAACAAAGTGACCAAGGAATCGATCCTCTACAAATGCGGTTGGTCACCCATCGAAGGACAAACATTCCACAGCCGCGTGGAGATGACTTTCGTCAATGGACACCTTGCCTTTGAAGCGGAAAGCGGAAAGCGGAAAGCGGAAAGCGGAAAGTCGAAAGCGGAAAGACTGGAATTTGAGAAATAACCACAAATAAAATCAACATAAACCATATCAACGTATCAACATAAAACTCTTAAGCCTTAAAACCATTTAACCTTTTCAACCTTTCAAGCGAAGCGAACCTTTTTTACCTATTAATAGAATTAAAATGAAAAAACTGATTCTCACCATCATTGCATTAGTTGCGATCTCGTTTACTGCCTCGGCACAGATAACCCAAATCAAGAGCACACAACTGCCAACACAAGCACGTACCACCATTCGCAGCGCTTGGAACGGTGCTCCCATCGTCGATGCGTGGCGCAACAAGCAGGGTCGCAAAGTGGAATACAAGGCTTCGGTCGAAGACGGTTCAACAATGAAGTTCAGTGCCAACGGCCAATGGATTGAAGTCAAGAGCTACGGTGGTGTGCCGTCAAGCCTTTTCCCAAAAGCACTGCTCAACCATCTTGACAAGTACTATGAGGGCCGCCAGATTGTCTGGGCAACAAAGACTACGAAACGCTACCAGGTGCAGCTCACCGACGGCAGCAAACTGGAGTTTAACGCCAAAGGCGTATTCCAGGCATTCCTGTAATCCAACAAGATCCGCATCAATACATTAAACATTAGAAACCGTTGAAAAAAAATTCAATAATACTACTGAAATCGACACTTGGACGCCTGCCGCTCTACTACTGCTACCTTGAAGAGATGATGAAGAACGGCGAGGAGTACGTTTCATCGGCGGTGCTGGCCCAGAGCCTGTCAATCAATCCTGTGCAGGTACGCAAAGACCTTGCCAGTGTCAGTAGCGTTCCCGGACGCCCCAAACTTGGTTTCAAGACCAATCAACTATACAACGACATCAAGAGTCACTTGGGCTACGACAACTACGACGAAGCTGTGCTGGTTGGCGTAGGTAGCCTTGGAAAAGTGCTTATGAAGTACAACGGTTTCACAAACTACGGACTGGAAATCATTGCTGGATTCGACGCCAATCCAACATCAAAACAGGTTGGAGGCAAAGCCGTTATGTCGATGGATATGATTGAGTCGTTCCTTCAGCGCTTCAATATCAAAATTGGCATCATTGCCGTGCCGTCGTCAGAGGCACAAAAGGTTGCCGACATCTTGGTTTCCAACGGTGTGCAGGCAATATGGAATTTTGCGCCAGCCACATTGCGTCTTCCCGACAACGTGCTGATAAAAAACGAGAATCTTGCCGCATCGCTTGCCGCATTGACTACAGAACTGCGAAGAAGGAACTGAACGAGGAATTATTCGTTAAATGAATAGTTCACTCCCAATATTACACCACGCATTAATTACTGAAATACAATAGAATATCATATTTTGATATTTTAATCGATTTTTTTTTATCGAAAAGGTCGCTTATTCAAACTTTATATGTATTTTTGCAGATAGAAATACAGAACAACAATTGCTGTAAAGAACTATATTCTAACTAATTAAACAAAAAAGAAACGATAATGGAAAACAATAAATTCCGTACAGAGAGCGATCTTCTCGGTTCTCACGATGTACCTGAAGAGGCATATTATGGTGTTCAGACAACGCGTGCTATGGAAAACTTTCATATCAGCGGACGACTGCTGAGCAGCTTCCCCAACTTCATTAAAGGTATGGCCATCACCAAAAAGGCTGCAGCTATGGCCAATGTTGAAGTAGGTATGATTACCCCTGAGCAGGGCGAGGCCGTCATCTGGGCTTGCGACCAACTTATCGCTGGACGCTACCACGACCAGTTCCCCATCGATATGATTCAAGGCGGTGCCGGCACCAGCACCAATATGGCCGCCAACGAGGTCATCGCCAACCTGGCCCTCGAGCGTATGGGCTTCAAAAAAGGCGAATACCAGTACTGCTCGCCCAACGATGTCGTCAACGCTTCGCAGAGCACTAACGATGCCTACCCCTGCGCCATCCATATGGCAATGTGCCTGGAGCACCTCGAATTTATGCCGCGCCTTGAAAAGATCATCGAGGCACTCGACAAGAAGAGCCAGGAGTTTGCACACGTCATCAAGATGGGTCGCACACAGTTGCAGGACGCCGTCCCGATGACACTGGGTCAGACATTTGGTGGTTTCGCCGCTTCGCTGCGTGGCGAACTTCACAACCTGCGCAACGCTGCCGACGAATTTCTGATTGTCAATATGGGCGCCACCGCCATCGGTACAGGTATCTGCTCTAAACCCGGCTACAGCGAAGCCTGCATCAAAGCTCTGCGCAAAGTCACCGGTTGGAACATCAGCCTGGCCGACAACCTGATTGAGGCCACAAGCGCCACCAGCTGTATGATACAGTACAGCAGCGCTATGAAGCGTCTGGCCATCAAAATCAACAAGATGTGCAACGACCTGCGTCTCCTCTCCAGCGGTCCTCGCTGCGGCTTGTATGAGATCCATCTGCCCGAGCGTCAGCCCGGCTCGTCGATTATGCCCGGCAAGGTCAACCCCGTCATCCCCGAGGTAATGAACCAGGTATGCTACAAGGTCATCGGCAACGATATGACCATCACCTTCGCCAGCGACAACGGCCAACTGGAGCTCAACGTTATGGAGCCCGTCATCGCCTACACACTGTTTGAAAGCATTCACCTGCTTGAGAACGGTCTCGACACGCTGCGCACCCTCTGCATCGACGGCATCCGTGCCAACGAGGAGCGCTGCCGTCAGCTGGTGGAACGCAGCATCGGCATCGTCACTATGCTCAACCCCATCATCGGCTACAAGCAAAGCACCAAGATAGCCAAGGAGGCCAGTGAAACAGGTCGTGGCGTCTATGAACTCATCCTCGAGCACAAACTGTTGACCAAAGAACAGCTCGACAAGATTCTGTTGCCCGAGAATATGCTGAAGCCTATGGACCTTGAGCAATTAAATATCAAATAGAAGGCTTTATCACAACCTTAAATCTCAAAATATTGAATACAACAATAATTAAAAAAGGGTTAGACATCTGCATACCGGGGACCGCCGAAAGGCGTGTCTCCGATATGCGTTTGACAGGCTGCTTTGCGGTGAAGCCGACCGACTATGTTGGTGTCAAGCCGCGACTGCTTGTCGCAGAGGGCGACCCTGTTCTGGCCGGAACACCACTGTTTGAGGATAAAAGCAACGCTGCAGCACGCTTCACATCTCCAGTAAGCGGAACGGTGAAAGCCATTGCCCGCGGTGACAAACGCGCCCTGCTGGCTGTGGTCGTCGAAGCCGACAGCGAGCAGAAAAGCGTACAGTTCCAAACTTCTGCATCAACAGCCGACGGAATGCGCAAGACGATGATTGAGAGCGGACTTTGGACACTGCTGCGCCAACGTCCGTTTGGCATCATTCCCCAAGCCGACGCAAATCCAAAGGCTGTATTCATTTCGGCTTTCGACTCCTCGCCCCTACCTGTCGACATCCCGTTTATGCTCAATGGACGCGAACAGGATTTCCAAGCCGGTATCGACATCCTTCACACCATAGCCGGCACCGTCCACCTCTCGCTGCAAGGCGGCAAGGACAATGGATTCCTCGAAAAAGTGCAGAACGCCGAGATTCATCACTTCCAAGGTCCACATCCTGCAGGACTTACAGGAACGCAGATAGCCAGGATTGACCCTATCAACAAGGGCGAGACGGTTTGGACAGTCAACGCACAGGATGTGGCGACAATCGGACAGTTGTTCAGCACCGGTCACTACTGCCCACAACGTATGGTTGCACTGTGCGGCCCTGTTGTCGGCAATTCACAATACTATAGGACGCTTTCGGGTGCATCAGTCGAAGAACTGACCAAGCAAACCACCTTCAATGAACTCAGTGAACCGCTTTCCGACTTCCGCCTCATAAGTGGCAATGTACTGAGCGGCACGGCAATAGCCAAAGATGGATTCCTAAGCACCGAGTGCGACAAGGTGAGCATCATTCCCGAAGGCAACTACTACGACTTTATGGGTTGGCTGCGCCCCAACTTCCGCAAATTCAGTTTCTCGCGCACCTTCCTCAGCGGCTTTTTCAAGCGGAAAGCGGAAAGCGGAAAGCGGAAAGCGTTCGAATTTACTTTCGATACAGGCAAGCACGGCAGCGACAGACCGCTATTTGTAACAGGCGAGTTCGAGAAACTGGTGCCACTCGACATCTACCCTATGCAACTGATAAAGGCTTGCATCATAGGCGACATCGAGCTGATGGAGAATCTCGGTATATATGAAGTAGAACCCGAAGATTTGTCTCTCTGCGAGTTTGCCGACACTTCAAAGACTGAAATACAGGCTATAATCCGCAACGGCCTTGAAAAGATAAGAAAGGAGCTTGGCCTATGATACTCAGAGACATTTTTGACAAAATGAAGCCCAACTTCAGTAAAGACGGCCGCTTCGAGAAACTGTCGTCGACGTTCGAGGCATTCGAGTCGTTTGCCTTTACACCCAACACCGTAACAGGCGGCAAGGTTGGCGGTGGCTACAAAGGCAGCCATATACGCGATGCCGTCGACCTGAAGCGCACCATCATCACCGTAGTCATAGCTCTGCTGCCAGCCCTCCTGTTCGGTATGTGGAACATCGGACATCAGACCGCAATAAGCTATAGTCTTGACTGGGGTTTCTGGCACCAACTATGGTTCGGATTCCTGCGTATGCTGCCCATCATCATAGTCAGCTATGTTGTCGGTCTCGGCATCGAGTTCCTTTTCGCCGAGATAAGGCACGAGGAGGTCAGCGAAGGCTTTATCGGTACCGGACTTATTATCTCTATGATTGTTCCCGTCACCGTGCCGCTGTGGCAGTTGGCGTTGGCCGTAGCCTTCGCCGTAGTCATTGGCAAAGAGGTCTTTGGCGGCAGCGGCTACAACTTCCTAAACCCGGCCCTAGTGGCACGCGCCTTCCTTTTCTTCAGCTATCCAAGCCATATGTCGGGCGACAGCGTGTGGGTGGCAACGCCGTTCCACTTTGCTGGCGATGCCGTTACCGGTGCCACACCTCTTGGTCAACTTATGGCTGGCCAACCGTTGCAGGCATCGGCACTTGATATGTTCATCGGAACCATCCCTGGCAGCACCTGCGAAACATCGGTCGTCGCCATACTGCTTGGAGCACTGCTGCTGCTTGCCACAGGCATTGCCAGCTGGCGCATAATGCTCAGCGTGGTGCTTGGCGGAGGGCTTATGGGTCTGCTGTTCAACGCCATCGGAGCCAACGAATATATGCAAGTTCCCTTCTACTATCACTTCCTTATGGGCGGTTTCGCCTTCGGATGCGTCTTTATGGCTACCGACCCCGTCACCGCAGCGCAGACCAACTGCGGCAAATGGATTTACGGATTCCTGATTGGAGCCTTCGCAGTATTGTTGCGTGTGCTTAACCCCGCCTACCCCGAAGGAATGATGCTGGCCATACTGCTGATGAACTGCTTTGCACCGCTGATAGACCACTGCGTTGTGGCTCGCAACATCAAGAGACGCCAGAAACGCTGGGCCACAGCAGAAAGGAGGACCGCATAATGAAACAGTTCTCAAACAAATATATGCTGCTCTATGCGCTGGGGCTTGCAGCAGTGGTGGCACTGGTGCTCACCATTGTAGCCACAAGCCTCAAGCCGCGTCAGGACAAGAACCGCGATGCCGAGACCAAACAAATGATACTAAAGACCATAGGCATCGAAGCCACACGCGACAACGCAGCAGAACTCTACGACAAAAACATTGACAGTGAAGTCTCTTTTATCGATGATGACGGGACCGAGATTCCTTACTACACATTCAACAACGGCATAGTCATCTCGCTGAAAGGAAACGGTTTGTGGGGCCCCATCTGGGGTTATTTAGCACTTGATCACGATGGGAAAGTGCTGGGCGCTGTCTTCGACCATCAAGGCGAGACTCCCGGTCTCGGCGCTGAGATTGCCACCGACAAATTTGCCAATCGTTTTATCGGCAAACAAATGGACGAACATCCAATAATATTAAAGAAGAACGCCGACAAAAACAACCCCTACGAAGTGGATGCCATCAGTGGCGGTACAATGACCAGCAACGGCGTAACGGAAATGCTGGAAAAAGCTTTCGAGCAATATCGCACCATTACTTTCTCAGAATCAAAGACGGAGGACGAACAATGAAGAAATTAGACCTGATAAAACTCCCCTTCGGCAAGAACAACCCCATCACCGTCCAAGTGCTTGGCATCTGCTCCTGCCTGGCAGTGACAGCGCAGCTGAAGCCAGCCGTGGTTATGGCTCTGTCGGTAACGGTTGTCGTTGCCCTCGCCAACCTTATTATCTCTCTGATGCGTAAGAGCATACCTCCACGCATCCGCATCATCGTCCAGCTTGTAGTGGTGTCTGCACTGGTGATACTTGTCAACCAAGTGCTGACAGCCTTCGTCTACGATGTCAGCAAGCAGCTGTCAGTCTACGTGGGACTTATCATCACCAACTGCATCGTTATGGGACGCCTCGAGGCCTTTGCGATGAGCAACAAACCTTTGGATTCGCTGCTCGACGGCATCGGCAACGGCCTGGGTTACGGTGTAATCCTCGTCATTCTCGGCTTTGTGCGCGAGCTTTTCGGTAGCGGTACCATCTGGGACTACCCCATCATTGAAAAACTTGGACTCTACAACATCGGCTACGAGAACAACGGATTCGTAATTATGGCACCGATGGCCCTGATTCTGGTTGGCATCATCATCTGGATTCAGCGCAGTAGCAACAAAGAACTACAGGAGAAATAGTTATGGAATACTTCAACATATTCGTCAAGTCGATATTCATCGACAATATGATTTTCGCCTTCTTCCTCGGTATGTGCTCCTACCTTGCCGTGTCGAAGACCGTGAAGACATCGTTCGGGCTCGGAGTGGCAGTCACCTTTGTGCTGCTCATCACCGTCCCGGTCAACTACCTTATCGACAAGTATCTGCTTCAGCCTGGCGCACTGGCTTGGCTTAGCCCCTCGCTGGCCGACGTTGACCTTAGCTTCCTCAGCCTGATACTCTTTATTGCTGTCATTGCAGCAATAGTGCAGATTGTGGAGATGGTCATCGAGAAATACTCGCCGGCGCTCTACAACGCACTCGGCATCTTTCTGCCGCTCATTGCCGTAAACTGCGCCGTCCTTGGCGGATCGCTCTTTATGCAGCAGCGTGGCTACTCCAACATCGGCGAAGTGACCTGCTTCGCTCTTGGCAGCGGCATCGGCTGGCTCCTGGCCATTGTCGGCATCGCCGCCATACGCGAACGCCTGCGCTATTCAGCCATTCCGCCGGCACTTAAAGGTGTAGGTATCACTTTCATTATCACTGGACTTATGGGCATCGCCTTTATGTCATTTATGGGAATAAAACTATGACACAGACTATATTATCCGCTTTGGCGGTCTTTCTGACCGTAATACTGCTGCTCGTTGTACTGCTGTTGGTGCTGC
>JAEEMK010000034.1 GCA_016283175.1 Bacteroidales bacterium
CCCGTCTGGGTAAGCACACCGCCCAGGCCTGCGCCTGCGGCACGGATCTGCTCGGCCAGGGTGCCCTGCGGCTGGAGCGTCACGTGGAGCTCGCCGGCATTCATCTGGTCGATAGTGTTGTTGTTGGTGCCGATGTGGGTGGCAATCAGATTTTTGACCTGATGGTTGGTGATGAGTTTGCCGACACCGACTTCGGGATATGCAGTGTCGTTGCAGATGATGGTGAGGTCTTTGACACCTTTTTCAACCAGTGCGTCAATCAAGGCTATCGGGTTGCCGACGCCGAGGAATCCGCCGACCATAACGGTCATACCGTCTTTGATTTTGTCGGCTGCCTGCTGTACAGAAACGAATTTGTTCATAATTATTTGTTTTATTAGAATTAATCAATTTTGCAGAATGTTTTGAGTGTCAGTGTTTTTTTTGTGTAATCGTGACATATTGCTACATTCTGAAAGCGACTGCAAATATAAGATTTTTTTTGCATATGGATAATATTTTTTGCCGGATTGCGTTTTTTAAGTAATTTTGCAATGCGAAACACCTGTTTTTTTATGAAGAAAATCGCTTTTATAATTGGTTTGACTTTATTGACTGTCAGTGCAGTACGAGCTCAAGACTATATTGTTCCCGAAGAGACCTGGTACCACACGGAAGTGCTCGGAAGCAACTATCACGGCTATGTTTTCAACAAGGAATGGGAGGTTGACATCCTTGTAGAAAACCAGGACGGTCGTTTCACGCCTGAGGATATTGACATTGCAAAGGCTGAAAAGCTGATGCAGAAAAAGTTAGCGTTCCTCAATCGTAACCACGAAAACCAGGAGGGTCTTTGTCCAATCATCGACGAGCATATACGCAAATACACTCGTCAATATGTAGGATTTACTGATATCAACGGTGCCAAGATAATATGGATCAATGCTGTGTGGGAAGGTGATTTTGCCGACCTTGTTCCGAAGGA
Source organism: Bacteroidales bacterium (assembly GCA_016283175.1). Classification (GTDB taxonomy): domain Bacteria; phylum Bacteroidota; class Bacteroidia; order Bacteroidales; family P3; genus Colimorpha. The sequence goes on from JAEEMK010000034.1 coordinate 965, forward strand.
TATTGTGCGCACCAGTGGTGGCTGCGGCCGCTATTGGTCTATAAAGGTAAATCTGGACACTGAAAAGGTGTATGGTCTTGAGGTCAATGAGACGGGCGATATAAAGTATATTCCCCGCAACAAGAAGCCGGGACCGCGTATCAGCAAGCCTAAAAACCAGCACAAGGCTATGCGTATCCGCAAGACTGGTATCTTGCACAATCCCAGTGAGGTGACTTTCTGAAATAATCTTTGACAAATGCGATTGCTGTTCGCGATTTCTTCGTTCTTCGAAAAAGCTTTTCTGCTTCGTTTCCTGCGTTTTTGCGTTGTGGGAGTATCGGGCACGGCCGTTGATTTCGGTCTTACGTGGCTGTGCAAGGAGATTTTCAAAATACCCAAGTTCATTGCCAACGCAATAGGATTTGTGGTTGCCGCTACAAGCAACTACATACTGAACCGTATTTGGACTTGGGGCAGCACCAACGAACAGGTGGGCGTTGAGTATGTCAAGTTCTTCGCGGTCTCGCTTATAGGACTTGGACTTAATACGTTGATTATATATCTTTTCAATGAGAAATTGAAGTGGAATTTCTACGTTGCCAAGGTTATTGCTACGGGTGTGGTGATGATGTGGAACTTCTTGGCAAACAATTTCTTTACTTTTGCTGTTTGATTTTTGTTTATGAACAGGTTTTTTGTTTTTGTCTCGCTGCTGCTTGCTGCCAATGTCGCCAATGCGCAGTACGAGCCTCTCAAGCAACGTGCCGACGCTTTTCCGCCGGTTGCGGAAGCGTTTGATTCCAAGGCTATAGTGATGGCCAATACGGTTGAACAGATGTCTGGCTGGGATCGTTATCCGACTTACGATACCTACCTTGCTATGATGCAGGATTGGGCAGATCGCTTCCCGACACTTTGCCGTATCGACACGATAGGCACCTCGGTGAAGGGTCGTCTCATTCTTTGTGCCTGCATAAAGGGAAGCGCTGCTAATCAGAGTGATAATCCAGAATTTTTCTATTCTTCGACTATGCACGGCGACGAGGTGACGGGGTTTGTTATGATGTTGCGTCTAATCGACACATTGCTTAATGGCTATGGCAACAATCAGCAGTATACCGACTTGGTCAATTCGGTGGATATTTACATCAATCCATTGAGTAATCCTGACGGCACATATCGTGGCGGTAACTCGACAGTTCGCAATGCAATTCGGTATAACGCCAACTATGTAGACTTGAACCGCAACTATCCCGATCCGTTCGGAACTGAGCCTATGAATCCCCAGCAGCAGGAGAATACTGCGATGATCAATTATGTCGGCAAACATCATTTCCGTCTCAGCGCCAATCTTCACGGTGGTGCCGAGGTGATGAACTATCCCTGGGACAGTTACAGTTCGTACGAGAATCCTCATCCATATAGCGAATGGTGGATTGAGGTGTGCAAACGTTTTGTCGACACCAGCCGCACTTACAGCAGCAGCCATTTCCGCGATACTTACAACAGCGGCTACACTGCTGGCGGCGATTGGTACGTCATTCCCAACGGACGTCAGGACTATATGAACCACTTCCACAATTGCCGCGAGATGACGATGGAAATATCGTCAGACAAGACGATAGAAAGCGACCAATTGCCTGAATATTGGCGTTTCCTGCAACATTCGCTGGTAAACTATATTGGCGAGATTCATACTTTTGCAAATGACGTTTCGATAGAGAGTACGATGTCTTCCGAAACACTGGATTTCTATCCAAATCCGACGCGCGACAAGGTTTTTCTTAGCAACGAAGTTCTTACTCCCTTGACGGTATACAATATGCAAGGTATTGTTGTTTTTCAGCTGCCGGCAGGAACACGTGTTGTGGATTTGCACAACCTTCCGCAGGGAGTGTACATTGTCCGTTCGGGACACAGAAGTGCAAAAGTCATTAAGCGCTGATGAGATACCACCATATTTCGGTTGCAATACCTGTGCTGGCGGAAATGGATAATCTTCCGGCGCTTGTTGAATTGTTGAAGCTCCAAACTGTCAAGGAATTCGATGTCTATTTTTGTGTCAACAACCCTGAGGGATGGTGTGCAAGTGGCAACGGACAGCAGCAGGCAATGTATCGTGACAATCAGGAAACATTGCGGTATTTAAAGGCGTTGCAAACAGAAAATCTTGATTTCGAACTTCATATTATTGACCGTTCATCGTCTGGCAAGGGATGGCAGGGAAAGAAATGCGGTGTCGGCTGGGCAAGGAAAGAGATTTTTGATGTCATCTCGGCCAATTGTAGTGACGACGAGGTCGTTGTAAGTCTCGATGCAGATACTGCTTTTGGTGAAAAATATTTGGAATCAGTTCTTTGTGCGTTGAATCGTAACGTTGAGTGCAGCGTGTTATGTGTTCCATACTATCATCCTCTTGGTGGTAACGAACAACTTGATCGGTCGATGCTTCGCTATGAGATTTATATGCGGCATTATCTTGTAAATCTCTTGGAATCAGGTAATCCGTATGCTTTCACGGCGCTCGGAAGTGCTATGGCGTTTCCTTTGTGGGCATACAGAAGAGTAGGGGGTATCACCCCTTTGCAAGGTGGTGAAGATTTCTATCTGATGCAGAAATTTGCGAAAACAGGGAAGGTGCTACTCTCGTGTAATGAAGTTGTTAGACCTCAAGGACGTCCGTCGATGCGTGTCCCATTCGGCACGGGTCCTGCGGTGGCAAAAGGCATTGATTATATGGATTCAACTTATCCGTTATATCCAATTGAGGGTTTCAATTCTGTCGCCGATACATACGCCTTGTTCCCTCAACTTTACGAGGAAGACATTGAGACTCCTATGAGTGTTTTTCTGCGTCAGCAGCTTAAGACCGACGACCTATGGCAGCCACTGCGCAAGAATTTCAAGACAAGACATCTATTCGTCCACGCCTGCACCGAGCGCGTTGACGGTCTGCGCATACTGCAATACTTAAAAACCTTCCCGTTGCGTTCTGCCGAAGATGAATTACAGCTATTTTGTAAGCGTCATAGTATCAGTATTCCGCACGATTTTAGTTTCAAAAATTCTTCTGTGGGAATTATAGACGTTGTACGTGATGCCTTATTCGAATTAGAATGTGATTTGCGGAATCACGTAGAATGATAGTAGCCTTATTTTAAGAGTTTTTTGGCTTTGAGTACAATATTTGTGTTGTGCCCTCGTTAATCATTTAAAACGAAAATAAAAAATCAGATATGCTATGGCACAAACGACACTCGACGCCACGACGTTGGCAAATGTAAAGACCTGGCTCGAAGGAGCATACGATGAAGACACCAAAGCCGCTATCCGCAAGATGCAGGCTGAGAACCCAGAGGAGCTGAACGAGAGCTTCTACCGCAGTCTGGAGTTCGGCACCGGCGGTCTGCGCGGCATTATGGGCGTTGGCACCAACCGTATGAACCGCTACACGGTGGGTATGGCCACACAAGGGTTGGCAAACTATGTGAAGGGATGCTTCCCTGGCGAGGAACTGAAGGCCGCTATCTCACACGACAGCCGCAACCACAGCCGCGAGTTTGCAGAAATCACGGCTAATGTTTTGGCAGCTAACGGCTTCACAGTCTATCTGTTTGACGATATGCGCCCTACTCCGGAGCTGAGTTTCGCAGTCCGCTACTTCAAATGCCAGACGGGAGTTATGCTGACAGCATCGCACAACCCCAAAGAGTATAACGGCTACAAGGCCTATTGGAACGACGGATGCCAGCTGGTTCCGCCGCACGATACCAGCGTCATCGACGAGGTTGAGAAGATCAAGTCGCTGGACGATGTGAAATGGAATGGCGGTGAAAGCCGCATAATCACCATCGGTGCCGAGGTGGACGAAGCCTTTATGAAGGAGATTGACAAGAATGTGC
>JAEEMK010000035.1 GCA_016283175.1 Bacteroidales bacterium
ACAACAGCGGTGAAAGCCTCAGGGTTGTTCATTGCCAGGTCGGCAAGAACCTTGCGGTTCAGCTCAATGTTGTTCTTATGCAACTCGCCCATAAATACAGAATAGGAGATGCCGTTGATGCGGCAACCGGCATTGATACGGTTGATCCACAGTGCGCGGAACTCTCTCTTCTTGTTCTTACGGTCACGATAAGCGTAGGTCTGACCTTTTTCCCATTTGTTTTTGGCTACTGTCCAAACATTTTTACCTCTTCCCCAGTAACCTTTGGTACGGTTGAGGATTTTCTTTCTGCGTGCTCTTGAAGCAACAGCATTTACTGATCTTGGCATAAATTTTAATTTTTTTTCGTTTAAGCGACAGAGTTGCCGATTAAAGAATCCACAGATTCAAAAACAAACACTCTGTTCTTTTGTGCTATAAACAATGGTTAATAACTCCGTTTAATACAGCTGGAAAATAACGAATTACATTCCGCTGCCTAAAAGCATTCTCTTCACGCGCTGTTCGTCATCGCGGCTCACCAAGGTGGTGTGGTCGAGATTGCGTTTCTGCGTCGTCTCTTTCTTGGTCAGAATGTGACTGTGATAAGCGTGCTTTCTCTTGATTTTACCAGTGCCGGTGAAAGCGAAACGTTTCTTGGCACTTGCTTTTGTTTTTAATCTTGGCATTACTTTACTGTTTTTTTTTAGTTTGATAACTTATATTGTTGGATGAAAATATGTGTCCTATTTCTTTGGAGCGATGAGCATCATCATCCGCTTGCCCTCAAGACGAGGCATCTGTTCCGGCTTGCCGTATTCCAGCAGTGCCTCGGCGAACTTCAGCAACTGCGTCTCGCCCTGCTCTTTGTAGAGGATGGAGCGGCCTTTGAAAAAGATGTCGACCTTCACCTTGTTGCCTTCCTTGAGGAAACGGATGGCGTGGTTCAGTTTGAACTCAAAGTCGTGGTCGTCGGTCTGCGGGCTGAGGCGAATCTCTTTGATGACCACCTTGCTCGACTTGGCCTTCATCTCCTTCTGTTTCTTTTTCAGCTCATAGGTAAACTTCTGGTAGTCGATGATTTTGCATACCGGCGGCTGAGCGTTGGGAGAAATCTCCACAAGGTCGAGACCCTGGTCATAAGCCATACGAAGCGCATCGCGCGTGTCCATAATGGTGGGTTCCATACCTTCACCGACAACGCGCACGGCAGGAGCCGTGATACGGTCGTTGATGCGATGGTCCGGTTCTTTCTTTACAGGGCCTCTGCTGGGACCTCTGTTAGGCTGGGGTTTTAATGGTGCTGCCAAATTGTTTTTTAATTAGATAATACTTTTGTTATTTATCGCTTAGTAAGTCATTACTTTGCTGATTTCGTCATTGATAAGTGCGGCAAATGCCTCGGGTGTCATACTGCCCAGGTCGCCGGCACCTTGGCGGCGCACCGAGAGGGTACCCTCGCCAACTTCTTTCTCGCCCAGAATGAGCATAAAGGGATATTTGCCAAGTTCGGCATCGCGAATCTTACGGCCTATCTTCTCGCTGCGTTCGTCGATGCTGCCACGGAGGTCCATATCCTCAAGCTTGGCAAGCATACGGCGTGCGTCGTCGACATATTTCTCGCTGACGGGCAGAATGATGAACTGCTCCGGAGTGAGCCACAGCGGGAACTTGCCGCCGGTATGCTCTATCAGCACGGCGCAGAAACGCTCCATCGAGCCGAAAGGTGCACGGTGGATCATCACCGGACGGTGCTTCTGGTTGTCGCTGCCTATATATTCAAGTTCAAAGCGTTCGGGCAGGTTGTAGTCCACCTGGATGGTACCCAGCTGCCAACGGCGACCGATGGCATCCTTGACCATAAAGTCAAGCTTGGGACCGTAGAAAGCAGCCTCGCCGTATTCCACCTTGGCGGGAAGATTCTTTTCTTTGCAAGCCTCGACGATGGCGGCCTCGGCCTTGGCCCAGTTCTCGTCGCTGCCGACATACTTGGTCTTGTCGTTGGGATCGCGCAGCGAAATCTGAGCCTCGAAATTCTCAAAACTGAGCGCCTTGAAGATTATCTCAATGATTTCCATCACCTTGATAAACTCGTCCTTCACCTGGTCGGGACGGCAGAAGATGTGGGCGTCGTCCTGCGTGAACGAACGCACACGCGTCAAGCCGTGCAGTTCGCCGCTCTGCTCGTAGCGATAGACCGTGCCGAATTCTGCCAGACGCAGAGGCAGGTCCTTGTACGAACGCGGCTCGTTCTTGTAAATCATACAGTGGTGAGGGCAGTTCATCGGTTTCAACAGGTATTCCTCTCCCTCCTCGGGAGTGGTGATGGGACGGAAACTGTCGGCACCGTAGTGATCCCAGTGGCCGCTGGTCACATAAAGCTGCTTGCCACCGATATGAGGAGTTATGACCTGCTGATAGCCATAACGTTTCTGGATTTTCGACAGGAAAGCCTGCAGGCGCAGACGCAGGTCGGTACCCTTGGGAAGCCAGATGGGCAGACCCTTTCCGACGGTGTCGCTGAACATAAAGAGACCAAGTTCCTTGCCCAGTTTGCGGTGGTCGCGTTTCTTGGCTTCCTCAAGCATTGTCAGGTATTCATCCAGCTCTTTCTTCTTGGGGAAAGTGATGGCATAGACACGCGTCAGCTGCGGACGATGCTCGTCGCCGCGCCAGTAGGCACCGGCCAGGTTGATGAGCTTGATGGCTTTGATGGGGCTGAAGTCCACCAGGTGGGGACCGCGGCAAAGGTCGGTGAAACAACCGCTGTCGTAGAACGAGATGGTGCCGTCCTCGAGGTCGTTGATAAGCTCGACCTTGTAGACCTCCTCGCGCTCGCCAAAGACCTTCAGAGCCTCGGCCTTCGAGACCTCGCGGCGCGTGATGGGCGTCTTGGCCTGCACCAGTTCCATCATCTTCTTCTCAATCTTGGGGAAGTCCTCGCTCGACACCTCGTATTTGCCGAAGTCGATGTCGTAGTAGAAACCGTTCTCGATGGCCGGACCGATACCGAACTTGATGCCGGGGTAGAGCTCCTGCAGAGCCGTGGCCAGCAAGTGGGCCGAGGTGTGCCAGAAAGTATGCTTGCCCTCCTCGTCGTTCCAAGTAAGCAGTTGAACGGTAGCATCCTCGTTGATGGGACGATAGAGTTCAATGACCTTGTCGTTGACTTTGGCAGAGAGCACGTTGCGTGCCAAACCCTCGCTGATGCTTTTAGCGATGTCGAGGGGCGTTACGCCGGCTTCATATTGGCGGACCGAGCCGTCTGGAAAGGTGATATTTATCATATTAAACGTTTTTCTTCTTTGTTAAATTACAGACAACCAATTGACGCAAAAGAAGTTAGACAACTTTCCGACCCCTTTTTGCGCTCCGTTGCAAGATGCAAAGATACAAAGAAAAAACAATATAAACGGCTAAAAACAAGTTTTTTTTAATATTTTGCGCTTCTTTATTTATCTCTTATGTTGCATTTTCTATTTGAACTTAAGATCAGTCCTGACAAACAGCGAACTGCACTGGTTGGTGTGTCACGATGTTTCACTGCTCTCTTTTAATGGAGACAACGTTGTTTTCAGTATACTTTCCCTGGCATATGTACAGTATTTGTACAGTATATGTACAGTATTTGTACGCTTCAGAAGCGTACAAATACTGTACATATACTGTACAAATACTGTACATATGCCCTTGCCGGTATATGCTGTGCACCCTTTTTGCACCTTGAAAGACACTGTGAAACACCGATATCAACAACACACTGGTTTATAACGCTAAAGCCGTTTTGTACAAACTTTAATGATTATATGACAGTGCAACTATTCTGGTGTGGCAAGTTGCTTTTCTGGTGCGACACACCCCCCGCTTCGCGTACCCCTCTCCGAGAGGGGATGGCGCAGTGCGATACACTCTATACTATATTGATTGCCAACACAATACCGATTGCCAGTGCAAAAGTGTAATATTGATCACCAACGCAATGCGGCAACCCATCCACTCTCGGAGATGTGAAGGAACTACTGGCGGCAGTCCCGATAGCAAAGCGAAGAAAAGGGGAATTATTGGGTTAATTCGGCATCGTATCGCTGAACACGGGCCTTGATTTCCTCAGGTATGACAGCGCTGGCGGCAGTGCTGCGCGAGTAGCCAGCCATAACGGTCGAGCAGGTGGCACAGGGCTGGCCTGTGACAGTGTTTATCACTTGCTGCTTGACACGCAGGCTCTTGTTACCCCAGTTTGACACACAGGATGTTACAGCAATCTGGTCGTGCCAGTGGATCTGGCTGTGGAAATCGACTTCGATGTGGACCACCATTACACAGAAGTCGCCTTCATCGGGCGTAACGGGGATGCCGGCGTCGGCAAAATACTGCGACTTTCCGAGGTCGAAAAATTCCATAATGACGGCGTTGTTGATGTGTCCCATCATATCGATGTCGTTGAACCGTATCTGTAAAGGCAGGGTGTGCATTGTAAAAGGTTTTAAGGGTTGGAGGGGTGAAAGGTTAAATGGAAGTTAAATTGGAAGTTAAATTGGGAGTTAAATTGGGAGTTAAAAAGGACAATACATTTTTGTTTTCGTTAAATCTGTCTTAAGTTAAGGTTAAGGTCAATGTTAAAGTTAAAGTTAAGGTTTTATTTCAATCTACTTTTTCTTTAGTGAGAAGAAGAATTCGAGGCCTCCGCCGTCGCGGTTGCGGACGTAGATGTCTCCACCGTGGAAAAGAACGGCGTGCTTGACAATGGAAAGGCCGAGGCCTGTGCCGCCGCTTTTGCGACTGCGACCTTCGTCGATGCGCAGGAATCGGTCGAAAAGCTTTGGCAGATAGCTGCTGTCGACACCGGCGCCGGTGTCGTAGAAGCGAATGTAGTATTTCTCGTCGTCTTTTTTGTAGCAGTCTATACCCACCTCGATGCCATCGCCGGCGTAGGCAATAGAATTGTCCAACAGATTGCGGAAAATACTATATATCAAGCTATGATTACCTATAACAATCATCTGCCGCGGCAGTTCGTTGTGCACAACTATGCTGTGCGACCTGCATTGTTCTTCGAGTTCCAGGACGGCCTCGTCGGCTATTTCGGCGACGGATATCTCTTCTTTGGGGAACAGGTCGGACGACTCCTCGAGCTTGTTGATAACCGACACATCGTTGATGAGATCAGAGAGACGCAAAGTCTGCGAGTAGCAGCGTTCAAGAAAGAACTGTTTTTTCGACTCTTCCACCGGCTTGTCGCCCAGAAGTATTTCGAGGTATCCGCGTATGCTGCTGACGGGGGTCTTCAGTTCGTGTGCTATGTTGCTTGTCATCTCCTGTTTGAGCTGCCGGTTGCGCTGCTGTTCCTGAATTATCTGCTGGCGCGACTGTTCCAGCGAGCTGGCCAAATCCTGCAGCCTGCGTATCAGTCTGCGTTGCCTGATGTGGTTCCAGGCAAGGAAGAGGAGCAGCAGAACGATGACTGCAACAATGGCATAGGCACCTGCGGGAATGTTCATAGAGCGTGAGTGTTATCGGTGTTGGACGGTGACACAAAAAGATAGCCGAACCCGCTGTGGTTGACAATGCTGTCGGCATAGGTCCCCAGTTTCTTTCGAAGACGCGCAATGTGGACATCGACAGAACGTTCGGTGACGTAGGTGTCGTTGTCCCATACGTCGTTGAGGATCTGCCCGCGCCTGAAATGTTCGCCGGGATGCTGCATCAAGAGAGCAAGAATCAGGAACTCCTTTTTAGTCAGAGGAACTTCACGGCCGTCGACTTTCACCGTTTTGCGCTGCAGGTCAGCCACCAAGCCACCGCATTCGATGCATTTAGGCTGCCGCACAGCATCCTGCCCCGTCGCGGACGAACGTTTCAAGACGGCACGTATGCGTGCCAGCACCGTAGGGAACGAAAAAGGCTTGGTTACATAGTCGTCGGCTCCTGCCGAAAACCCTTCCAGTTGGTCGGTTTCGGCATTGCGTGCGGTGAGGAATATTATCGGTGTGTTGTCGTCGCGGCCACGCAACGTGCGTGCCATATCGTAGCCCGACACATTCTCCATCATAACGTCGAGAAGTATCAGGTCGAACCTCCCACCCTGTTCCATAAGCGCCAGCGCTGACTCGGCGGAAAAGGCGCGTTCTGTTTCAAACCCCTCGCTTTCAAGGTTGAAACAGAGTATCTCGCACAGGTCGGGTTCGTCGTCGACAACAAGGATGCGCATTGCTTCGATGCTTTAAAATGATTTTATGTGCAGCCGCTCACTATTGGTTGAGCAACGACTTGACGATTTCAGAGACGACACGGTTGTCGGCCTTGCCTGCAAAACGCTTCGAAGCCTGTCCCATAACGCGTCCCATATCCTTTGGCGACGATGCGCCAACCTCGGCAATAATCTCTTTGACTGCCTGTTCTACCTCCTCGCGGCTCAGCTGTTTGGGCAGATAGCGTTCTATGATGCCAGCCTGGAAGAGCTCTTCGTCGGCCAAGTCCTGGCGGTTTTGCTGGACGTAGATGTCGGCAGCCTCTTTGCGTTGTTTGACAAGTTTCTGAAGCATAGCCACTTCTGCAGCTTCCGACACTTCACCATTCACTGCATCCTTGCCGGTTTTAAGCAACAGGATGGCTGATTTGATAGCACGAAGCGACTCAAGGACAGCTTTGTCCTTGTTGAGCATTGCCTGCTTGATGTCGTTGTTGATTTGAACTTCAAGACTCATATTGTTAAGGTTAAAAGGGTTATAAGGGTTAAAAAGGGTTTAAAAGGTTAGAAGGGTTTGAAGGGTTTGATGGGTGTAGGGTTTTATAACAAAAAAGGGAAGTGTTTCACTTCCCTTCATTTTGTGGCATCGACTGGAATTGAACCAGTGACACAAGGATTTTCAGTCCTCTGCTCTACCAACTGAGCTACGACGCCATCATTCCATTTCTGAAATCGTGTGCAAAAGTACAACTATTTTCCAAATTGACAAAATATTTTTTCAAAACGCCCCCTATCCAAAATACATATTGTTTGATTAACAATATTTTATACGACAAATTTTTCTATTGCTGTTTCTCGCAAAACAACCATCAAGTGGTTTCAGGAGCAGTGTTGTTTTCTGATTTTTGAGATGTTTCCGACGCGTTTTCTTCTTCCTTTTTTTCGGGGTGGAGCCACAACTGGTCGACAATCAGCAAGGCGACACCAACACACACGCAAGCATCTGCAACATTGAAGATTGCGTTGAAGAATTCTGCATTATTGCCACCTACCCAAGGCACCCAGTCGGGCCACGTCCAATGGAACATCGGGAAATAGAACATATCCACCACCCTGCCAAACAAGAAACCTGCATATCCGCCACCATCGGGGAACATTGTGGCAACCTGGTCGTAGCCGCTTTCGTTGAAGACAAGGCCATAGAAACAACAGTCAATCAAGTTGCCCACGGCGCCAATCAGTATCAAGGTGATGCTGATAAGGAGCGTGTAGGGTGCATCCTTTTTCAGCTGCCGCGCCAAAAAAAAGACAATAAATGCCGAGGCAATCATCCTAAACAGTGAGAGGAAGAGTTTTCCGAACGATGCGCCGAAGGAAATGCCAAAAGCTATACCCTCGTTCTCAACGAAATGCAAACGGCACCAATCACCTATGAGACGGATTTCACCGCCTATGGGGAATGAGGTTTTGATCCATATCTTCACAGCCTGGTCAATAACCAGCAACAGGACTATCAGGCCAACGCATATCCAGGTTTTCTTTTTTACTGTATCGCTCATAAATATCTGCTTTAAAACGAGATGTGCTTATTGATTATTCTTTTAGCAAAATGCAAAATTACAAATTAATTTTTATTCTCGCACTGTTCGACCAGTTCGTCGTACCACTGTTGACCGAAACGGCGTATCAGTGGTTCCTTAAGATACTGGTACAGTGGCCGTCCTTCCTTTTTACCTTTGGCTACGGCGCAACGGCACACATCCCACTCGTGGTAGTTGACAGCCTTGAAGTCGCCATAGTCCTCGATGCGCACGGGATAGAGATGGCAGGAAACAGGCTTGGGATAGTCTATTTTACCATCACGGTAAGCTTTCTCTATTGCACATAGTGTCAGGCCATTCTCCACTACAGCATAGGCACACTCGCGATTGTTGACAAGCGGTGTGCAGGGCAGCTTGTCGACATCGAGCGACGAAACGCCCTCGCGCTCGACGACAGCGATGCCCTCGGCGGTCATATAGGGTTTCACTTCAGAATAGATGCGTTCCAGCACGGGTATTTCCTCCTTGTCGAGCGGTGCTCCACAGTCTCCTTCGACACAACAGGCACCTTTGCACTGCGCAATGTCGCAGTAGAAGCGTATGTCGGCCAAGTTGTCGGAAATAATACAGTCATCTACAATCAACATAATGTTTCTATTATTTTGTCGGCGAGGACGGCGGCCAATTTGTATTTCGATTCCACTGTCCAGCCAGCGATGTGAGGGGTAAGCACCGTATGTGGCGATGAAAGCAGATAGCGGAAGTCGGCCGGCTGCGACTGGATATCGATACCGTCCTTCGACATATTCTCGTATTCAATAACATCAAGCGCTGCACCGAGAACTTTGCCTTGTTCAATTGCAGCCGCGAGGTCGACGGTCTTAACCACAGCTCCGCGCGAAGTGTTGATTAGGTAAAACGGTCGGTGCATCCGTTCAATGAACACCTCGTCGACCATATAATGCGTCTCGTCCGTCAGCGGCACGTGCAGACTCACTATGTCGGCCTGCTCCTGCAACTCTTCCAGCGACACTTCCTCAACATACGAAGGCGCATAACCTGCCGGCTTGTATTTGTCGTAGGCAATAATCTTGCATTCAAAGCCTTGCAAACGCTGGGCAAAAGCACCACCCATATTGCCGCAACCTATAATGCCGACGGTCTTACCCTTCACTTCAAGTCCACGGTTGGCCTCGCGTTGCCAAAGGCCATTCCGCACCTCTGCGTCAGCAGCAGCTATCTTGTCGAACAGTGCCAGCAGCAGCCCCGTGGCGTGTTCACCCACCGCGTCGCGGTTGCCCTCGGGCGAGTTGAGGCAGCGAATGCCCACACTTTCGGCATAATCGACATCTATTGTCTCCATACCGGCACCCACACGTCCGATACATTTGAGATGACGGGCGTGGTCAACGAAATTGCGATCGATGATGATTTTGCTGCGCACCACAATAGCATCATACTCCTTAACTTGCTCAAGCAGCGACTGGTAGGTACAGTCGGTCCACACGCGGCACTGGTGGCCCGCCGCCTCAAGTTTCTCTGTCAGCACCGGATGCGTTTTGTCGGTAATCAAAACGTTCATTTTCTTCCTTTCTTAAAATAGTATCCGTCGTTGTGCGAGAACACTTCACAGCGATTAGCCTTCGTCTTGAAAGTTTTTTGGCTGGCACCGCCAAAAACACCTATGCCGCCCTTAACGTTGCATATCACCTGCGTAGGCTCGCTAAAGAGACCATCGAAAGAGTTGTATTCTGCGTTGACCGAGGTCTTCTCGTAGCGGTACAACTCGCGAGTAAGCGATTTCACCTCCAACAGGATAGGGACTTGACGATAGTCCAATCCATTCGAAGGATCGGAATAATCATAATAATAAAGGCTGAAGACTGCTGTAAATTCGTGTTCCCCGCCTTGAAACATATCGCTGCTGAAATACATTTCATTGCCATAGAAACTGCCATCATAGCCGTCTATTACATCCTCGATATCAGAGCTGTTCACCAACGGGTCGTTGACACTGAAGTATACTGGACTCAGATTCACTGTATCCCAATAGTAAGTGTCACTAGAACTGATGTATCGTGTCACAGCATTCTTGATTGCCACAGAATAATACTCCGCGTCACTACGGCTTTTAACCTTGAAACGTAACCTGTAGTAATAGTTATAATAATCGGTAGTGTCGACAATGCAATCGACAACTTCAATATCTGGCAGCTGCGGTATCGATGTCGAGGCGGTGACCGTTTTGTCGTAACCCGGCACCGTAGCCGTCAACCGCAGAGAGTCACCCGGCTGCGGACGCAGCGTGAAGGCATAGCCACCATAGAAAACACTGTCGCCATACCAGTATTCGTCACCACCATAATAGCCATAATAATCTGACAAAAAGAAACATTTGGGATCATAGACACCTGCATATGTGCCAGTTCCATCAGAGAGAGTCACTGTCGCGTCACTAATAGCTACAAACTGCCTGTTGTCCAAAAAGAAACGACTGTATCCGACATAGACCGACATCAGCGAGTCGTTGACAGGCTTGGATATCATCACCACATAGGGCGACACCTCGCCCGGGTCGAAATCAATTGGTTTTTCGCACGAACTCAGCAGCGCCAAAGCTGCAAAAATTATATAATGTATATGTTTCATCGTCTTTTAATTTTCGTCTTCGTTTTAGTTTTCGTTTTCGTCTTCGTCTTAGTTTTTAAAACTTAAAACTGTACGACACCGACGGGATTATCGGAAACAGCGACAGCTGCACGAGCGAGGAGCTGTAGTGCGTACCGTTTATGACTGAATGCAGGTTATTCTTCTCATAGACCATAAACGGATTCTTGCGATTATAAAGATTGTAAACACTCAGGCTCCAGGTGCGGATGCCGTGCTTCTTCTCTTTGTGGAAGTTGACACCGATGTCCATACGATGGTATGCCGGCATACGGAAATTGTTGCGGCTTTCGATGTACGACACCGTCTGACCCGTAGTGGGGTCAACATATTCCTGCATCGGCAGTGTACCAGTATTGCCCGACGAGAAGACCCACACGGCACTGCAGTCGAACTCTTTGTTAGGCTTATAGCTCAGCATAATCGAAATGTCGTGCCGCCGGTCATATTTTGCCGGGAACGGTTCGCCGTTGTTGATCTCCTGGCCTGGGCGGTCAAACAGACGCATTGTCTTGCTCCACGTATAGCCTACCCAGCCAGTGAAATCGCCTATGGTGCGCTGTGCCAGCAGCTCGACACCATACGACCATCCGTCACCCATAAAGACTTTGTCCTCCCATCCCGACGAAGCGCCGAAGAAGCTGGCTCCGTCGCGGTATTCAATCATATTGCGCATTTTCTTGTAGTAGACTTCCATTGAAAGATCCACCAGGCCACGAAGATTGTAGAAGACTCCTGCTGCCACCTGATGTGCATACATAGGTTCGATGCGCTTGGTGACCGGCACCCACAGGTCGGTGGGCAGGCTGATGCTGCTGTTCGACAGCTGGTGCATATACTGCGTCATATACGAGTAGCCGACTTTTACCGACAGGTCTTCGTTTATCATCAGGCGGCCGCTGAGACGTGGTTGCAGCGAGGGATAGAACTTGCCCTGGACGGCAAAACCCGTCAGGTTGACGCCGCCGTTGATTTTCAGCGACTCAGTAATGCTCCAGTCGTCCTCAATGTAGGCACTCAGCTCGTTGGCGTGAACTTTGCTTTCACCCAAGACGGTGTCATAGACAGTGCCACCAGAATTGTTGCCCTCTTCCATCTTGTTGCCAGTCACGTCTGGCTGGAAGATGTGGTGAAGCACATTGCCACCGAACTTCACCGTATGGTCTGGATTGGGCAGATAGTCAAAGTCGATGCGTCCCGTGATATCGCGGATGCCCGACTTGTAGTACATTTCCGCCTTGTAATAGTCGACATCATTATAGTAGTAGCTATACTCTTCATAGCCTATGCTTATATCATTGCGATAGCGCGTGTAGGCTCCGGTTACGTTCATAAACAGTTTGGGGTTCAGCTCATAGTTCCACCGCAGCGACCCAACAAGATTGCCCCAGTTGTAGCCCAGTTTCATTTTCTCTTCATTCGTGCCGCCGCCATAGCCAGAATAGTCGTATCGCATACGGGCGTATATTTTGTCGTCGCCCGAATACCAGCTGCCTATAAGTCGGCTGCGACTGCTGAAGCGGTGGGTCACCTTGGCGTTGAGGTCGTAGAAATAGTAGCCGGCGTTCAGCCTACCGTCCTCCATAGCACCGATGGTCATAATGAGAGGCTGGGCAAGAAGATCAAAATATGTACGGCGATAGCTGACATTGAAGGTCGTTTTGTCTTTCCACAGCGGTCCCTCTAGATTCACCTTGGCAGCAATGACTCCTACCGAGGCGTTACCGTGCAGTTTTTTGTCGTTGCCGTCGTTGCTGGTGATGTCGAGAACACTCGAAAGACGGCCACCGAAATGGGCAGGGAAACTGCCTTTATATAGGGTAACGTTCTTTATAGCGTCGGCGTTGAAAGCCGAGAAGAAGCCGCCCAAGTGGTTTACGTTGTACAACGGCACGCCATCAAGCAGAAAGAGGTTCTGGTCGGGGCCACCTCCGCGAACATAGATGCCCGACATACCCTCCGTGCCGCTCTGCACACCGGGTAGCAGCTGAAGGGCCTTCAGCACGTCGGTCTCGCCAAAAAGGACTGGCACAGCCTTGATATTGTCGACCGGAATGTCTATCGCACTCATCTGCGACGACTTGTGCGAGCTTATGCGGTCGGCACGCACGGTGACCACTTTCAGTTCGGTGTTCGATTCCATCAAGACATTCAACTCAATGTTTCCATCCAGCGCAATGGTGTCGAAGACCGTCTTGTAGCCCACATAGGACACCCTCAGCACCACTTTGCCTTTGGGCAGCGTCAGCGAATAGCGTCCCTCGGCGTTAGTCAAAGCGCCTTTGCCCGACAGCATATCGTATACCGTGGCACTGATAAGCGTCTCGCCCGACGAGGCAGCGCGGATAGTGCCACGCACAGTATAGTTCTGTGCTGTTGCGGCATCTACCGACAACAGCAGCATCACAATCAAAATTAACTTTCTTGTTTTTATCATAGTATATTTTTTTGTATTATTCTCCTGTAAAGAAATCATTTATCCACCCCTTTGGCTGGCTCTTCGACAGCAGAGTGCCGCAGTAGCGGCAGAAACGCGCATCAGGGTCGCTCTCCGCGTGGCCGCAGTGGGTACAGAATCGCGGTGCCACTTCTCCCCCACTCTCCGTTCGCTGCACCGTGCTGTCTTCATACTCGTCGAACTCCTCGGGTATGAAGTCTTCGTTTGGGTTTTCGTTTGCCCGCTTATGCTTATACTCGTTTATCGTCTCGCCGACCACGATGCCCGTAGGCACTGCGATGATAGAGTAACCCAGTAGCATCACTATCATCGATATGAACTGCCCCATCGGCGTTACAGGCGATATGTCGCCGTAGCCCACCGTCGTTATCGTGACCACCGCCCAGTAGATAGCTTTCGGGATATTCGACATCGCCGGGTTCCTGCCCGACTCGAACATATATATTATTGCCCCCAAAATGATGGCGGCGACAAGCACAAAAAGCATAAAAATCAATATTTTCGTCACGCTGCGCCGTATGGCGTTGAGCAGGCGGAAACTTTCTTGCAGAAAGCGTTGCATATTGAAAATCCTGAATATCCTGAGCGTCCTCAGCATTCGCAGCACCGTCAACGTCTGCGTGGCAGGTATCAGCAGACTCAGGTATGCGGGGAATATCGAAAGGAAGTCGATGATGCCGTAGAACGAGAAGACATACTTCCAAGGCCTTTGAAGGCAGTAAATGCGCAGATAATACTCAAACGTGAAGATTATGGTGAGCACCCACTCCAGACCCTTCAACACCCATCGTATGTTTGTGTGCACCGCCTCAAAACTGTCAAGCATAATCACCACCAAGTTAATGCCTATCAGGACCAGCAGCCACACATCGAAGCGCTTGCCGGCAGGCGTATCGGCCTTGAAAATGATACGGTATATCTCCTTCTTGGTAATATTTCGGTAACGTTTTGGTATCAGCACGCTGAACAGCAGCCAATGGAAGAAATTGCCTGTCGTCACAACAATTCTCTTGCCAATCTGGCGATAGTTCAGCCTAACAAAGAAACCGCTCACCTTGCGCCACACCCACACCAGCGGCTGGCTGATGCAATACCACAGCAGCATCAAGAGCTTGACAACAAAATTCTTATCTTTTTTTTCAGTCATCTTTACTATGCTTTAGTAATAACAGTCCTATTTTCTCTTTCTACCGTATTCCAAGACGTTCTGCCTCTCCTGGCGGAAAATCTGTTTTGCCACCCTTTGAATATCCTCAACCGTCGTCCTGCGATACAGCGCCGGTTCGTCGTTCACCCAGTCCGTGTGGCCCAGCCATTCGTAGGTGCACAGCGACATCGCGCGGTCGGCATTCTTGTAAATGTTCACAAAGAAAGTGTTTTCAAACTTGTTGACCACCTTCTCCAGCTCGTGCGGCGCCGGCGGTTCATCGGCAAGGCGGCGCAGCTCGGCCTCCACGGCCCGACGGGCCGTGTCGAAGTCGGTGCCGTCTGTCAGGCGGCCCGACACAACAAACAGGCCGGGATCCCTGTCGCCGGTGATGTAGGCGTCAATATCGGTGAAAAGCTGGTGTTCCTTGACCAACGCATTGTAAAGGCGCGACGAATTGCCGTTCGATAATATGTCGCTTATAAGGTCCGTAGCCCTGAAGTCGTCGTCCAGCCTGCCGCACATAGGATAGGCCATATAGAGAGCATCCGACGGCACATCGCGCTGCACGCGCAGCTCGCGCGCCTCGGTCTGTTCAGGCTCTACGGGCAACCAGCTATGCAACGCCGGCACCCCATCAGCAAATAAAAGTTCTCCGCTCTCCGTTCTCCGTTCTCCGTTCTCAGTTCTCCGTTCTCCGTTCTCCGTTCTCCGTTCTCCGTTCCCAATGTCGCCATACCATTTTTCCACCTGTCGGAACACCTCGTCGGCCCTCACGCCGCCGCTGACAGCCAGAATGGCGTTGTCGGGACGGTAGAAGCTGAAAAAGAAGTTGCGCACATCGTCCAGCGTAGCCTCCTGCACGTGGCGTATGTCGCTGCCTATCGTGGCCCAGCGATATGGGTGCACCTTGTAGCACAGCGGTCTTAGCAGCAGCCACACGTCACCATAGGGGCGGTTCAGGTAACGGTAGTTGTATTCCTCCGTCACCACTGACTGCTGCACCTCCAGGTTACGTTGCGAGAAGTCCAGCAGCCGCATACGGTCCGACTCCAGCCACAGCGCCGTCTCAAGATTGCGCGCCGGAAGGGTGACATAGTAGTTCGTGATGTCGTTGTTCGTAAAGGCGTTCGACTCGCCACCCGCCTCTGTCACCACAGCGTCGAAGTCAGGCACACGTTCCGTGCCGCCGAACATAAGATGCTCGAACAAGTGCGCAAACCCTGTGCGCGACGCATTCTCGTCGCGCGAACCGACGCCGTACAGCGTGTTCACCGTCACCAGCGGTGTGCCGGCATCCTCGTTCACTATCACCGTCAGCCCGTTGCTGAGCCTGTATTTCTCAAAAGTCACTGTTGCATTTGTATTATTCATAAAAAACGCTCATCCCACAGAAATATTATATACCGTTGAAAAAAAACACTTCGCAAACGCTGTTGAAAAAAAATTTTCTTCCAAGTGTTACTTTTTTGCTATTTTTGCATCTAATATATACAAAGGGAATCTTTTTGCCACTATCTGACGAGTTATGACAGACGAAGAAAGACAAGCTACTTTTTTAGCTATGCTTCAACAAAGCGAAAGCATACTTCTGACTCTGTGCTTCCATCTCGGACGGCGTCGCGAGAACGTCAACGACCTCTACCAGGATGTCGTCTGCGACCTCTGGGAACACTGGCACACCTTTCGCGGTCAAAGCTCGCCAAGAACCTGGGCCATCCGTGTCGCCCTCAACACCATCGGTCAGAAGATGCGATGGGAAAGACACCAGGTCCGCGTTGTCCAACTCGACCAGCAGAAGCTCGAAAAAATCGCCGAAGCAAGCGCCGACCCCGAAATCGAGACACTCTACAGGCTCATCGACCGCCTCGGCAACACCGAACGACAGCTGCTGCTGCTCTATCTCGACGACCTGTCTATGGCCGAGATAGCCTACGCCACAGGCCTCAGCGAAAACGCCGCAAAACAAAAAATCTACCGCATAAAGAATAAACTCAAAAAGTTAAAAGAGGAAGATGACTATGAATAAAAAGAAAAACAACATCCACACCTGCGCTTCGCCCAGCGCAGTGTCCCTGCACGACGACGAGCCAATGCAGCAGCTCAAAAGAGCCTGGGCAAAACAGCACCGCAGCACCGACAGCACATTGAACGCTGCGCCGTCACCTGTCGACTTTGCGCGCCTCGAAGTGCAACGCCACCGCACGGCAGCGCCCTTCCTGGTCTTGGTCATTGTCTGCACACTGCTTGCCGTAGCCACATTACTGCTGCGCGCACACACCGCCGACAGCGTACTGCGCATTGCCGCCATCGCTTTGGCAGCCATCTGCGCCACCGCCGCCGTCTTCAGCCTGACACACTTCGTCTCGCTGTATTGGCACAACACCGCCGCGGCGCAGTTCCCCGAATTCAACACGGCGCAGATAAAACTGGTAAGTTTAGTTGCATTCTTCACATTGGCATACACCACCTCACGTCCCGTCGGCGACGGATACACCATAACACTCAACAGCCACTCTCGCGCCGAAATAATCAGTAGCATCGACAACCTATTTCGTTAAACAATGAAAAGACTCTGGACCATAACAATCCTCGTCAGCCTCCTAATCATAGCAGGCGGCGTTGCCATTGTGCTCTGGCCGCGCACTCTGCCGCCCGAGCAATGCAGCGAAGTCTACCGGCACTACTGCAACCGCTCCGACCTCAATGTAGCCTTCGTCAAGGACTACCGCATCGGCGACAGCATAACCGTCGATGTCACCACCATTACCGCCAAAGACTCCGCCGGGTGGGAAGCATTATTAAGGGAAATGAATGTGAGCGAGATAATCATCAGTAAACAGCGAGAGTCAATCAAAAATGGTACAGTAGGTGTTCAACTATATTATTGTAAGGAAGGTCATCCGGATGAACCTGTATCTCCAAAAAAATGTCCAGATTTCAATCTTGTTGCCGAATCACCACGAGATAAAACAGTATATGTTTTTGATATCAGAGACATCGAACAAGGCAGA
>JAEEMK010000005.1 GCA_016283175.1 Bacteroidales bacterium
GGAGTGGCCTCGAATTTCTTGGTATAGATTTTTACAAGTTCTTCGCACGAAGCGAACGGTGAGAAACGGTTCTCGACGTGTGCGATGACACCGTATATTGTTGCTCTCTTGGCACTGTCGGTTTCATTCAGGGCCAAGGCATCGAGTGCGTCGCTTGTAAGGTCGTAGTTGTCGACGATCAGTGTTGTGTCGGCATTGCCAGAAGTGACATATTTGACCGTTGCATCGAAGAAACGCTCTATGTAGGCAATCTTCAGGTCTTTGGCACCCAAACGCATTGCCTCTGCATAGAGGGCATAGTAGTCTTTCAGTCGTTCGTTTCCGCCCATCTGTTCAAGGTCGGAAGCCTTCATAGCAGTGACTTCAGCGGCCTCGCCAAAGTACTGGATACGCAGGTCGTACATACGCATCAGCTCTTCGATGACTGAATCGCGGTCGGCCTTTGTAGTGGCTTTGTTGAATTTGTTTTTCAGAATGATGGCACCGCGGATGTAGAGGTTCTTGTTGTTGGCGGGGCAGTATTTAAGGCATTCTTTCCAGTATTCGTATGCCTCAAGGTACTGTTTGCCGTTATAGTACTCTCGATAGAGGAAAGTGTTTGTTGCACAGTTCACGCTGTCTTCTGGTGTCTTGCCCCACTTTTGTGCCGAAGCGGAGAGTACCGACATAGTCATTATCAATCCGAGTGTTAGAATTTTTAATGTTTTCATCTTTGTGTTATGTTATTTTTGTTCGTTGTTTACTCATTAGTCTGCCTTGAAGGCTTGCTATTGTGCATTTATGTTTTTTTAAGAAATGTGTTTCTCTTGTCCTGTATTAATTGAATTTCCGCTTGACAAACCAGCTTTCGCAACTGCCAACAGAGATGCCTATTGTGAAGACATCGCGGCGCAGCAGGTCGATGGATCCCATCGATGAATATGCTGCCGAAATGTTCATTACAGAGCGTCCCTTTCGCATCGGCAGCGACACACCGGCACCGACACCCCATTCGTCGAGCTTGTATTCATTGCCATCAGTCATCTGGAGTTGCAGGCGGCCGCTTTCATAGTGTACACCGGCCGAAAAGGTGACACGGCGCAGATAGGCGGCGGCATTCTTGTCGCCCAGCAGTTGCAGTCCCATTGCCCAGCGCTGGCTGTTGCCATAGCGCATCGGGCTTGCGCCAAAGATGGAATAGCTGTTGTTCTCTGTGTATTTAAGTCCGCTCCAAGGAGCGAAAGTGGCGTCAATGGCTATCAACCATTTGTTGTCGCGCTGAAAGGAGAGGCCAATACCCGTGGTGAAAGGCTGTTCCAAAGAACTCTCGAACTCGCTGTCGCCACCGTCCAGAGGAAAGATAGTGTCGCGCATATATTCCGTTGCGGCATTGGTGACAAAGGTGTAGACCAACGCATTGTCTCTTACTGTCATCGAACGGTGGGGACGCACTGTCAGACCAAGTCCGATGTGATATTTTTCGCCGACAGGGTGTTCATATTGCAAACCAAGGTCGAGAAGTAAATTCTTGACATAGGTGTCTTTCTGGCTGCGGCTGTCCATCATATATGTGGTGTCGTTGGCTGTGAAGTCAAAAGTGACGGCACGTGTCAGGCTGCCAAAAATATAGTCGATGTTGAATCCGGCACGCAGTTGCGGTTTGTCGGTCTCACCGTTGCCAATGATGTTAAAGGCGTGGCCCCAGAAAAATTGTGACACACCGCCGGTACCCTCATATTTGGTCTTCACTTCGCCACCAGGGTTGATGGCTCTGGTGCTGACAGATTGGTAGTTGACGTCCGACATCGGCATTACGCCCAACGCTGTCTTCCACCATTTTGTGATAGGAAAACCCACGGCAAGATAGCCGAGGTTGCCGTCGGCATCAAACTGTGAATTGTCGCTGTTGCGCAGAGTGGTCAAATCTATCGACAAACCCATATCGAACACCAGGGTCTCCTTGCCGATAGTGGCATAGGAAGCAGGGTTGAACGGGTTGACCATATTCGTTGCCGATCGTGTGTAGGTCACTCCTCCGAGTGCTGACGCTGAAGGCATATTGTATGGCATATTGCTGAGGCCTATGCCGTACTGTGAATAGGGCGAATTGATGCCGTTCTGCGCCATTGCTGCAGAAGCGCAAAGCAGCATTAATAGCGTCAAAACACTTTTTTTATAATGAAAAATATTATACATTTGCTTAAATAATCAATTTACAATATTCATTTCCAGTATTCTATCCAAGCCTATGCACATCAGGTTTGGAGTTGCAAAGTTCGGAAAAAATAATCGTTTTGCAAAAAAATCTGCGTTTCCGCCTGTTAAAAAAAGTTTAATGCCGGGGAAAGTGCATTTGTAGTCGCGCATAAATACCTCTATTTCATACACTACGGCGTTGCAGACACCCGATACCATAGAGGCACGCGTCGAGCGGCCTGTCATAGGTGTGTCGATACTGCCGTCGAGTTCCTCTGCTGACAGTTCCACCAAAGGCAGTGCTGCGGTGTAGTCGTGCATTGCCTTGAACCGCATACCGATGCCGGGCAGTATGGCACCGCCTCGGTAGCAGTTCGTGTCGTCAAGCAGGTCGATGGTTATGCAGCTGCCGGCATCCACCACCACGAGTGGCCCTTCGGAACAGAGCTGGCGCGCACCCACCACGGCGGCCACGCGGTCCATTCCCAGCGTTTGCGGTGTTTCGTAGTCTATAGTTATCGGCAGCAGCGACTTGTGCGACAGAATATGAAGGTTTTCAAGTACCTTGGGCGGCAGCAGCTCATCCCATTTCGGCTTGCGACCCACCACCGATGCAATTGCTCGTTTGATGGAAAACTGTTCGCACATTGCTGCAATTGTCTGTTGCGCATCTTCGTTCAGCATATGCAGTTCAAGCACTTTGCCGTCTTCGACAACAGCCGCCTTTTTCCGAGTGTTACCAATGTCCAAAATCAGATTTGCCATATTCCTTTAACGGCAAAAAACAAGTTTTATTGCTTTTAGATTAATCAATATATGCAGTACCGTGCGACACGATAATGTTTTTATAAACCCCACACTAAACTTGGTGTAGTGTGGGGTTGAATGGATTGCGTATTTTCGTTTCAGCGCCCTTAATTGTACATATTCATCGCTCGGTCGGGACCCAGGGTGGCGAAGGCTTTTGCGGCTTCGACGGCACGGTCGAGGGCGGGGTCAAGAAGTGCCTGCTCTTCGTCGGTGAAACGGCCGAGCACATAGTCTATCTGGTGGCCCTGTCCGAAGTTGTTGCCCACACCGATGCGCAGGCGGCAGTAGTTGGCCGTATGCAACAATTCCTCGATGTTGGCCAATCCATTGTGACCGCCGCCAGAACCCTGCTTCTTCATCCTTATCTTCCCGACGGGCAGGGCTATATCATCGACAATGACCAGCAGGTTTTCCAAAGCCACTTTCTCTTTCTGCAGCCAGTACTGCACGGCTTTGCCGCTGAGGTTCATATATGTCGTGGGACGTATCAGCACTAGCGTGCGGCCTTTCATTTTGACCTCGGCACGGTAGGCGTGGCGATCCAGCACATAGGTGGGCTTCTCGCCGCCCTCGCGGCTGCAGGCCTTCAAAAGCCTGTCGAGAACCATAAAGCCGCTGTTGTGTCGCGTGCCTTCATATTCGGAGCCGATGTTGCCCAGACCAACAATCAAGTATTTCATTCCTTCTTCCTCCTTTGTATTGTCTTGCTCTTTCTTTTTAAAGAGTCTCTTGAAAAAATCCATAATCATTTTTTTTAATCGTCGGATGCACTTTAGCGTTGCCTGAAAGAGTTTGTATTCAAAACAGTCTCTATATGCCACACAATTGCTCAAACTCCTTGCGCAGGCCCCTTCCGAGCGTGGTCTGCTGGGCCACAAATTCGCCTTTGTTGGCTTCGACGCATACCCAGCCATCGAGCGAAAGGGCGATGTCCCAGCCGACGTAAGTCACGCCAGGCAGCCTGCGAGCCATCGTCGCAGTTATTTCGAGCAGCTCGTTCCACCTTGGAATCTGTTCGCCGCAGAAAGGTGTACCGCTGTCTGGGTGACACTCATAGCGGTTCCCATTTTCGTCGTAGGCATCGGTTGCTATTCTTCCGTCGGCAACATTTATAGAGGCGAAAAGTCCGCCCTGTGCACCGTTGTTGACGAAGTTGCCTTTTCGGCCGGAGAGGATGAACGGCGTGTAGTGTGTCACTATGTCGCCTTTCATTATAGTGTTCATCCTTATTGTATTGACTGTATCGCGATTCCACCGAGCCATAGGTTCGTCCTGTACGATGCATTCCTCCACGATCCAGCGGCCGCGTTTGTCGAGCAGTGCTGCAAGCCTTTCGCGCCATTGGCGCTCGTCGGAGCATTGAAGCAATTGCACTCCGCGTCCTCCGCATTTGTCAACAGGTTTGGCGACGAGGCGGCAGTATTGCATCCCTTCGGCAGCAATCGGTACTATGTCCGACTCCTTTTCCAGTAGCCAGGCTTTACGTCTGTAGTAGTCGGAAAACAAGTTGTATGTCAGCCATTTGTCCAGTATAATCCGTTGACCTCTGCGGTTGTTGGCCTTGCGGCATATCTTGTTGCGCACTGCGTCGGTCAGGTAGGAGCGCCGTTCGGCCTCGCTTTTCGATGCAAAACTGTAGAGGCGGTACTCTTCGTAAAAAGTGCCGTGCAGCAGTGTTTCGCGGACCATATCCTTGTCGCCGTCGGCACGCTCAAGGTAGCGGCGGTAGCGGCGGGGCAGGAGGATGCGGTATGCGGCGAGGTAGAGACTGTCCATTGTCGGGTTGGGGTCCTACTTCGACGATACCAGCGTCATCTCGTCGACCAGATGCTTGGCTTCGGCAAACTTGTCGATGATGAAAAGGCAGTAGCGTATGTCGAGGCTGATGTTGCGGCAGTAGTCGGGGTCGAAGAGCAGGTCGCTCATTGTGCCTTCCCAGCAGCGGTCGAAGTTGATGCCTATCAGGCGGCCGTCGGCATTGAGCACCGGGCTGCCGCTGTTGCCGCCAGTGGTGTGGTTGGTGGCGATGAAGGCTACAGGCATCTCCTTGATAACCTTGCGGTTGTAGCGCACGATGTAGCCGTCGGGAGTCTCCTCGACTGTCGAGTCGTTGATGTTGATAGTGATGCCGTAGGGGCCAAAGTCTTTCAACGCGTTGAGCGATTTCAGTTTGTCCTCGACCACATAGTCGTAGATGTCGGGATTCTCTTTCTCGATGATACCCTGCAGGGTGCTGTAGGGCTTGTAGTAGACACCGTCGCGGGGACGGAAGCCCTCGACGTGGCCGTAGGCTACACGCAGCGTAAGGTTGGCATCGGGGAAGAAATTGACGTCGGGCTGCATTTCCATCATACCCTTGACGTAGATGCGCATCAGGCGCTGGATGTCCTGTGCTGAACGACGGTAGATTGCCAGCTTCTGGGCCTCGAAGGTCTGAGTGAATGCCTGGTCAAACAGTGCTACAGCGGGGTCGGCCTTGAGTTTCTTGACGCTTTTGGCGGAATAGTTGTCGAGGAAGGCGTTCAGTTTCTTCTCGTTGGTGAGCAGCGACTCGTCATATATTTTCTCCAGTTTTTTCTGCACCGTGGCCTTGTCGGCGGTCTTGTCGTTCAGATAGGGGGCATAGCCTGCCTGCCACATATAGAGGAACGTCTCGACGAAGATGGCGCGGTCGACAACGCTGTGCTGGTCGAAGTCGGCAAAGAATTTCTTGTTCTCGTCTTTGAGGCGGTTGACAAGGCCGATGACTTTAAGCTCGTCGTCCTCGTTGGCTAGCTGGCGGTAGTTATTGGCGCGCAGCATAAGGTCGCTGGCGCGGACAGCCTCGCTGAAATAGGTCAGCTCGACCTCGAAGATGCGCAGCTGCTCGTAGGCTTCGTGAAGTTGCTGCAGAACGTTGTAGTATTGCGGCTTGTCCTTGGCCCACTGCTGGAATTGCTGCTCGAATTCTTTCTTTTTCTCCACTCCTTTCAGGCGGTTGATGCCCTGTGTCTCGCCCTGCCATTTCTTCCATCCGTTGGCAAGCGAAGCCACTTTCGAGGCGTATTTCAGACGCTGTGCCGGACTTTGGTTCATAGCCTTGTTGTAGTGTTTCAGGCGTATGGTGCGCAGATCGATGCGGACAGGGTTCTCGATGTTGGCTGCAAGTTCCACGGCGTCGCTGGTCACATAGCGCTGTGTCGTGCCGGGATAGCCAAACACAAAGGTGAAGTCGCCTTCCTGAACGCCGTCGAGCGATATTTCGAGGTGTTTCAGCGGCTTGTAGGGGCGGTTGTCCTTCGAATAGCCGGCAGGCTTGTTGTCCTGGTCGGCATATACTCGGAACATCGAGAAATCGCCAGTGTGGCGCGGCCACATCCAGTTGTCGGTGTCACCGCCGAACTTGCCTATGTTCGACGGAGGCGCGCCGACAAGACGCACGTCGGTAAACACTTCGTTGATGTACATAAAATACTGGTTGCCATAGTAGAAAGGCTTGATGATGGCTTTGTAGTGGGTGCCTTCCACAGCGCGCTCGGTTATCTTCTTGATGTTGCGTTCTATGATGTCGGCACGCTCGATTTCGGCGGTTTCGTTGCTTACGCCTTCAAGCACCTGCGCCGTGACGTCTTCCATCCTCACCAGGCGTGTGGCCGTCAAGCCGGGGCAGGGTATCTCCTCGTCGCGGCTCATAGCCCAGAAGCCGTTGGTCAGGTAGTCGTGCTCAACGGTGCTGTGCATAGTGATATAGCTGTAGCCGCAGTGGTGGTTGGTTAGGAACAAACCCTTGTCGCTCACATATTCGCCAGTGCAGCCCTGGTTGAAAAGCAGTATTGCATCCTTAAGGCTGGCGTGGTTGATGTCGTAGATGTCCTTGGCCGTGATGCGCATACCGGCCTTTTGCATATCTGCCTCGTTGCGGCCCAGCAGCATAGGTATCCACATTCCTTCGTCGGCCATTGCACTGATTGTCATTGCCGCCATAGCAAGCAGCATCATAATTTTCTTCATATCGTATCCGTTTTATATTTTTTGCAAATATACGTATAAAAATCCAATCTGCAATCATCGATGACATAAGACGCTGCAAATCAAAATTGCAGAAATCCGTTTTGTCGCTCTATTTCTCTGTTTTCCGGCTTGTTTCCACCCGATTTGTGTCCAAACCGGCGAAAGTAAACTTTTTTACGCCATCAGCTCTGATGACCGAAACTCGCTAAGCCGGGCAGGCATTCATTTGGGCAAATAAAAAATCAAAGCTGTCGGAACCCGAATCAAGCATCGTAGTGGCAACACTCCGTCATCGTTTGAAATTTTAACTTAATTTTAACAAAAGACCTACCAAAGTTCACAAACATAAAATTTGATAAAACTTTGGTAAAACTTTGAGTAAACTTTGGTAGGAAGATGATGCCTGGAAATCAGCAGGTTGAAAAACCTTGATTTTAGCCCTTTTTTGACCTATTTTAGGAGGAGTCAAATGTTAAATTTCTGGAAAATTAAGTTAAAATTAATTAAATGTGGATTGGCTGTTTTGGTGGTACGGTTTTTTTGTTTTAATACAAAAATATATTCCGCAAATTATTCCGCCAAAAACCTTAATAAAAAGGAATTGCCTGCCGGCAAGTATTACGACATTGTTCATACTCCGGCCGGCAGCTTCTCGAAACGCTGCGTGGTGAAGAAAAAGATGTTATTTAACTGTTTTCCCTGCCAGCAGCCCGCAGGCGGCCATAATGTCCTCGCCGCGCGAGGCTCGTATGGTACAGATGATATTGTGGCTGTTGAGGTAGTCCTCAAAGGTTTTCATTGTGCGTTCGTCGCTGGTGCGGTAGGGCGTGTCGGGCGAGCTGTGGAAACGTATGAGGTTGACGCGGCAGTGCAGTCCTCGCAGCAGGCGGACGAGTTCGGCGGCGTGTCCGAGGTCGTCGTTGATGCCGCGGAACATTGTGTATTCAAACGATATGCGTCGCTGTCCGTACCAGTTGTATTTTTTCAGCAGGTCGACAATCTCTGCTATGGGGTATTTTTTCTGCATCGGCATCATCGCGGCGCGTTCGTCGGCAAAGGGGTTGTGAAGGCTGACTGCTACGTGGACTTCGGTCTCGTCTATCAGCCGTTTGAGCATAGGTGTGATGCCTACTGTCGAGACAGTGATGCGGTGCGGGCTCCATCCGAGTCCCCAGCTGGCGGTCATTGTCTCGAGGGTTTGGCAGATGGCATCGAAGTTGTCGAGCGGTTCGCCCATACCCATAAAGACGACGTTGGTGAGCTGCGAGCTTTCGGGAATGGAAAATATTTGGTTGAGTATCTCGCTGGCTGTCAGGCTGCCGTGGAAGCCTTGCTGTCCGGTGACGCAGAAGCGGCATCCCATCTTGCACCCTGCTTGGCAGGAGACGCACAGCGTGGCGCGGTCGCCGTCGGGGATGTAGACGGATTCGACATATTGGCTATTTGTATTTTGGCCTCCGCCTGCCACCTCAAATAGATATTTCTTTGTGCCGTCGGCCGACACTTGGCAATCGACGGGATCTTGACGGCCAACTGTAGCGATTTCGTTGAGACGGGCACGGATTTTGAGCGACAGGTTGGTCATTGCGTCAAAGTCGTTGACGCGTTTGTTGTACATCCAGTCGCACAGTTGTTTGGCTGTGAACTTTGGAAAGCTTTCTGCAAGGCATAGTTCCTGCAGTTGCACCAGCGTCTGACCAAAAAGGGCGTTTTTCATCTCCTTAGCAAAAAAAGTGTTTGTGGATGGCCGTCAGCCATTAAACTCTAAACATTGAACTACCAGTTGGTTGTTGTTTGGAACGAGTCGTTGCTTTCTTCGAGCAGCTCCTGTTCGTAAACGCTTTCGTCCCATATAAAGTCTTCATCGGGGAGGTCGGGCTTGGTGAAGTCGCCGCGATAGAAGTTGAGGACGTGGTCGTCGTAGATACGTCGCATATAATGTCCGAATATAGGTAGTGCCTGGCGTGCGCCTTGTCCGAATTCCATACTGCGGAAGTGGATGGAACGCAGTTCGCCGCCAGTCCATACAACGGTGGTGAGTTTAGGCGTGATGCCTACAAACCAGCAGTCGCTGTTGTTCTGTGTTGTACCGGTCTTGCCGGCCATAGGGTAGGCGAGTTTGAACTGCGAGCCGCGCAGACGTGCACCGGTACCGCTGTCGACGACACCTTTCATCATCTGAATCATCATCCAGGCTATGCGCGGGCTGATGGCTTCGCGTCGTTCCGGGGTGAAGGTTTCAAGCACTTTGCCTTTATTGTCTTCGATGCGTGTTATGAAGATGGGCTGCACATATTCGCCCTGGTTGGCGAAGGTGGCCATAGCTCCTGTCATTTCGTAGACGGTGATTTCGGCGGCACCGACGCTGATGGCGGGCACGGCGTCGATGGGGCTGGTGACACCCATCTTGCGGGCTATGTTGATGACCATATTGGGTCCGTTGGCACCACCGGCCTTCATAAGGTAGGCTGACACCCAGTTGATGGAGTTGGCCAGCGCCCATTTGAGTGTTACCATCTCGCCTTCGCGCTGGTGGCTCGAGTTGCGCGGACACCAGTCGCCTATGCACACCTCGGTATTTGGCACAAGGGTGTAGGGGTTCATATCAAGGTCCTGCAAAGCCATCGTGTAGACGAAGGGTTTGAAAGTGGAACCCACCTGGCGGCGGCTCTGCATCACGTTGTCGTACTTGAAATAGCGGTAGTTGATGCCTCCTACGTAGGCTTTGACGTATCCGGTGCCTGTTTCGACCGACATCAAGCCGGCATTGAGGAATTTCTTGACGTATATCAGCGAATCCCAGGGCGTCATCACGGTGTCAATGGGACCGTTCCAGGAGAAGACGCGCATACGTACCTTTTCTTCCTTGAAGCTTTTTTTGATCTCCGATTCGGAAGCACCGTCCTGTTTCATCTGGTAGTAGCGGTCGGAAGCCTTCATAGCCAGTGTCAGGAAATGGTCTTCCTGTTCCTTGGTGAGGTTGTTGAAGGGGTTGCCGTTTCGGCGTGCCAGTTCTTTGAAGAATGCTGGCTGTATGACCTCTTTCATATGTTTTTCGACTGCTTTTTCAGCGTGAGCCTGCATACGCGAGTCGATTGTGGTATAGATGCGCAAGCCGTCTTTGTGCACGTCGTAATATTCTCCGTCGCTCTTTTTGTGGCTGTTGCACCAGTCCTTCATATAGTTGCGTATGTATTCGCGCAGATATGGTGCCAGTCCGTCGTTGTGGCTTATCGGGCTGTAGTGGCTCATATCTATGGCTTTCTCTTTCAGCTTTTCATATTCTTCGTCGCTGAGGTATTTCTCGCCAGTTGCAGGGTCTTTGTAGTTGTTCATCTGGCTCATCACTACGTTGCGGCGACGCATAGCGTTGTCGGGATGCAGTATTGGACTGTATGAGGTTGGGGCTTTGAGCAGTCCTACAAGCACGGCAGCCTCGTCGACGGTGAGCTGCGACGGACTTTTGTCGAAAAAGGTGTGCGCTGCCGTTTCTATTCCATAGGCGTTGCTGCCGAAATCAACGGTGTTGAGATACATTGCCAGAATCTCTTCTTTCGAATAGTTGTGTTCCAGCTTGACGGCGACAACCCATTCTTTGAATTTGGAATGGATAAGTCCCAGTTTGCTTTTACGTTCGCGCGGAAAGAGGTTTTTGGCCAGCTGCTGTGTAATGGTGCTGCCGCCGCCACTGCTGCTGTGGCGTCCAACGAGAGTTTTGAAGAATACACGCGCCAGGCTTCGTGCGTCGATACCAGCGTGGTCGTAGAAGCGCACGTCCTCGGTGGCGACAAGGGCATTGATGAGGTTCATATTTTTGCCGCCATCGGTTATTTCGTCGTAAGTAAGGCTTGAACGGTTCTCGATGCCGATATATCCAAGCACCTCGCCGTCGGCCGACCATACTTCGGAGGCCAGATTGCTGCGTGGGTTTTCAAGCTCCTCAAAGGAAGGCATAAAACCAAGCCATCCCAGCGACAGCATAGTGAAAAACACCACTATTGCTGCCCAGGTTGCTGCAAATGTAATCCAAACGATGCGTATGCCGCGCTTGGCGTCTTTGCCTGAGGATGTTTTTTTCTTTTTCTTGTATTGTGCCATAGTTATTTCCCGGTGTTTTCTATGTGAAGTCCAATGTTTTTGATCCCTTGCAGCACGGTGTCACGCATTGCGTGGCGAACGACGAACTGGTAGCTTCCTTGCTGCGGGAAGTGGAAATAGCAGAACGGATAGCGTCCGTCGATGTAGCGTCCGTTGTCTTTGCCAAGCCATCGGCCGTCGCGTTCGGCAAGTTGGAACTCGATATTGGTGTCGGCGGCTATGCTGCCGTCAGGATAGATTGTTTTGATGAAGAAATAGATGTTGGAATAGGCGTAATCGTTGCGGTTGCGTATGTCTATGCAGCATAGATAGGTCTGGCTGGTGTCTTCGGCGTCGATGTTGAACACCAGTTCGTCGTTCATATTCCAGCCCTTCTCGTCGATGCGCATATTCTCGTTGTAAAGCACATCGGGGTCGCACGCCGCCACAAGCAGCATCAGGCTTATAAGTATCGGTATGATTCGCTTATTCATCGTTTTTCTTTTTGTTGCGGTTGTTGTCGCGTTGGTTGCGGTTGTCACGTTGCTGTCGGGGCTCTCTGTGTTCGCGATGTTCACGCTGCTCGCGTGGCTCTCTTGGCTCGTTGTTGTCGCGATGGGGTTTGGGGTCGCGTGGCTGTCGTCTGTCGCGGTTGCCTTTGTTGCGTTGGTCGCGGTCTTTGTCGCGGGCGCGTTGCTGTTTGTCGCTGGCTGTTGTCGTAGTGTCGCTGCTTGTGTCGTCGGCCATAAGTTTCAGCTCGCGGTCGAATTCTGCTTCGCTCGATTCCTGTGCCAGCGCAGCCGTCGACATCAGCTCGACCTGATAGTCTTCAAGTTTCTCGGGATATTCCTGGTTCAGGTTCATCTCGATGATCTTCTTCACGTTCTCGGCGGTGATGGCATAGAGATCGCTTTCGCCTTCATAGGCGTACCACATAATGCCGCGGAAGACATCGGTCTTTTTGTACAGTGCCAGACCTTTCTTGAAGCGTATGGGTGTGTTGGCCGGCGGAAACTTCTTGAGGGCGTCGACATAGACGGCATATTCGAAGTTGAGGCAGCATTTCAGCTTGCCGCACTGTCCTGCCAGTTTCTGTGGGTTGGGGAGTATCTGCTGGGCTTTGGCCACGCTGGTGGTCACCGACTTGAAGTTCGTCAGCCAGGTGCTGCAGCACAATTCGCGGCCGCAGGTGCCTATGCCACCAACTTTCCCGGCCTCTTGGCGCACGCCTATCTGCTTCATCTCGATGCGCACGTGGAACTGTTCCGCAAGCACTTTGATGAGGTTGCGGAAGTCTACGCGGTCGTCGGCCGTGTAATAGAAAATGGCTTTCGAGTGGTCGCCTTGGTATTCCACATCGTTGACTTTCATCACCAGACCCATTTCTTCGGCTATATGGCGTGTTTTCTTGAGCGCTGATTCTTCTTCCTTTATTGCTGCCGTCCAGCGTTCAATGTCGCTTGTCTTTGCCCGGCGGAACAGTTTCTTGATGCTTTCCGACTCGGGATTTATCTTCTTTTTTTCCATCTGGATGCGGCACACCTCGCCGGTAAGGCTTACTATGCCCACGTCGTGGCCCGGTATGCCCTCCACGGCAACGATGTCGCCGTCGCTTACGTCGATGCCGTCCGGCAGGCGGAAGAACTCCTTGCGATTGTTTTTGAAGCGTACTTCAACACAATCGAAGGGCTTTTCCATCGGCTGGCGAATGCCTTTCATCCAGTTGCAGGCGCCCACTTTGCAGCAGCTGCGCAGTTCGGTCTCGCTTACGGGTACGTAGCTTTCGGGCTGGTGGTTGCAGCCTCGCGACAGGTACAGCGGCTCCTTGTATTCCACCTTTGGCAGCTTGGGGTCGGGCTCCAGATAGGGGTCCATAGCGCTGCCGCTGGCCTCGTAGTCTATCTCCTCCTCAGTGTCGTAGTCATTCAGCTGCTTTTCATTTTGTTTGCTGGCTTTTTGTTTCTCGCGGCGGCTTTTGATGAAAGCCTCCATCTCCTCGGCTGTGGCTACATAGTCTTCCTCTTCCTCAATGGCGGCGGTGCTGGCTGCGCTGTTTTGCACAGTCTCTTGCTGCTCTATGCGTTCGCTTTCGTTGGGTGTTGGCTGGTTAATATTGTTGTTTTTGTCGTCTTTGTTCATAAGAAAATGATGTATATTGTGTTGTGAAAGTCTTAGTTAATGTTGAAATCACCTTTTCTTCAGCGCCTTGCTGATACGGAACGACAGTTCCATAAAGGCTATCTTGCCGTAGGCATTGCGCTCGATGGCGAAGATGGCTTCGTTGAAAGCGTTGTTAAGCAGTTCGATGTTACGTTCCGTAATCATTGCCGGGAATGATGCGTTGAATTTTTCGTCGCCGAAGTCTATCTGCGACGGCAGGCCTGCGTTGTTGCACAGAAACGAGTCGCGAATCGACTCCTGTGCGAAGAGCAGGAACTGCTTCTGCACTTCGCGGCTTTTGCTGTTCATCGTGTCGACCCACGCCGACAGCGATGCCATATTCAGTTTGAACAGCTGCCGCATCCAGGTTACATAAAGGCTGCGGAATTCATCGCTGACGTTTTGAAATCCGTTGCTGATGGTGCGTATCTTTACCAGCTGGGTGCGCGAAATGATGGTGCTAAGCATTTTGTCGGTGCTTTCGGCCACCAGCACAATCAGTGTGTTGGGTGTCGGTTCCTCGAGGCATTTCAATATTTTGTTGGCGGTCGTCAGGTTCATCTTTTCGGCCATCCATATTATAGCCACCTTGCCACCTCCTTCGTACGATTTCAGCCCCAGTGTGCGCACTATGTCGTCGGCGTCGCGTTCGCGGATCATACCCTGCTTGTTCTCAATCTGCATAAACTCGTACCATTCGTCCAGTGTGCCAGTTTGATGTTTCGCATTCAGAAACTCGCGGAACTCACCTTGGAAGTCTGCCGCCGAGATGCCCTGGCCCTTTACCTGCGATGTTGCCGCGTAGGGGAAATAGAGATGCAGGTCGCTATGTGAAAGTTGCTGGTATTTCTTGCACGACGGGCATTCGCCGCACGAGTCGGCGCGAAGGCCGTCGGGACCGTTGCCGTCGTAGTGCTGACGGTGTTCGCAGTTCAGATATTGAGCATAGGCAATGGCCAGCGCCAGACTGCCCGAAGCGGTCTCGCCCAGAAACAATTGTGTGTGGCTCACACGTCCCGAATCGATAATTTCGGTCAGGTGGTTTGCTGTAACTGTTTGGCGTTTAATATCTTTGAACTGCATAATACGAGTAAATTAATCTACAAAATTACGACAAAAGGTTGGAACGGCAAAATTTATTTTATAGATTAATTTTATTTATGATGTTTTTTGACAAAAATGCAGCTCAAAAATGCAAACAAAAAACGACCCGTATTTCATAATGTTTCATTATGGTTGAAAAAGGTGCTTTCGATATACTTCCCCTGGCATATGTACAGTATTTGTACAGTATATGTACAGTATATGTACGCTTCTGAAGCGTACATATACTGTACATATACTGTACAAATACTGTACATATGCCGAGGAAGGTGTATTGAAAATAACCCCTTTGTACCAAAAAGAATCAATTGTGACGTGTTGAAAAATGTAACGCCGCAGGGTGTTGATTTTAAAAGGGATGGGCTGCCGCATTACGTAGATTTTCAGTATTATCAATTGGCAATAATGCTTTACGCGGATTGTCAATATTATCAGGGGATTATCAATTGACTATAATGTAAACGTCAGTGTATCGCACTGCGCCATCCCCTCTCGGAGAGGGGTGCCCGAAGGGCGGGGTGTGTCGCACCATCAAACCGCACCATTAGACCGCACTACCAAATCTTACTGTCGTATGAATACCGTGGGGTGCACCCAATTGTGTGTCGGCTGAAGAATAGCGTGGATAAGAGTCGCGGCGTAACCCGTTGCGTATTTGAATTTGCTACAACTCTTTTTTGCTTGACGGATAATAAAACGTTTTTTTTGTAGTTATTTATTCAAAATTCAAAAACGCAGTTTCGTGTCCATCATCATAGACTATCCTTGGTATTTTCTTGTTTTCTGCCTTTTGCTTGGTGCAGCTTACGCTTTGGTGCTCTATTGGCTGCGGATGCGGCGCAAGGCTGAGCGCGACTTTCCTCGTGGGCTTTCCGTAGTGCTTTCGCTGCTGCGAGCCGTGGCAGTGACAGTCATAGCTTTCCTGCTATTTTCGCCGCTGGTCAAACACGAGTCGAACCGCCGCGAGAAGCCTATCGTCGTTCTGGCGCAGGACAACAGCAAATCGCTGGACTATTGCCGCGATTCGGCTTACTACCACGGCGACTATTTGGCCCAGATGGACCGTTTGGCCGACGAGCTTTCTAACGACTACGATGTGCAACGCCTTGTTTTTGGCACGGAAGTGCAGCAAGTGGGTGAGGGTGGTGGCAACCAATTGGTTTTCTCCGATCAGTCGACCGACATCTCCAATCTGTTGACCGACATTGGCGAACGCTACTACAACCGCAATGTCGGTGCCGTTGTGGTGGCTTCCGACGGTATCTACAACGTTGGTGCCAACCCTGTGAATGCCGCTTCGGTGCTCACTTTCCCTGTCTATACTGTTGCGATGGGCGACACTACGGTCTATCCCGATGCCGCCGTGGCCAATGCAAGGTTCAACCGCATAGCCTATCTTGGCAACAGTTTCCCGCTTGAAATCACTGTCTCGGCCGACCGGCTTCAAGGGCGTTCGTCGATGTTGAATGTAAGCCTCGACGGCCGTAAGCTTTTCTCCAAACCGTTGCAGTTCACTGACTCGCGTTTCTCGACAACCGAGAGCATCACCATAGACGCCGACCGTGCGGGCCTGCACAACTATATTGTCGAGATCGTCCCCCTTGATGGCGAGAAGTCGGTGCGCAACAACCGTCGTGTAATCCCAATCGAGGTCATCGACGGCCATCAGAAGATTGCCATCGTTGCCGCTGCGCCCCATCCCGATGTTGCCGCATTGAGGGCGGCTATAGGCAACAATGCCAACTATGAAGTCGAAACTTTCCTTGCCGCCGATTTCAACAAGAATCCGCGTGACTACAATCTATTGATTTTCCATCAATTGCCGTCGCGCACCGCAGGGGTGGGACTCGACCTTGCACGACTGCTGCAGTCGGGAACTCCTGCCTTGTTTGTTGTCGGAAGCCAGACCGACTTGGCGCGACTCAACAGTCTGCATACGGGTCTTGAAATCTATGCCCGAATCGACCGCCAGAACGAGGTGTCGCCATTGCAGAACAAGAATTTCACTTTCTTCACGCTTGACGACGACGTTGCGCAGCGCATTGCCCAATTCCCGCCGTTGCTGTCGCCGTTTGGCGAATACAAACTTGGCGGCAATGCCCAGACGCTCTTCACGGCCCGTATCGGCAGCGTCAACTCGGGGCAGCCGCTCGTGGCTGTTACGCAGCAGCAGGAGCATCGCTACGCCTTCATAGCCGGCGAGGGACTGTGGCGTTGGCGATTGGCTGATTGGCAGGCCAACCAGAGTCACGGCAATTTCGATGCTTTTATCAACAAGCTGGTGGTATTCACTGCTCTGCGCGCCAACAACGAGCGCTTCAGTGTTCAAGCCAAGAACATCTTTGCGCAATCGGAGGCTGTGGTCGTCGAGGCACAGCTTTACAATGACAGCTATGAACCTGTCAACCAACCCGATGTCGAACTTAATGTACGTAACCAGAATTCACCGGAAGGCAGCAAATACATACTTAATCGTACTGCTACGGGTTACGGCATCAATCTTGGCATTCTGCCGCCGGGAAGCTACAGCTACACAGCCTCGACGCATTTTAACGGTCGCAGCTACAGTGCCTCGGGGGCGTTTCTGGTCGAGGATCTTCAGCTTGAGGCGATGAACACTGTCGCCGACCATTCGCTGCTGGCCACATTGTCGGCCACTACCGACGGTGCGATGGTTGATGCTCACAATGTCGGCAACATCGCTGAAATGCTGCGGCAACGCGACGATTTGAAGACCATTGTCTACAGCGAGACATCGTACAGCGATATGCTCAATCTGCCGCTGATTCTTATCTTTATCCTGCTGTTGTTGACGGCAGAGTGGGTGTTGCGGAAATACAATGGAACGTTGTGACGGAACTTAAAGACAATAATCATTTAGACCAGGTGTGATTTATGAAGTCGAAATTCAACATCAAGGATTCTGCGTTTTTGCGCGACGGTATCACGCTTGTGTCGGGCAATGTATGGGCACAGATTATTGCTTTCGCTTCCTACCTTGTGTTGACTCGGCTTTTCACGCCCGAGGATTTTGGCCTATACAATATCTTTTTTTCATATATCGAGGTGCTTGTCATCGTCAGCACCTGCAAATATGAACTGGCCATAGTGCTGGCTGACAACGACCGCGAGGCCTCTGCCGTCAGCCGTCTTGCCTTGAGGCTCAATGCCATCATCTCGTTTGTGCTGTTGACGGTACTGCTGGTGCTGTGCCTTTTGGACGTTAAGGTCCAGGGAAGAGAAATCAATTTCCAGCTGGCGTTGCTGATTCCGCCAATGGTATACTTCTGCGGCACTTCGCGTGTATATTCGCAGATGCTGAATCGTTTCCGCAAGTTCCGCAGCATTGCCCTTTCCGAGGTGGTCGGATCTACGTCGGGAGTGCTTTTAAAGGTACTTTTCGGCTTGCCGCGTCTTGTGGCTACAATTTGGCACAGCATTGGTCTTCCCCTGGGTACGGTGTTGGGACGTATGTGCGCCAACGTCAATCTTGCCTGGCGCTGCAGGCGTCTTGACCTGCCGCGCAACATAGGTCGCGACGAACGTGGCGCGGCAGCTAAGAGGTTTCGCAACTTTCCGCTGTTCACGATGCCCAAGGACTTTGTAAACAGCTTGTCGTACAATCTGCCGTTCCTTTGGCTGGCACTGTATTTCGACAAGGCCGAGGTGGGATTGTTCTCGATTGCGCTGACCTGTACTTTCCGACCGATAAACATCTTCAATACTGCGTTTGAGAAACTGCTTTATGTGCGTGTTGCGGAGAAGGTGCGTGCACACAAGACCATACGGGCCGACATACATCGCTTCATACTTGTTGTCAACGCTGTGGCTTTGCCGCTGTTTGTAGTGGGCTTCATTTTCGGCGGCGATATTTTCGGCTTTGTTTTCGGTGACCGTTGGGCTGGCAGCGAATACTACATCCGGTGCCTTTTGCCGTGGGTATATGTTATGCTGACCTCGACATCGCTGATGTTCATCGCCAATGTTTTCTCACGCCAGCGCACAGAGTTTTTGTTTTATATAGCTCTGTTTGTTTTGCGAATAGTGGCGATTCTTGTTGGCCTGCATTACGGCGACTTCCGTCTGGCAATATTGCTCTTTGCCGCCAGCGGTGCAGTTACATCGATGGCGCTGTTGGTGTGGTACCTCAGCCTTGTAAGGAAGTACGAGAACAGTGAAACCCTCTAATCTTCTTGCTTCTCTTCTTTTTGGGCTTTCTTTTGCTTGCGCGTGTAGCCTGGCTTGAAGGAGAACACTATTTTCAGCGAGCGCAGAAAATAGTGCGGCACATCCTGTGCCTTCAGCTCTTTTATTTCTTTGCGAATATCGTGGAAACTCTCGCCGCGCAGCACGCGGAAGAGAATGAGTATGCAAGTCAGTACAAGAGTTATGATCAGTAATGCGGAAATAATCATTGTTATTGTATAATGAATAGTTTTCTCATAACGTAGGGTGTTTTTTTTTATTGTGTAATAAAATTTTTTGCGATTTTTTTTGGTAGTTTCAAAAAAGGTTGTACTTTTGCATTATGATATCAAAATGATATCAAAACAAATTATCAACAGAAAACAATTATTATCAGGTTATTAAAGCAAAATTAAAACAAAAAACAATGGAAACAAAAGAGTTTAACAGACAATTGTCGGGCAAGAACAACGGATTCCTGCACCTTTTCCTGAACCTTGTGATGCTGGTCGGATTCATCCTGCTGATTATCTGGGTGGCCGGTTTGGACGGAATGATCAACCCTGAGAACGGCGAGCCGACGGCGCTGGTGCTGTTGCCGATACTGGGCGGTATCGTGCTGACCTTCGTTTACATCCTTCATTGTGTCGGCTTTATGATTATCCAGCCGAACCAGAGCCGTGTGCTGACATTCTTCGGTCGCTACAGCGGCACGGTGCGCCAGAACGGCTTCTTCTGGGTCAATCCCTTCTACGCCAAGCGTAAAATATCGTTACGCGCACGTAATATGGATGTGCCTCCCATCAAGGTGAACGACAAGAACGGCAACCCGATTATGATTGGCTTGGTGCTGGTGTGGAAAATCGCCGACACCTACAAGGCTGTGTTCGACATCGATGTTGACACGCTGACGTCGACGGCACAGCACGGCGAACAGGCGCAGCAGACCCAGCCGCAGTTGAAGGGCTACGACAGCTTTGTGCACGTGCAGAGTGACGCCGCCCTGCGCAAGGTGGCTGGCCACTACGCCTACGACAACATCGACCACAACAGCACGGAGCTGACCCTGCGCAGCGGTGCCGAGGAGATCAACAACCAGCTTGAAGAGGAGCTCCGCAGCCGCCTGAGCATTGCAGGTATCGAGATTGTCGAAGCACGCATCAACTACCTGGCTTATGCTGCCGAGATCGCCAGCGTTATGCTGCGCCGTCAGCAGGCCGACGCTATCATCTCAGCCCGCGAGAAGATTGTCGAGGGTGCCGTGTCGATGGTAGAACTGGCTCTGAACAAGCTGAGCGAGCGCGAGGTGGTGCAGCTCGACGAGGAGAAGAAAGCAACGATGGTGAGCAACCTGCTTGTGGTCCTCTGCGCCGACGAGAGTGCATCGCCCGTCATCAATACTGGTTCAATTTATTAAAAACCTTAACTTTAACCCTAACTTTAA
The DNA here is from genome assembly GCA_016283175.1 of Bacteroidales bacterium. GTDB lineage: Bacteria > Bacteroidota > Bacteroidia > Bacteroidales > P3 > Colimorpha. The sequence continues at coordinate 19,946 of JAEEMK010000005.1, forward strand.
CTTCAGATACAATGGGAGCACGCAACTTCAGAGATTATAGCGTTTGGAAAGATGCCGTGGATTTGGCGACACATATTTATACAATAACAAGCTATATGCCGTGGTTTGAGAAAAAGGGATTGTGCGACCAAATGCAAAGGTCTGCTGTTTCCATCAGTTCCAATATTGCGGAAGGCGCAGGAAGAGTCTCCGATGGTGAATTTTCTCACTTCCTAAGTATTGCGTTGGGTTCTGCATTTGAAACTGAAACACAACTGTTGATTTCAAAAAATGTGGGATATATATCTGAAGAGCAGTATGGCGACATCCTGAAAAAGCTTACATCAGTAGAGAAACAACTTAAC
>JAEEMK010000036.1 GCA_016283175.1 Bacteroidales bacterium
GACCATAATCTCGGCACCCTGGGGGCTCTCGATTATGCGTTCGTGTTTGTAAAGACCGGCGGCCTCGATATCGGCCAGCTCTTTCTGAAGATGCTGTTGGAATTTAGTGTACATAATTACAATATTTTATTGTTATTTTTTTATTAATTTTCCATTGTAAAAACAACCTACAAAGATACAAATAAATTTGCATTCGGCGAAAAAAACTTTTCCATTAGATGCCAAACGCCGCTTAAAACCAGATTATTTGCGTATCTTTGCACTTTCAAAAACCAGGAAGATATGGCTTTAATCAAATCATATAAAGGACTTTCGCCGCGCTGGGGCAAGGAATGCTACTTCAGCGAGAACGCCACCCTTGTGGGCGACGTCACGCTGGGCGACCAATGCTCGGTGTGGTTCAACGCCGTCGTGCGCGGCGACGTGGCGCCCATCACCATCGGCGACCGCACCAACATACAGGACGGCTCGTGCGTACACGTGACCCACGACACCGGCCCGACCCACATCGGCAGCGACGTCACCATAGGCCACAACGTCACCGTCCACGCCTGCACCATCCACAACGGCGCCCTCATCGGTATGGGCGCCACGCTACTCGACCATTGCGAGGTGGGTGAAGGCGCCATTGTCGCCGCCGGTGCGCTGGTGCTGCAAGGCACAAAAATACCGCCCCACGAGATTTGGGGCGGCGTCCCGGCCCGATACATAAAGCCCACAAGTTCCGGCCAGACGGACAATGCGGCGCATTATGTCGAGTATGCCAAAGAGTATATGAAGTAATCTGAACACGATCTGAAAAACGACGGGATGGGATGGCATCGGCCACCCCAAGGTCCGTGCTATGCTTATTTCGGCACAAAGTCCATACAAATTCCTATCAAAGTTTTCAACAGTAGACTTTGTGTAAACTTTGGTAAAACTTTGAGTAAACTTTGATAGGAAGATGATATATGGAAATCAGGACGTTAAAATTTGGCGATTTTTGCCTGTTTTTTGGGGTTATCAACAGCTTATCGCGAAACGGCGTACCGGATGTCGGTTTTTTGGCACGGTTTTTGCTGTGGCAGGTTTTCTGCCCTTTTGTCAGCAAAAAAAGGGAATGCCACAAAGGCATTACACATAATGAATATTGCTATATATCAGTATGTTCAGGCTGTATACCAGTCCTTGAACTCGGAAGTGCGGGCACGCGAGATGATGATCTTTTCGGGCGTTGAGACGGTCAGGGTGACGTGCAGCTTGCTGAGTGGCCATATGGAGATATCCTTGACGGCGCGGTGAGAAATGATATACTGGCGGTTGGCGCGGAAAAAGTGTGCTGGGTTGAGTTGGGCGTAGACGGCATCGAGTGGTTTGTCGAGGAGGAATGACTGTCCGCTGAAGGTTACGACGTGAGTGAGTTTTTCGTCGACAAAAATATAGGCGATGTCGTCGACTGGCAGCGGCACCAGTTTGTCGCGAACAGGCAACAGGAAATGGGACTTGTATTTGCGCGGTGGCATCATTTCCATCATTTTTGAAATGACTTCAGGACTTAATGCCGGAGAGCTTTTTTGTGATTCTTCGCTGTGGTGGAAAAGGATTTTGATTTTGTCGATGGCTCGTGCCAGGTCGTCTTTGCTGATGGGTTTCAGCAGATAGTCGATGCTGTTGACTTTAAAAGCGTCGAGCGCGTATTCGTCGTAGGCGGTGGTGAAAACGATGGGGCAACGTATGGTGACGCTGTCGAAGATATGGAATGCAAGTCCATCGGCGAGGTGGATGTCCATAAAGACGATGTCGGGATAGGCAGGGTGCAACTGTGTGTCTAGGTCGGTAAAATACTCAACTGTCTCCTCGACGGTTTGGAATGTTGCCGCTATTTCTGTATCAGGCTTCACCTCTGCCAGCAGGCGGCGGAGATTCTGTTCTGCAATTTGTTCGTCTTCAACTATGATGGCTTTCATTTTTGTGTGTATTGGTTTGAAAGTTTAAATGTTCAGTTTTTGTCGTTCCCATTCGGTTGGCTGCTCATAATCTTGGCTGCTTGCAGGGGTTCGATTAGTGGTACTTCTACTGAAAATGTGTTGCCGCTGTTGCTGATGACCACTTCTTGGCGGCAAAGCAGTTGGTATCGTTTTGCGAGGTTGGCAAGCCCAAGGCCATTGTTGCCGGTGTCTTCCTGTTTTGGCTGCATCGGGTTGCTGACGCGGAAAGTGCCTTTGTTGGTGGTTTCAAGGCTTATGGTGAGGGGATGGCGTGCACTGACAATATTGTGTTTTATCGCATTTTCGATGAGCAACTGTATGCTTATTGGTATGATTTGATAGTGCAGATAGCGGTTGTCAATGTGCCGTTCCACCTGTAGGTTGTTGCCGTAGCGTATCTGCATCATTTGGCAGTATGAGTCGACGAATGTCAATTCGTCATCAAGCATCACCATACGTTTGCCCTGCATAATGTAGCGGTAGGTAGAAGCCAGCTGCTGCAGGTACTGCTGCGCCTTGTCGTCGTCGCTGCCGATAAGTCCGCTGAGCGTGTTGAGCGAATTGAAAAGGAAATGCGGGTCCAGTTGGTTTTCAAGAGCTTCATAGCGCACCATCAGGTTCTCGGTTTGCAGTTTTTCCTTTTCAATGCGTATTTGCTGACGGTGCATAAGGCTGAACAGCGTAATGGAAATCAACACAGCAAAGACGGCAACAACAAAATCGCGCGTCAGGTTGAGACTGTCGGGGTCGGAAAAACGCAGGTTGTCGTACAGCTCTTCGTGCAGCCATCCTGCAACAATTGAAAAAATACCTGCGATGATTAGTGAGAGAATGATGGCAAGCGCGTATTTCCAACCGTGTGTGAGGGTACTC
>JAEEMK010000037.1 GCA_016283175.1 Bacteroidales bacterium
GTGAAGGGCGTGGGCGGCGTTCTTTCGTTGCTGTGGCACAACCAGAGCCTGTGCGAGGACTTCGGCTGGCAGGGCTGGCGAGACGTGTATGAGCGTGTGTTGAAATATGCTGACGCGGCAAGAAAAACAAAACTGGAGTTTAACTGAAATGCAAACCAAGATATGAACTATAAATCCAAACTGCACGACATCAAGGCTTTTGTGTTTGATTTCGATGGCGTTATGACCGACGGCAGCGTATGGATGTATGCCGACCGCGAAACGGTTCGTTGCGGCAATATCAAGGACGGCTACGCAATACAATATGCTGTGAAGAAGGGTTATATCATCGCCTTGATTTCGGGCGCTACATCGCTGAGTATCAACAATAGGATGGAGTCGCTCGGCGTGACGCAGATTTATACCGGATGCGCCAACAAGATGGAGACGTACAGGCGCTTTTTGGAGGAGAACGGGCTGAAAGAGAGTGAGGTGATGTGTATGGGCGACGACATACCTGACTATGAGATTATGACTCATTGCGGTGTGGCGGTATGCCCGGCAGACGCGGCTGAGGAGATTAAGGAAATAGCCGATTATATCTCAATCTACGGCGGTGGAAAAGGCTGTGTGCGCGATGTTATAGAGCAGACTTTACGTCTGCAGGACAAATGGTTTCATAAGGATGCGGTAAATTGGTAGTCAATGAAATACAAGCTTTTGCATAGTGTGGTTTTAACTGTGTTGTTTGTGGCGGCGACGCTGCCGGCAACGGCACAGACAGTCTCGTCGACCGATACGACGACGAGGCACACTATGCGAGGCACCTACTACAGCGACAAATTTGTGGGTCGCAAGACCAGCAGCGGCGAGGTCTTTGTGCAGGACAAGTACACGGCAGCGCACAAGACGTTCAAATTCGGAACCCTACTGCTCGTGACCAACCCCAAGAACGGCAAGCAGGTTATTGTGCGTGTGAATGATCGATGCCCGAGACACAACATTATAGACTTGACGCGTAAGGCAGCACAACAGATTGATATTAAGTCGCATACGGTGCACGTTGAGGTGTTGCCGCCGCGCTATCTTGTCGCGTGGGAGATGCAGGACAAGTTGCTCGACGTTTTGAGGGAGGGACGGCTGCGCGAATACTTTGACAAGGGCTTTCGTGATGCAAGGCAGGATATAGGTAAACTATTTGATTTGGAGTTGTTTCAGTGCCGAAATCTTGAGGAGGCGAAGAAGCGCGTGGAGAGGCTGCCGATTTTCTATCAGGACCAGGTGGAATACAGACCTAACGCCTCATCGGGCAATGTAGTGGCTGTGCTTGCCATTGCGCAGAGCCGTATGCGTGCCGAGCTGGTCAAGAAAGAGCTTGGAGCCCTGTTCCCGAACATTAGGATTGTGGAGACAAAATAGCTGGATCTTTTTGTGCTTTTCGGGTGTGTTCCGCCACTCCGAAATCCGGTTGTGCCAGACCTCTTTGCAGGCCTGTTTTTTTATGGTTTTCCGGCAATTTTTGCAATGTTGTTCGGTGAAAACTTTTCTGTCTGATATACAGCGAGGTATATATTTTTTTAATAATTTTTTTCAAAAAAGTTGCGATAAATAGATTATTCTTATTATCTTTGCAAGTCAAAAAGTACTTTGTCTTGGCAAGTCCGAGCAAAGCGTTTTTGGCTGTATGTTGTTAGAAATAAAAGTGTTATAATATATTAACTAATTAAACAAGATGAAAATCGGAATCAAAAAAAACATATCAATTTTACTTTTGATATTGGGATTTTCATTTGTTGGCTATTCCCAGCAGGAGGTTCAGTTCTCGCAATATATGTTCAATCGTCTTGCCGTTAACCCTGGCTATGCAGGTAGCTCTGGTTCGATGTGCGGTTCGATTATGTATAGAGGGCAGTGGCTTGGCCTCCGTCTGGACGCGCCGACACCCGGTGGCGATCCTGGTTCGCTGCCGACAGACTATCTCTTTTCGTTTGATTCGCCTGTGAAGATTCTGCACGGCGGTCTGGGTTTCACGCTTTATGCCGACAAGATTGGTTACAACTCGACTATCAGCGGTGCCTTCGACTATGCTTTCAGAATCTACTGGGGTCCTGGCAACCTTTCGGCCGGTATCGAGGGTAATTTCTACAGCATTACCCGTAAGGGCGGTCTTTTCGGCTCGAGCGATATGGATGGCAACCCGAACAATATCCCTACGTCGACGACCGACCCGTTGCTGAACAACGATGATGTCAGCGATTTTCTGATTGATGCTTCGCTCGGCGTATACTACCAGGTGCCGGGCACATACTATTTTGGCTTCTCGCTCAAGAATTTTCTTGGCACTCACAGTGACGTCTTGAATTTCCGGACAAGCAGGGTCCTCTATCTGCTTGGCGGATATGAATATGTGCTTCCTTCCAACCCTTCGTTCAGACTGAAACCGTCGGTGCTTGTCCGCACCGCCGATTTTTCGGTCTTCCAATTTGATGCCTCCTGCCTGCTGGAATACCAGAACCTGTTTTGGGGCGGTGTCAGCTACCGCTTCCAGGACGCTGTGTCGTTCTTGGCTGGCGTGAACTGGGACAAGATGAAGATTGGTGTTGCTTATGACTTGACTACCAGTAAACTCGGTGTGTACAAGACGGGATTCAGCTTTGGTTCGCTTGAGGGGTACATCAGATACTGCTTCAAGATTGTCATCCCGCCTAAGCTGCCGTCGGTTTATCAGAATACTCGTTATCTTTTATAATCTTTTTTGTAAAACGAAACCTTTTGGATGTTTATCCGTAAAAGAACAAAAAGCATAAAGTATAGTTGCGCCTTTAAATTATTAGATAATTAAATTACATAATTAATATGAAAA
>JAEEMK010000038.1 GCA_016283175.1 Bacteroidales bacterium
ACCACACATTTCGAGGTGGTTTTCACGGATATTGACAGCACCGAGAATGGTCTTTTTGAGGCTAAAACGGAAGATGTCTATTTCGACCATTCCGAACTCACCGGCGGCGACGGCCACTGGTATGAAGGCTCAGCCACCAAGACTCTAAACGTAACGCTTCAGCGTGTCGAAGAGTAACGACTTGACCATTCCCGGTCCTGCCGGCGGACATTATGGATTCACATTATTCCTGAGTCAAGGAGAACGTCTTGCCTTTGAGGTTGAGAGTCAAAATTGAACCGCTAATCTTAAAAGTGGTTTCAAAAGTGGAAAACGAGGAGAAATCGTTATATAAAGTCATTGTACCGTTGCCTGCCGAGTAGGTATAGGTTCCGTCGTAGAGGTCCTGGGTCAACATTCCATCGTCCATATACGTCTTGTTGACGTGAACTCTTTTCCAATCTTCGAAATCGACATAGACACTCACATCATCGTCCTCATCTGAATAACTCCAATGTGTGTTTATCAGTTGTGCCCAGTCGTCGGTGGGTTGCTCATTACCTTCTTCTTTTTCGCCGCAGGCGCCAAAAGAGATAACAGTTGCTGCAACAAAGAACAGCATTGCAATTTTTTTGATTTTTCTATCCATTTTTGTATTGTTTATTATTTTTGCAGATTCCTGATTCACATTCTGTTTCGCTGCACGAGACGAACCTGCGACTTCCCGAATGCAACAAAACAGAGACGACCAACTTTTTGTCTTCTCATTTTTATTGGTAACAAATAATCAAGTTTTTTTACATAATGGAGAGAAAATATTTCAATTATGTTGTATTTACTACAGCTATTCAACGGCATCACTCAACATCACGCATCGAGTATTATCGACTGTAACATACAAGTAAGCAAAATTGATGGTATAGAGTTGAAAACTCTATAAATGTATAGGAAAAATCACTGTATTATCAAAGAAATGTGTATTTTCGCAAATTTTTTTTCGAAACAATTATTGGACTGGCAGGCCCTGTTGATGCTCAACATATGACTCTGACAAGGCTGGAGAATGCAATAAAGCGGCAATCCTCAACGATCTGCCGCTTGTTTTTTTTATTGCAAGGGTTTAGTCAGATTATCATCCCCGAGGCGACCATCAGATGGGCGTCGTTGTCGTAGATTGATGCATACTGGCCGGCGGCAATGCCCTGAATCTTGGTGTCGCTGCTCAGGTGGTACAGGGTGCCGTAGACGGGGTCGCTGACGCGGGTCAGGTGACCTTGGGCAAAGTCGGGTGTGTGGCGTATCTTGAATTTCACATCAACGCTCCAGCCGTCAACGGGGCTGCCGTCGGCGGGTGTGTTCCAGATGTCGGCGCTGAGGTAGTGGAACCCCAGCAGGTTGATTTCCTTGCCGTACTGGGCTTCGGGCGTGTAGCCTTGACTGACGTATAACACGTTCTCTTCTATGTCCTTTTTTACAACGAACCAAGGACCACCGCTGAGGAACAGTCCTTTGCGCTGTCCGATGGTGTGGAACCAGTAGCCTTTGTGGGTTCCAAGCACCTTACCTGTCTCGAGCTCAACAATCTTGCCTTCCTTCTCACCCAGATAGCGACGCAGAAAGTCGTTGTAATTGATCTTGCCAAGGAAGCATATGCCCTGGCTGTCCTTGCGGTCGGCAGAAGGCAGATGTGCCGCTGATGCAATAGTCCTCACTTCGCTCTTCATCATATTGCCGATAGGGAACATCGCCTTGGCTATCTGAGGATAGGTTAGCTGAGTAAGGAAGTCTGTCTGGTCCTTGACGGGATCCTTGGCCGTGGCCAGAAATGTAATGCCGTCAACAGTTTCAGTTGTTGCGTAATGCCCTGTTGCCACGTGGTCGTAGCCTTCACCTCGCTTGTCGATGAAGGCACCGAACTTAATCATTCGGTTGCACATCACGTCGGGATTGGGCGTGAGGCCTTTGCGAACCGACTCTATGGTGTAGCTCACCACGTTGTCCCAATACTCCTTGTGCAGGTTGACCTCCTCAAAGCGGCAGCCGTACTTCTTTGCAATATAGGAAGTAATCTCTATGTCCTCCTCGGCAGGGCAGTCGATATAGCCTTCCTCGTCCTCCATACCGATGCGGATATAGAAGATGTCGGGCGTGAAGCCCTGCTCCTTGAGCAGATGCACCACGACCGAGCTGTCAACACCTCCTGAGACCAATGCTGCAATGTTCATTTTTAATTTCGTTTTTATTTGGCAGACGCTTCTTTATTGATTGGGCTTACACGGGGTAAGCCATTATGTTTAGGGATTACACAGGGGTAAGCCCCTACGGTTTCAGCTTTCAGTTTCCTGTTCTTCGTTCTCCGTTCTTCGTTCTCCGTTCTCTTCGTCTTCGGGCAGGCGTATGCTCTTGAAACGGCGCTGACGCTGTTTCCAGCGTTCACGGGCAAACTGCTGCATATCGCTTACCTCGTCGTTCTCGTCAATGATTTCGAGGCCGAGAATGGTCTCTATGATATCCTCGAGCGTCAGGATGCCCTGAAATCCGCCGTACTCATCTATAATGATGGCAATCTGCTCCTTGTGCTTGAGCAGTGAGTCCCAAATCTCACTAACAGATTTCTCCTCGTTGAACAGCGGAATGTCGCGTTTTATGTCCTTCAGACGTTTGTTGAACTTGTCTTCGGCCAGGTCCTCGAGGGCGTCGCTGCGCAGGATGTAGCCGGTGATGTATTCGGGATCGTCGGCATAGACAGGAATACGGCTGAAGTGACTGTATTCCTCCACCTTGTAGAACTCCTTGAGTGTCATCGACTCGGGCGCGACAGCAGCCACCGAGTGGGGTGTCATCACGTCGTATGCCTTCACGTCGTCGAGCTTGATGACATTCTGTATAATCTTGTTCTCGTCCTCGTCCAGAACGCCTTCGTCCTCGCCAACGTCAGCCATTGCGGCCACTTCCTCGCGACTGACGGTGGTCTCGTCTTCTCCGCGACGCGAGAAGAGTTTGGTGAGCAGGCCAATCAGCAGCACCAACGGATACATCAGCACTATCAGAACCCTTATCGTGCGTGCCGTGAAGCCCATCAAACGTTTCCAGTAGGTCGTACCTATGGTCTTGGGTATGATTTCGGAAAAGATAAGAATCAGGATTGTGGTGAGCGCCGACATAATGCCGAACCAGTTACCACCGAAGGTTGCGGCCTGTGCACCCACGCCGGCGGCACCTATGGTGTTGGCTATTGTGTTGAGCGACAATATGGCGGCAATAGGCTTGCCGTTGTCGGTCTTGTATTCCTTGAAACGCTTGGCGGGCTTGAAGCCAGCGTCCTCACGCATCGTGATGTACGACAGCGGCGTAGACATCAGCACCGACTCAAGGATGGAGCAGAGGAACGAGATGCCCATTGCGCCAAGAAGGAATATCAGTAGGAGGGTTATATGTGACATTTATGGTGGGTGATAAAAAAGTTTATATTAAGGAGGTTGAATGGAGTTAAAGTGAACAATTAAGATTATTTCAACTTAACGTCGTCTTTTCTTTTTTATTGCTTTTGAGGGCAATAATGATTACCGCTGCGAAGATTAGGGCTATGCCGATGGCCAAGCGCGAGGTGAACGGCTCGCCGAAAAGGAATATGCCTATCAAGACAGCTGTTGTCGGTTCAAGGGCACCCATAATGGCGGTAGGCGTCGAGCCTATGTACTTGGCGGCATAGACCATCATCACCAGCGCCAGTATGGCAGGCACCACAGCAAGCCAGCTGACACACAGCCAACTTGTCGCATTTTGAGGCACCTGAAGTCCTCCATTGCAGAGAGCCATAGCGAGATTGCCCAGTGCGCAATAGATAAGCACATAGAAATTGATTTTGAACGACGACATATTGAGCTTGGCACGGTTCATCACAATGATGTAGACGGCGTAGGTGAGGGCCGATATCAGCACAAGCACAATACCTGTCGCCGACAGGCGTGTCCCATCGGGGTTCCAGTAAAGGAGCAGGACACCGACGAACGAGAGCACGATGGACAATATGGTGGTGAATGTCAGCCGCTCTTTGAAAAACAGAGCCATTATGCCGGCGGTAAGTACCGGATAGACGAACAATATGGTAGAGGCAACGCCTACGGCCATCAGTTTAAAACTCATATAAAGCGTCAACGACGATGCCAGGAAGAGCAACCCCAAGCCTGTCAGGGCACCGAATTCGTGTCGGTTAATGCGCAGGCTCTCCTTGCGGAACAGCATTACTATGGCTATGATGATGAATGCCAGACCAAAACGCCAGAAGAGCACGCTTGCCGGCTGCATTCCTTCGCTGTACAATTGTGCCCCGAGAGGGTTGGTGCCGTAGCACACCGCAGCGCCAATTCCACAAATTGTGCCAAAAAACTTTTTATTCATTTATATGTAATCCTCTGATTCTATAACACTAACACGCAAACCACGCCAGCTTGCGCAGTTGCAAAAATACAAAGAAACGTCGGGTTACAAAAATATTTTTCAGCAAGAAACACACGACATTCAACTTTTTTCGTATCTTTGCCACTCGCTACCACATTGTCCGGAGAGGCAAAAACACTCCGAACGATTTGGTTTGTAGTTATATACGAATAAATAATAAAAATAAAACATAGTTAAAAACAATGAAGATTTACCAGACCTCTGACATCCGAAACATTGCCCTGGTGGGTGGTGCCAAATCGGGAAAGACAACGATGGCCGAAGCAATGGCCTTTAACGGCGGTATCATCAATCGCCGTGGAACCGTAGACGGAAAGAACACTATTAGCGACTACCGCGACATTGAGCTCGACCGCAAATACTCGGTCGAGACGACACTGATGTACACCGAATTCGGCGGAAAGAAAATCAACATCCTCGATGTGCCTGGCTTCGCCGACTATCAGGGCGAGCTGGACGCTGCACTGAACGTGGTGGAGGCCGCCGTGGTGGTGGTCAACGCACAGAGCGGTGTCGAGGTCGGCACCGAAATAGCCAACCGCTATGCTGCCAAGCTGAACACTCCTATGATTTTTGTCGTCAACCATCTCGATGCCGAAAAGGCAAATTTCGACGACAGCGTCAACCAACTTAAGGACTTCTTCGGTGGAAAATGCACCGTGCTGCAGTTCCCCACCAACGCCGGTCTGGGCTTCAACCAGATTATCGATATTGTCTCCAACAAGATGTACACCTTCAACGGCGACAAGATGGAAGCCGCTGACATTCCTTCGCAGTATGCCGACAAGGCTGAAGAGATGCGTATGGCCCTCGTCGAGGAAGCTGCCGCTGCCGACGACGCTCTGATGGAGAAATATTTTGAAAACGGCGACCTCACCGCCGAAGAGCTGACAAAAGCCCTCAAGCTGGCTATCGACAAGCGCGACCTGTTCCCCATCCTCTGCACCAGTGCCAAGGAAAATATGGGTGTTGCACGTCTGCTTGAATTCATCGGCCAGAATGTCCCCGCCCCCAACGAGGTAGCCGACACCAAGAAGACCAAGGACGGCAAAGAGCTGAAATGCGACGCTGCTGCTCCGACAGTTGCCTTCGCTTTCAAGAGCTCGAAGGACAAAAACCTCGGCGAAATCACCTATCTGCGTCTCTACAACGGCGAACTGGCAGAAAGCCAGGATGTCGTCAACGCCAACAACCAGAGCAAGGAGCGCGTCAGCCAGGTGCTCGTGTGCAGCGGCAAAGACCGTCAGCGTGTCGAGAAAGCCGTGGCCGGCGATATCGTCTGTACCATCAAGCTGAAAGACGTCAAGATCAACCATACTCTCACCACCGCCAAGAATACTGACGATGCTGTCGAGGAAATCGAATTCCCGACCCCGATATACCAGGTTGCCGTCAAGGCCGCCAACAGCAACGACGACGAGAAAGTCGGTGCCGCTCTGAAAGACCTTGCCACCTACGACCGTAGCCTCTCGCTCGAGAACAGCCGCGAACTGCGCCAAGTCATCCTCGGCACCCAGGGCGAGCTGCACCTCAACACCGTGAAATGGTACTTTGAGAACCAGTACAAGCTGGCCGTCAACTTCACCGCTCCCAACATCCCCTACCGCGAGACCATCACCAAGAGCGCCGAAGCTATGTACCGCCACAAAAAACAGTCGGGTGGTTCCGGCCAGTTCGGCGAAGTCCATATGCTCATCGAGCCTTACTATGACGGTATGCCCAACCAGACCAAATACCCCATCCGCGACACCCAGGAATATCCGCTGGAATGGGGCGGCAAGTTGGTCTTCAACAACTGTATCGTTGGTGGTAGCATCGATGCACGCTTTATGCCCGCCATCCTCAAGGGTATTATGGAGAAGATGGAGCAGGGTCCTCTGACCGGTTCCTACGCCCGCGACATCGTCGTCAACATCTACGATGGTAAAATGCACCCGGTAGACTCGAACGAGACTGCCTTCAAGATTGCCGGCCGTACTGCCTTCCGCGAGGCCTTCAAGCTGGCCAACCCCAAGATTAAGGAGCCTATCTACGATGTCGCCGTCACCGTTCCGACCGAGAGCCAGGGAGGTGTTATGACCGACCTGCAGGGCCGTCGCGCTATGGTGCTTGGTATGGATGCCGAGGGCAAGTACACCACCCTCCGCGCCAAAGCCCCGTTGGCCGAGATGAACCGCTACTGCACCGCTCTGAGCTCCCTCACCAGCGGCCGTGGCACATTCACGATGACCTTCAGCGGCTACGAGCTTGTCCCGACCGACGTCCAGCAAGCCCTCCTCAAGGCCTACGAGGAAGCCGCCAACGAGGAAGAATAAGCTACAGCTTCTCATTATTGACAAACCGAACCGTCCGATTGGACGGCTCGGTTTTGTTTTACTCCTATTAAATATTATTACTTATAACAAAAATTCGAAAGGAGATACATAAAAATGGCAACAAACAAAGAATTAGCATTACAAATGTTTCCCCATCTGATACGATGGGCGCAGGGCGCTTGGAATATTCCTCATTATTATTCTGACCTTGCAGCCTGCATTAATCATCATTCAAATCAAATAGGGGCACCATTGGGGATTGTGCAAGATATTTTGGATGAACTCGCTTCAAAACATCATAAGACTAATGTGCCAACTCTGAACTGTTTGGTCCAAAGCAAAAAAAATGGAGTACCGAGCTATGGGTTTGAATATGTTACCAAAAGATATAATGATTTATCCGACGAAGAGAAAAAGGCCTTGGCGGCAGCAGAGAACAAAAAAGCACACGACTACGATTGGTCTTGGGTTATTGACGAATTGAATCTCAAGATAATCCCGTTTCAAAATAACACAGAACCATTCATATTCCACAAAAACAGCAAAGGAGGTGAAGGTGCAGAACACAAAGCTATAAAGGAGTATGTAATGAATCACCCAACAAGTGTTGGCATTAGAATTATAAAAAATCGGGAAAAAGAACACCCTCTATTGTCTGGGGACAGGGTTGATGTTTATTTTGAATGTGGTAACAAAAAGCACTATGCCGTAGAAATAAAGCCATCTTCTTCAGATGAAGCAGATATTCTCCGCGGAATACTCCAGTGTGTAAAATATAAGGCAGTGATGGATGCAGAGCGCGTCCGTTATGGAGGCAATTACGAAAACGACGCGTTGCTTGTTATTGCAGGAACAATGTCAAGTGAAAATAAGCAAACTGCCATTGATCTAGGTCTGAAATATATTGAAAACTTCAAATATAATTGAATTCCAAAGAACAAGAATACCATAAGACATTATAAAACAAACCAAGCGCCAGCCTTATGGCTGGCGCTTGCAATTATACTTATAACGCTATAGGAATCCGACTTATTCGTTGCGCTGGAAAACCAGAGTGAGGTTGATCGGAGTTTCGTCCTCGGCGAAAAACATAGGCAGTACGAAGGTAATGGCATCGTCTACATCGTCGTAGGTGAACTGCAGATGGGCAATTGTATCGTTGCCATTGCTGTCCTCGGCTACGCCGTCAAGGTAGCCAGTATGGGTGGAGCCGTCGTATGAGTAGGCATAGGATACACCGTAAATCTGCTCAAGCATACCTTCATCGCCACCGTAAGCTTCAATATTATTGGGGAAAGAGAAGTGGGCATAGGTACCATCGAAGTTCAATCCAAAAGTCATAGTCTCGTCTTCGATGCCGGTCATACAAGTAGTGTCCAGACCGAGAAGATTGCTCAGAAACTCAGTGTAGGTGATGCTATAGGTCCAGTCAGTGTTGTGAAGATCGGAAGTGCTCTTTACGCGGGGAGAAGCTTCAGTGTTGCTATTGTTGTTGTCGGCAACGATAGTTTCGTCTTTCTGGCAGGCAGTGAAGGTGAGGACGAGAGCTGCGAGGGCAGCGAAAAAAATGTTTTTCTTCATTGTAGGAATTGTTTTAAATTATTAATTGATTTTGTTTTGATTCGTTTTCACCTATAAGAACGATAGAAAGGAACGAAAAACTACAAACGGGATGAAAAAAATATCCCACAATTTAGCAACACGTTTAAAATCAAATCAATAATTTTATGAAAAATTTCTTTTTTTCCGCGGTTGTATCGACAAGAAAACACTTCCGTGCCGGGAAAAACAGGATTCCGCTACAGTTTCGCGATAATCTCTATGGGATAGTGGTCGGAAATGAAGGGCACGCCGTAGTTGCCGTTGAGGGTGCGGAAACGGCGTATTTTGAAGCCACGGACAAAGAAATGATCGATGACGGTTCCATCAGACTTGCCGAATGCGTTGTAAGTGATGGCGTGGCTGGTGCGGAAAGTCATAGAGCGTGCAGCGCTCAGACCACCCATATAGAAAGCATCGAAAATAGTATCGTTGATGGTCGAATTCATATCGCCGCCCACCACCACCGGTGTGCCGTCGGCCGACATCGTGGCGGCAATTTTGGCTATCAGCTGTGCAGACTTGTCCCTTGCCTTGGCCCCAACGTGGTCAAGATGCGTGTTGAGATAAACAAACTCGCGCCCGCTTTCCTTCACGCGGAAACGCGCTATGGTGACAGTGCGTCGGCAGGCGGCATCCCACCCCAGCGAAGGCCGGCAAGGAGTCTCGCTGAGCCAGCGCGTCTTTGACGATACCAACTCAAGCTTGTCAACATTATAATATATGGCCATAAACTCGCCCTCGTCGATGCCATTGTCACGTCCCACGCCGACACGGCGATAGCGTGGCAACTGACGATCGAGGTATTCAAGTTGGTCGCTCAAAGCCTCCTGCAGTCCTATGGCGTCGGGACTTTCATCAAGAATCATTTTGACCACAGCTTCGCGACGGTTTTCCCAAACATTATCGCCATCTATAGGTACAACAGAATTATATCGAATATTGAACGAAACAAGTTTAACCTTCTGCGCCTGTGGCACAAACGTCAGCATCAAAAAGACAGACAAAACAAAGAGTTTTATATGTTTCTTCATTACTAGCATATCATAAACAGAAATTAAAAACGCCAAAAATGTTTATTTAGTATACGAATTCTAAAAAAAAAATATTTCATTGTGCATCCGTATCGGTGGAAGGGGGAAAGGACAGAGTGTCTGCACCCTGTCATACAAGCTATTAAGATATGAAAGTCAACCACTTGAAGATGTTTGTATTTCAAAGTGTTTCTTTCATATAATATATGTTAAAAAAAAGTGCTTTCTGTATACTTTCCCTGGCATATGTACAGTATATGTACAGTATTTGTACGCTTCTAAAGCGTACAAATACTGTACATATACTGTACAAATACTGTACATATGCCAGGGAAAACAGGGGGGAGGAACGTTGAACCAGGCTGCCACACACAAGGCTTCTCCACGCGCTCCACAGGAGCTTGTGACATATGCCAGGGAAAACAGGGGAGAGGAACGTTCAACCGGGCTGCCACGCTCAAGGCTTCTCCACGCGCTCCACAGGAGCTTGTGACATATGCCTATGCTGGTGGCAGGAAAGGCTGTGCAAGATGTATAATATTTTTTCGCGTGGAACCATAATAAATCTGACGTTTGGCAGTTATCAATAGTAAAAACAGACTACTATGAACACTCAACGACAGAAGATGAAAATGCAGCAGAAGCTGACGCCGCAACAACTTCTGCTGATGCGACTGCTGCAACTACCCGTGACCCAACTCGAGCAACGCATAAAGGAAGAGGTGGAGAAAAATCCAATGATTGAGGTCGACAGCGAGCCTGCCGACGAGATGAGCGAACAGCCCGACGAAAACGAATACGACGATGCGCCTGAAAACAACGATTTCAAGGGCATAGACATTGATGAATACTATGACGACGACGATTACAGCTACCGCGAGCGGCTGGAGACCGACCGCAACACCGAACAGCGCCAGTACGATTTCTCGGACGGTGTGTCGTTTACGGAATCGCTGATGCGGCAGCTCACATTGCTCAACCTCAGCGAGCGCGACCGCACCATCGGCAGCGAAATCATTGGCAGCATAGACGGAAGCGGCTATCTTGGCCGCGACACACAGCTTATTGCCAACGATATGGCCTTCCGGTCGGGTATGGAAGTGGAAAACGACGAGGTCGAGAAAGTGCTGAAAGCGATACAGACGTTCGACCCTGCCGGTGTCGGAGCCCGCAACCTTCAGGAATGCCTGTCGCTGCAACTGCACCGCCGTGAAAAGCCCGACGACGACACACGCCTGGCAACAACCATCATCGACCGCTATTTCAACCAGCTCACCAACAAGCACTACGCTTCGCTGATGACACTGCTGAAAATCGACGAGCGCCAGTTGAACCGCGCCCTGGCCGTGATACGCAAACTCAACCCCAAACCCGGCTGGGGACGAGAAGAAGAGAACAAAGGGGCTCACTACATCATTCCCGACTTCATAGTGACGCGCGAAGACGGCCGTCTTGCCTTCACCCTCAGCAGCCGCAACCGTCCACAGTTGCGCATCAACAGTGAATACACCGAGATGATGCAGCAGCTCAGCACCCGCAAATCGCTGAACAGCAGCGAGCGCGAGACGCTCAACTTCATAAAGGAGAAAAGCGACGCGGCACACTGGCTGATCGACACCCTCGACCAACGACAGAACACGCTGGCAACGACGATGGAGGCAATACTGAAATACCAGCAGAACTACTTCCTGTCGGGCGACAACAGCGAACTGCGGCCTATGCGCTTAAAGGACATCGCCAACGCTACAGGATTCGACGAGTCGACAATATCGCGCGTTGTCAACGAGAAATATGTCCAGACCGATTTCGACACCGTACTGCTGAAAGACCTATTCACCAAGGCTGTCGTCACCGAGCAAGGCGAAACGCTGGCAACCGAACACATAAAAGAGGCTCTGCGCCAGACCATCGACAACGAGGACAAAAGTTCGCCAATGACCGACGAAGCCCTTGCCGAAGCTTTGCAGGCCAAAGGTTTCCGCCTGTCGCGACGCACCGTGACAAAATACCGCGAAAGTATGGACATCCCCGTGGGACGTCTGCGCAAAGAACTGAACAGCAACACCGATTGAATGAAGTCCTTCCGCCCAGCAATCCACCGCATCACCCGACATCTTGCCGCAATGGCCGCCAGCCTGCTCCTGCTTGCCGCGCTGCCGCTTTCGGCACAGACTGATGTCGCAGAGCGCCGCTCCGCCGAATTCTACAACGGCGACGGCAACGAGGTGGCTATGTGGCGGCTCTTCTATCGTGACGGCCTGTCAGGAACACTGGTACGCCAGCGCAACCTGCCGCTCGACTCGCTGCCCGACGAGATAAACCTGCGCCTTCTGAAGGACAGCGCTACATTCTGTTTTCCGATAAAAAACATCATCACGTCGCCCTACGGCTGGCGCGAGCGCTGGCAGCGTCCGCACCGCGGTGTCGACATACTGCTTCGCACCGGCGACCCCGTGCGGGCGTGCTTCGACGGAGTGGTAAGAATAGCGCGGCCGATGGGAGGCTATGGCAACCTGGTGGTGCTGCGACACGAAAACGGCCTTGAAACAGTGTACGGCCACCTGTCAAAGATAATGGTCAAGCCTCGACAGAAAGTCAACGCCGGCGACATCATAGGCCTCGGCGGCAGCACGGGGCGCTCGACAGGACCGCACCTACACTTCGAAGTGCGTTTCCAATACGAGCCCTTCGACCCGGAATGGATTCTGGACTTTTCGAACTACACACTTCGCACACGACGACTGCACCTCGACAAGACCTATTTCGGCATCAGCCGCCCCAAAGGCAACAAACACCCCATATTCAAGGCCGACAAAAGCATCATCAAGGAACGACCTTTGCGCGACAAACCGCGCGAGATATACTACGAAACAAAGCGCGGCGACACACTGGAACGCATAGCTATGATGCACAGCACCAGCGTGGAACAGATCAAGGAACTGAACCCAAAGCTACGCAAAATCAAGCCCGGTCTGCGCATAAGAGTGCGGTGACACCGGCGACATACAGACAATCGACCCAACGCAAACCCTTTCAAACAACATATACAAAAATGAAGAAGACCAATCTTTCAGACTACGACCCATCGCAGGTGCCTTCTGGCAAAAACTACACCGTCGGCATCGCCGTGGCAGAATGGAACAAAGAGATAACCGACGCACTGGCCGAGGGAGCCATCGAGACGCTGCGAAAATACGATGTAGAAGAAGCCAACATACGCGTTGTGCACGTTCCAGGCAGTTTTGAGCTGACCAGCGGGGCTGACCTGATGTTGCGCAACGACAAAGAACTTGACGCAGTGATTTGCATAGGCTGCGTGATACAAGGCGAGACCCGCCACTTCGATTTCATATGCGAGGCTGTGTCGCAAGGCATAACCAATGTCGCTCTGAAACACGAAAAACCAGTAATCTTCAGCCTTTTGACCACCAACAACAGCGAACAGGCCTATGACCGTGCCGGCGGCCGCCACGGCAACAAGGGCGTGGAAGGCGCCGTCACAGCCTTGAAAATGATACACCTGCAAAAAGAACTGGAAAAGAAATAAAACAACGACAACAATGAGCAGAAAAATAGTCTTTATGGGCACACCCGACTTTGCCGTCGCATCGCTCGACGCCATTGTCAAAGCCGGATACGATGTCGCCGCTGTCGTCACTGTGCCCGACCGTCAGACAGGCCGCGGGCTGAAAGTCACTTTCTCGCCGGTCAAGGAATACGCCCTTCAGCACAGTATCCCACTGCTGCAGCCCGAAAAACTGCGCGACCCCAACTTTCTCGACGCCCTGAAAGCCATTGGTGCCGACCTGTTTGTTGTAGTAGCCTTCCGTATGCTGCCTCAAGTGGTGTGGGCAATGCCGCCCCTGGGCACCTTCAACCTCCACGCCTCGCTGTTGCCACAATACCGAGGTGCAGCGCCCATCAACTGGGCCATCATCAACGGCGAGAAGGAAACCGGCGTGACCACTTTCCTCCTAAACGAGAAAATCGACGAAGGCAAAGTGCTTATGCAACGGCATACACCCATAAATGACAACGACACCGCTGAGACGCTGCACGACAGGCTGGCCGAAATGGGCGCCAAACTAACCGTCGAAACACTGGAAGCACTATTCGAAGGCACCATCGAGCCAAAACCACAGACAATTCCCGACACTCTGAAAGCAGCGCCAAAGATTTTCAAGCAGGACTGCGCCATAGACTGGAGACGCGACGGCAAATACATCGTAAACTTCGTCCGCGGCCTATCACCCTACCCTGCCGCGACAACAACAATGACCGACACAAAAGGTGAAAACATTTCGATGAAAATCTTCGCAACCGAATTTGAAAAGGCAGAAAACAGCATTGCAGGAGAGATAAAAAGCGATGGCAAAAAGATGTTAAAAATCGGCGTAAATGACGGATTTATAAAAATTTTAAGCCTTCAAATCAGCGGCAAGAAGAAAATAAGTGTGGATGAATTTTTAAGAGGATATAATGTATCTGATTGGAAATTAAATGTTTAGTAATTGAGGTTAATTTTTTAACATATTTTTTTCAAAAAAAAGTATTTTTTTCAAAAAAACTGTTTATATTTGCAGCGTCAAAATCATAATGTTTAACCCTCAAATTCACAACAATGAACAAAACTGAATTAGTTGCAGCTATTGCAAAAAAATCTGGTATGACCAAAGTTGACAGCGCTAAAGCTTTCAACGCTCTTATGGAAGTAACCAAAGAGGAGCTCAAAAAAGGCAACAAGATTGCTCTCATCGGCTTCGGTACTTTCGCAATGCAGAACAGACCCAAACGCAAAGGCAAAAACCCGCGCACTGGCAAGTCGATCACCATCCCTGCAAAGAAAGTTCTGAAATTCAAAGCCAGCAAGAAGTTCTAAACTTCCCTCTTTATCTACAGAAACAAAAACATCCCTGCAATCGGGGATGTTTTTTTGTTTTCACTCGGCAAAAAAGCGGTCGTTGAAATTTAGCAGATATACACGTTCGGTGGCGCGAGTCAGAGCCGTATAGAGCCACCGTAGATATTCGCGGTCAATCATATCGTCGGTCAGATAGCCCTGGTCGATGAAGACAACCGGCCACTGCCCACCCTGTGTCTTATGGCAGGTCAAAGAATAGGCAAACTTCACCTGCAAGGCATTGTAATACGGATTGCTTCGAACGCCATTCAACTGTTCTGCTTTGGTGGGGAGATCGGCATAATCGGCCAACACCTCGGTGAAGAGCCGCTGCGACTCGTCGCGAGTGAGCGATGGTGATTCTGAATGGAGAGCCTCGAGCAGCAGCTTGCATTCCAGCGGCGCAGCATCGGCATAGTCAACGAAACGAAGTGTTACATCGACAAAATGGAAACCGTATAATTCTTCAAAATTGCGAGCAGCAAGAACCTCAACGATGTCGCCATTGGCAATAAAACCCATCTCGGAGTCATCGTCAAGCCAATGGTAGTTGTTTTTTACCACCATCAGGTAGTCGCCCGTCCCTATCTCATCGTCGCGCATAAGTATCCTATTACGGATGCCTTGGTTGAAAAGGTTTGCGCGCTTGTTGCTGCGACATATAAAAGCAACATCCTCCGTCTGGCCGGAGGAAAACTCGCTGTTGAGCGTTTCTTCAAGATCAGCACCCGGCAAGCGCACGACATCGTCAATACCTTCAAGGTCGAAGAGCGGCATCTCGACACTATCGTCGCTCTGCATCTCTATAATGCGATTGCGAACCAAAGTGGCGCAAGCCAGTATGCCAGATTGGCGTTCCTGTCGAACCACTTCGGTCAACTCCGCCTCGTGAATATTCAAATCAGCAATGGACTGCAGATAGTTAGCCGACAACGCCGGACTTTCGGCAGAGCCCACTGGCGGAAGCTGCGCTCCGTCGCCAATAAGCATCAACCGACAATGGGAACCGTCATTTACATAGTCTATCAAATCCTCCAGCAACGAATGACGACCGGCATAGGAGTTCTCGTCCGGCGTGGCACTGATCATCGATGCCTCATCGACAATGAAAAGCGTATAGCTGTGTTTGTTCTGCGCCCTGACGCTGCGCACAACGCCAGTAGCGTCGGTAACGGAGACATAGATTCTTTTGTGTATGGTATAGGCTTTGCGATTCGAATAACCCGACAGGACCTTTGCCGCTCGACCCGTAGGTGCCAACAGTACGGTTTTTATTCGCAGACGCGGTGCTGCCTTTATCAAGGCCGACACGAGCGATGTCTTGCCAGTACCGGCATAGCCACGCAGCAAAAAAGCCGAATGAGGATCGTCGTCGAACAAAAAATTCACCATCTCAGCACACGCTTCGCGCTGCCCGGCAGTGGGTTCGTGTGGAAAGAAAGAAAATATAAGCTGTTCGACCCTATTCATACTATAGTAGAATAAAAAAGAGATTTGCCTGAGGACAAATCTCTTTATTGTTGACCATACATTCAGCAATTACTATTCCTGAACGGGAACAGCAGGAGCTTGCTGTCCGCCCATAGCATCGGCAGCAGAAGGCAACTCAACCTGCTCGGCGTTGACGGCATTTTTCACTGCCGACGACGATTTGCCGCTGTTGATGGTGATGGTGGCGATAAGACTCAGCACAACCAAGGCAATGGCAAGACCCCAGGTGAGTTTCTCGAGGAAATCAGTGGTTTTGCGGACACCCATAATCTGGTTGGGAGCAGAGAAGTTGGCAGCAAGACCGCCGCCCTTCGAGTTCTGAACCAACACAACCAAAGCCAAGACAACGCTGACAATCAGAATAAGTATTACAATAAAGTTGTACATAATTTATTACTTTTTATTATTTTCTATTTTAAGTTTAAGTTCCGAAATTCGAATTGCAAAAGTACTACTTTTTTCGGGATATTTAGCAATTAATTTTTCATACACACTTATAGCCCGTTCGAATTTACCCTGCTTTTCAAGCACAACTGCAAGAGTTTCAGTCTCTAATGACTCATCTTTGGTTATACTCTTTTTTCCTAGAACCTCGACCGGCACCTCTTCATTATCGCCCAATTCGTCGGCATTATAGTTACCTGTTTCGAGAAATTTGGACAGAATAACACTCTTTGGTGCCGTTTTGAACGAGACTTCCTGATATGCGTTTATCTCCTTCATAATGTCGAAGGAATCCTGACCAACAGACTCATCCTCTTGGCTCTTTGGCTGTTCCTCGTGCTTCTGAGTCTTGATGTCGACGGGAGTTTGGATTTCCGTGTATGTCGCACGTTCAAGATAGTCTTCAAATCTGGATTTGTCAAAAAGATAAAGCGATACTTTGGGCAGGTAACGTTCTTCCCATCCCGATGTGCCAGTAGCCTTGTCGCTAAGGATGTCCATAACCTGCAATAAAGAACAAAACGGGAAACGGTTTTTTTCGGTCTGTATTTCCGTCTTGTCCAACATTGAATACCGGCACAAATCATCCAACTTGACATTAAACGCTGATTTATCCATCATTTTACAATATTAGTGTCCAAAATTCAAATTGCAAATGTACAAGTTTTTTTTGAAATGAAAAAATATCACATCACAATTTTTAATTATATGACTGTACGACAATAAATTAAATATGCAATTAAAAAGTTTTAAACATTTTTATGTTTCTATGTCAAAAATTATGTGTACTTTTGCACTTCCAAATTTGAGTAAAAATGAAGAGAACATTTCAACCATCACGCAGAAAAAGAGCAAATAAGCACGGTTTCCGTCAGAGAATGTCGACGGCAAATGGCAGAAAAGTGCTGTCCGCACGTCGCAGAAAAGGCAGAAAGAAATTGTCCGTTTCCGACGAACGATAACAATCGTGCCGGTATCCTCATTTTTTAGGAGGAACTGTTTGCAAACAAAATTTAAGAAGTATTGTAGTCAATACTTCTTTTTTATTATCATCTCCTGCAGAAAACGATGAAAATGAGAAAAACCAAACAAGAAATCATCATTAACGATGTTGCAGTCAGCGACGCCGGTGCCGAAGGCAAAGCCATAGTACGCATCGACGGGATGGTCGTTTTTGTTCCATTTGTGGTACCTGGCGACATCATCGACTTGAAAATAATCAAAAAAAAGAAAAACTATGCCGAAGGACGTGCGCTGGCTATCAAACAGCCGTCGCCACAGCGTGTTGAAGCACACTGTCCTCACTTCGGTATCTGCGGAGGATGTAAATGGCAAACAATGGAATATAGTGCCCAGCTGCGTTGCAAAGAGCAGCAGGTGCGCGACAACCTTGAACGGCTGGGTCATATCGACACATCGGCAATGCGACCCATATGCGGTTCGGACGACAAATTCTACTATCGCAACAAACTGGAATTCACTTTTTCGTCCAAACGATGGCTCAACGAGGGCGAGACTCGCGATGAAAACGACCCCGGTGCTGTAGGCTTTCACGTGCCGACAGTGTTCGACAAGGTTCTGCCCATCGAGCATTGCGCTTTGCAGAGCGAGCCTTCCAACCGCATACGCCTTGCCTTGCGCGACTACGCACTTAGAGAGAATCTACCATTCTACGATATACGAAACCACACAGGCTTCATCCGCAACCTCGTCGTCCGCAACACAACAACAGGGGAATGGATGGTAATAGTCATTGTTGCCCAGAAAAACGACACACTATTGATGCCGATGATGGAATTTCTCAAAAAGGAATTCCCTGAAATCACTTCGTTGCTTTATATTGTGAATGAGAAAATGAACGACTCATACACAGACCTCGATGTTGTAACCTATAGCGGTCAAGACTATATCACAGAGCAAATGCCACGATACAACGGTGGGAATCCGCTGCAGTTCCGCATCAACCCCAAGTCGTTCTACCAGACCAATTCCAAACAGGCATACAAACTCTACAGCTACGTGGCTGAATTCGCGCAGCTGCAAGGCCACGAAAACGTATACGACCTCTATACCGGCACTGGCACAATTGCCCAGTTCCTGGCAGGAATGTGCCGCCACGTGACAGGCATCGAATATGTCGACGAAGCCATAATCGACGCACGTCTCAATGCCAAACTCAATGGTTTCGACAATTGCACCTTCTTTGCCGGCGATATGGCCAAAGTGCTGACCGACGACTTTGTTACCGCCAACGGCCGTCCCGATGTTGTCATCACCGACCCACCGCGTGCCGGAATGCACGAAAAAGTAGTTGAACAATTGCTTGCAATTGAATCCAGACGAATTGTCTATGTCAGCTGCAACCCCGCGACACAAGCCCGCGATCTGCAAATGTTGAGCACGAAATACAACATCGGACGCATTCAGCCCGTCGATATGTTCCCCCACACACAGCACGTAGAAAACGTTGTTGAACTCATATTAAAAGATAAAAAATAAAAAAAAATCATTCATTTAAAAAAAAAATACTATCTTTGCATATTGATATTTTGACGCGGCAAGCCTCAAATTATCATTTAGATTATTGAATGTTAATTTTATATAGAAAATAAATAATAATAGTATAACAATATTAATTCCAACTGCAAGATGAAAAAAAGAGTATTCTTTCTCCTTTTGGCTGCAATGATGATGCCGCTGGCAATGAATGCACAGTACAACGCATCAATTCACATTGACTCTACCGTCAATGCGTGTGTCTCCTACACTTGGTCCGTCAATGGAGTGACTTATACCACTTCGGGCGTTCACACAGTCACTGTCAACGACACACTTTACATACTGGACCTCACCATCAATCCAGTATACAACGAGACAATAACCACTCCCATCCAGGGAGGCTGCACATATACGTGGGGCGACAGCGTATTCACCACCAGCGGTGCACACACACAGACTTTCCAGTCCATCGCAGGATGCGACAGTACCGTGACCATCACCCTTGCACTGGCCACCGCTGCTTCAAAGACCTACGATGTCACAGCCTGTGAGTCCTACATCTGGAAAGGCGACACTCTGACTTCTTCGTGCAACATCTTCATTACCGACACCACTAACCCACAATGCGATTCGTTGCTGAACCTCAACTTGACCATTATCAATCCCGTTCAGAAGAGCTACGATTCCGTCATCACCGCCTGCGAGAGAACCCGTTTCCGCTGGTCGGCAACATCGTCGTGGATTACAGTGACTCAGGATGGCTACACCATCACCTCTGAAGCCTATTCCCAGACATCCGCTGCCACTCGCGCAATCTTCCATCCCCGCACGGTGGAACAGTGCTTCGACAGCACCGTCACCATCCAGTTCAACATCAACAGCAACAGCGTAACCAATATTGTTGAAAAAGCCTGCGACAGCTACATACTCAATGTCAACGGCACCGACTACGAATACACCTACAGCAAACTGGACACCATTTCAGGTCTTAAAGCTGCCAATGGTTGCGACAGCCTTATCATCCTCAACTTAACCATCAACCGCACCCCAGATGTCTTCATTACTGGTGACCTCCGCGTGGCTCCGGGTTCCGATGCAACTCTCAAGGCAAACAGCAACCAGAACGTCAGCTTCCTCTGGAGCAACGGTTCTACCAACGAGACCATCACACTGACCAACATTCAGGGCAATACCGACGTATGGCTCACCGGCAAGAACAACAGCACTGACTGCGAGAACACCGCTCACGTTACCGTTATGGCCAACCTGGCTATCGACGGCACCAACGACGAAATCCTGCAGCTCTATCCCAACCCGACAACAGCACAGGTCAACATCAACTGCAGCGAGCCTCTCAAGAGCGTCAGCGTCTTCAACCTGATGGGACAGCAAATCATCAATGCCGGCACTGCCAACGTTGTCGACCTTGGCAACCTCAGCAACGGCTCATACGTAGTACGCATCGAAATGCAGAATGGCACCGTGGCAACACGCACCGTCATCCTTTCGAAATAAAGCATTCTCCTTTCTTAAAAAAAGCGTTCGGAGCACCGAACGCTTTTTTTATAACTGAACACACTCACCAAAATGCTCATCCGCAAACAATACATAAGCCACTTGCTGCCAGTCGTCATACTGCTTGCCACAGCCTGCTCGCGACAAGCGCAGCCCATACGCCTGCAAGGCCAGGCACAAGGCACAACCTATTCCATAACCTACTATGACCCACAGCAACGCAACCTGCAAAGCGCTATCGACTCACTGCTCGACGACTTCGACCAGACAGCATCATTATGGGTCGACAGTTCGCTGATACGCAGAGTCAACGACAATAGCGACAGCGTTGTCAACGAGCTCTTTGCCACACTCGTCGACCTCTCTGTCCTGATGCACGACTTCACCGGCGGAGCCTTCGACTGCACCGTCGGCAAGCTTGTAAATGCCTGGGGGTTCGGATTCTCAAAACGCGAGACATTGGACAGCAGCACCATTGACAGTCTGCTACGATATGTGGGGCAGCAGCCTGAAATCACACGCACATCCGATGGGCTGCCGAAAGTGTGCAAACCATATCCCGAAACAACATTCGACTTCAACGCCATTGCGCAAGGCTACTCCACCGATCTTGTCGCGCGCTTCCTCGAGCAACAAGGCATAGACAATTATCTTGTCGACATTGGAGGCGAAGTCTACGCCAAAGGCTGTAAAGCCGACGGCACAGCCTGGCGCATCGGCATAGAACGTCCCGCTGAAAACCGTTACAGCAGTCCCGAAGTGGAGACTGCCATCGAACTACACAACCTGTCGGTGGTGACATCAGGCAGCTACCGCAAATATTACGAGAAAGACGGTCTGCGCTACTCCCACACCATCGACCCCTCAACAGGCCGTCCTGTTGAACATAGCCTGCTCAGCGTATCGGTCGTCGACACAGCAGCCTGGCGTGCCGACGCACTGGCGACAGCCTTTATGGTTATGGGTCTCGACCGCGCAAAACAGTTCATCGAAGAGCACCCCAACGACTCTGGAACACAGGCTGTATTCTTCATTTACAGCGACGGCGACGGCTACAAGACCTACGCAACAAATAAATTCAATAAGCTAATAAAGGGAAGTAAATAATAAAATCATAGGAATATGAAATCAATGACAGGATTTGCCAAACGGCAAAGCATAATCAACGAGAAGAAATACACCATAGAAATAAAGAGTCTCAACAGCAAGCAGATGGACGCCAACGTGAAAGTACCGTCCATTATCAGGGAACACGAGCTTGAGATACGCTCATTGCTTAACCGTCTGGAGCGCGGCAAGATAGACTTCATCATCAGCGAGGAAAAAGGCAGCGCCAACGCCCCTAAACTCGACAACGACCTGGCACAACAGCGCTACGAAGAGCTCAAAGCCCTCGCAGCCAACGTTGGCAGCAGCGCCGACGAGAAGATGCTGCTGGGCATAGTGCTTCAGCAACCCGAATTGTGGATTGGCAACGACGAACAAAGTCTTGGCGATGACGAGTGGAGACAGTTGTCCGACAGCATAGCCGAGGCCATAGCCGAACTCGACAACACCCGCATTCACGAAGGCACCATACTCAAAGCCGACTTCATCAAACATCTAGACCTGATAGAGAACTATCTGAACCAAATACCCCAATACGAGTCCGAACGCATCGCCACGGCCAAGGAGCGTATGCGTACAATGCTCAACGACGCAGCTGTCAAAGAGGTGGACGAAAACCGCTTCGAGCAGGAACTCATCTACTACTTCGAGAAACTGGACATCACCGAAGAGAAAGTGCGTTTAAAGAAACACCTTGACTATTTCCGCGAGGTGATGGACAACGAAGAGGGCAGCGGCAAGAAACTAGGATTCATAGCCCAGGAGATGGGGCGCGAAATCAACACCACAGGTTCAAAGGCCAACCACATAGAGATACAGCGTCTCGTTGTGGCAATGAAAGACGAGCTGGAGAAAATAAAGGAGCAGCTGGGAAATATCCTGTAAGCGTTCCAGAGTTTCTAGTCTATCTAGAGATTCTAGAAATTCTAGAAATTCTAGAAACTCTAGAAATTCTAGTCAATCTAGTCAAATAAAAAAAAAGCCCGCAGACTGCGGGCTTTTTTATTGCTAGTTCCCTTCGGAACTCATAGTAAATTAGCGAACGATGAGTTTCTCGATCTTGCTGAACTTGTTGTTGGTGATGCGTACAAAGTAAGCACCCTTGGCAAGGTTGGAAACATTGATGGTGGTACCGTTCTCAGCATTGAACTGCGAGGTGGTGACAACACGGCCGCTCATATCGATAAGAGCCATATTGACATTGCCGGTAACGCCCTTCATAACAACGCGGACATTCGAGGTGGCCGGGTTGGGCTGCAGACGCATAGAGACGCTGGCAACAGGATCGAATCCAATATCCTGTTTGAAGGTGCAACGCAGAGTGGTGGCAGCCACGACATTCTCAAGGGAGACAACGCCATACTTGTT
The DNA here is from genome assembly GCA_016283175.1 of Bacteroidales bacterium. Classification (GTDB taxonomy): domain Bacteria; phylum Bacteroidota; class Bacteroidia; order Bacteroidales; family P3; genus Colimorpha. The sequence continues at coordinate 22,713 of JAEEMK010000038.1, forward strand.
GCTGTCGGCATCGGTACGCTCTTCGTATTCGATTTCGACACCGTCACGATAGACCTTGTCAATCTTGTAGCCGGGCTGCGGCATAACCAAGTAGGAGCAGGAGCCGTTGACGGGCACGCTATCGACCATACCGCAGAGGTCATCATAGTTGCCGTTCATAAAGCCACCGAAATCGGGGTTGTCGCACTCGAGGCTGACAGCAACCTTGGGAACATAGTAGTAAGGTCCGACAAGGAGACGGATCATAGGATACTGGGAAGTGTTGAACATATGGATTTTACCATCGTACGGGTCAGCGACCATAACAGTGTAGCGGTTGACGATGCCAAGAGCATTGCCATAGGAAGCCATACCGGGCTCATCGTAGAAACCGGTAGCAGTACCCTCTTCGTTGTAGAAGTAGTTGCCGCTGGTAGCGACAGCAAACTGAGCCTCTTCAGCCAGGCTGTAACCAACGCGATAGGAGGTGTTGGCTTCGAGTTCGGGCTGGTTGAGGAACATAATCTTGATGGTGGGGTTGGTGGCTTCACCATAGAGCTCATAGGTCAGAGGAGTGACGGTGTCGGCAAGGATAGTGTTGCTGATAACGTCGGTCGGTTGGACAACATAGGTGCTTGCACCGTGGTCGATACCGTAGAAGTGGAGAGTTCCGGCGGAGTCGCAAACATCCTGATAGAGGATCGGCTCAAGACGAGAACCGGGGGACTGGAAGCCGACTCTGGTAGAAGGAGTCATTTCCATACCGAGGATGCGCCAGGGATTGCCATTGCCGTCAACGGGAACCTGCGAACCAGTGACATAGGATACAAAGACGCTGTAACCAGCCTGATCCCACATAGGATTGGTGGCGTCGTTGGGGTCGACAGTCGAGGAGAAAGTGCCGGCGCTGACAAGACCGGCAGCATAGTAGGAACCACTGCGGATAACACCGTGGTCGCGAGCCCAAACGCCATAGGGGTGACCTTCGGGGGTGGTGTTCCAGTTGACCTTGTAGAGCAGGGTGTCGAACGTACCGGTGTCGCCAAAGAGGTGGACACTGTAGTGGTCGGTGGTCAGGTCGCTGAAGAAGTGGCGGTTGCCAGTGGTAGCAGTGGGCAGGCAGGCATAGGTGCCAGTTGCGTAGCTGCCGTTCTGATAAGCCCAGCCGTGACCGTCAGCGGTGCTGTCATACCATCCGAGGGGGTCGATAACAACCGAACGAATATTCAAAGGATCGGGAACAACAGTACCGATGTTCTTGTTTACGAGTTCAACAGCGTTGGCGTCGCCATCGGCAAAGGTGTAGAGGTGACCGGTGAAGTCGTTCTGGGTGTTTCTACCGTCGTTGGCAAATTCAGCAGCCCAAACAACGGGAACCTGCAGGTTCTGAGGCATCATCTGATAGAAGCCTTCGAAATACTGGTTGGATTGCAGCCTCAAGCTGTTCTCGAGAGCGGGGATAACCATAAAGTCGTCGACAAGCCAGAAGTAGCCATAAGCGCCATTGCTTTCGGTGCAGCTCCAACGGATACGGAAGTCGACAGAATTCTGGTTGGCGACAGCGGTGGGCATAGTGATGGTTTTCCAACCTTTGGTGTTGCCATTGACGGCCACATCGACGCGGGCGACGTTGATTTCAATACCGCTCCAGGCGCCACCGTTGGCACGGTAGTCAATCCAGCACTGGTCGCTGTTGAAGCAGCGATAGAACTGATAGAAACGCACGCGAACGAGAGGCTCGCCGACAGTGCTGATGCCGCTGAACTGGATGTAAGCGTCAAAGTTGCCGGTAGTACCGTGACCACCCCACCCGCCCTGGGAGATCTGGTCCATCATAGTCATAATCATAATACCGTCTTCGGCAGTGTTGCTGGCAAAGGGAGTGCCACCGTCAGTACCGCAAACGATCCAACCCCAGCCCCACAAATTGGGGTTAGCCGTTGCCGGATAGTTGGTAGTACCGAAAGAGGGGTTAGCGTTGATTGCCGACTCGACATTGCCGGGCAGACGACGCCAGGTAGAGTGGAAAGCAGTCTGCTGATGCTGGGGGATGGCAGTACCGTTGACCTGCTCGCCGGCACCTACAGCAGCGGGGGAGTAGATGTTTGAATCAGCAGTGGTGAAGCCACAAACGAAAAGCTCGTCGTCCTTAGTGAAAATCGAGCCAGTGTAGCCAGCCTGTTTGGCGACAACCTCTTCAGAGACAGCCACGGAAGCTCTGTCGGCAACCTTAGCTTTGGTTACCGATTTGTTTGTCTGTGCGAAAGCAAAAGTAGCGCACAAGGCAAAACTGAGAACCATTAATGTTTTTTTCATTGTAATTGAATTTTGATTAATAAAAAATTTTCTTCATTTACAGCCACAAACCTCTTGTTTTCAGAACAGTTATCATTCTTAAACAACAGATATGCGGTATTATTATTCGGATGCAAATTTACCACAAAAAACAATACTGGCAAAAAAAAATTAAATATTTTTGTTTTTTTAAGAGTTTCCCGGCCTCAGCGGAGTCCATCCGCAGAGCCACAGATTATGGGCTTTAGGGGGCATTTCCCGCCTGCAATGCCCTAACAGGAAGCTGCAAAGCGACAATTCGGCATTCCACACCCCTGCAGAAAAAAGGGTTCTGCATAGGCATATGTACAGTATATGTACAGTATTTGTACAGTATATGTACGCTTACGAAGCGTACAAATACTGTACATATACTGTACATATACTGTACATATGCCAGGGAATGTATACGGAATGCAACCTCTATGCAACTAAAAGCGACATAAGAGACACTATGCAACACAAAAATGCGTATCTCACTTACCGACAATGCATTGGATGCCGCTCTGTCGGAATGGCTGGCGGCAAGTCAGGGGGTGGGCTGCAGCTGCATAGGACACGAGCCGCGTTATGAAGAATAAATTTTCGACAGTATATAATAAAACAATACTAATTTAGTTATAACAGTCGATTGAAAAAGCGAAAAACCACATTCTATGCAACATATAAAAACTCACAAAGTCGCTGAGCATCTGTGTTTTGCGGCTTTATGCCTGGTTTTGGCGGTGCTTGCCGCCGGCTGCAAGGCATCAAAGCCATCGACCGACAAAGCCACGACGAAACGCTACGAGCGCAAGCCGATAGTGGAACGCAGCGACGAGCAGCTTAAGACCGAGTCGATGCTCATCGACGCCAAGATGCTGCAAGAGACCGGCCAGGAGGATGCCGCTGCACAACGATACAGCGACATATTGGCCCGCGACCCCGGCTGCACGGCGGCAATGTACGAGTTGAGCCGTCTGGCAGCACAGAAAGGTATGGCCGACAGTGCCATAACACTGTCGCGGCGCGCCGTGGAAGGCGACCGCAGCAACGTGTGGTATGCGCTGCATCTGGCCACGCTGTACCGGCTGACGAACCATCCAAAGGAATACATCGACACGTGGGAAGGCATCGTGGCGCTGCGCCCCGAGGTACTTGACTACTATTACGAGCTCAGCAATGCCTACCTGCTCAACAAGGACTATAAAAATGCCATCGCAGTACTGAACCGCGTAGAGAAGAAAGTGGGCGTCACCGAGCAGGTGTCGACCCAGAAGGCGAAACTGTGGACCGCTATGGGGCGCGAGGACAAGGCGCTGCAGGAGTTTGAAGCCCTGGCCAAAGCAATGCCGCAGGAAAGCCGCTACAACGGCATACTGGCCGAGGCCTATATGGCGGATGGGAAATACGACAAGGCCAAAGAGTGCTACGACCGTGTGCTGGCAGCCAACCCTGACGACGAATACATACACATATCGCTGGCCGAATACTACAAAGCCACCAAGCAGCCCCGCAAAGCCTACGAGGAACTGCGCATCGCTATGGCACAAAAGAACCTTTCGACCTCCAACAAGCTGCACATACTCACCAACTTCTACACCGCCGAGGAGTTCTACGGCATCTATTCGCAATATACCTACGACCTGCTGGAGGTGGCAATGCGCGACTGCGACGACAGCACCACCTTCGCCGCACTATACGGCGACGTGCTGATGCGACAGAAGAAATATGAAGAGGCCGTGCACCAATTCACGATGTCGCTCAGCGTCGACAGCAGCAAATACGAGATATGGGAGGCCCTGCTGGTCGCCGAGCTGTCGTCGAACAGCGACACAGCACGTATGGGACGCGACGCACGACGTGCATCGACCCTGTTCCCCCTGCACACCCTGCCCTACTACATACAGGCCATCGTGGAGCACGACAACGGCCGCTACGAACGCTCCATCGAGCTGGCGCACCACATCGAAAAGCTGGGATTCGAAAAAGGCTACCTTGAACCAGACGTCTATATGCTGCTGGCCGAATGCTACAACCGATTGGAGGACAGCCGCAGCTATGAATACTACGAGAAATTTCTGAAGATTTACCCCAACGACGCACAGGCAATGAACAGCTACGCCTACCGGCTGGCACTGGACAAGAAGGATCTGGACAGGGCCGAGCAGATGTCGCGACGCACCATTGAAGCAGAGCCCGAGAACCCCTTCTTCCTTGACACCTATGCCTGGATACTGCACCAGATGGGACGCGACAAAGAGGCACGCCCGTACATTGAGAAAGCCCTGAAACGCGACAGCACGTCGGACGAAGTCAGGGAGCACTACAACGCAATAATGAAAGGACAATGAAAGTGAACGGAGTTTTTGACAATAAATGCGGACTGCACAGCGAGTGCAACACACCCCGTCGCTTCGCGACACCCCTCTCCGAGAGGGGATGGCTGACGCAATGCTTTGACCGCCACCGTGCCAACGCATACATAGTTTTTCTGCTAATAATATTGTTCACCGGCTGCCGGTCGCACAAGGATTTGCAGCGCACCGATGTCGGCAGAACCGACAGTACGGCAGTGACTTCAAAGCCCAATCCGCCAGCCACCGAGAACCTCGATTTCATAGCCGGCAGCGACTATGCCAGCTATCGCGCCAATTTCAGCTGCACGGTGAACGGCATAACGGTGAGCGGCCAGATAAGGATAGCCAAGGACAGCATCGTGTGGGTCAGCGTCAACAAAGTCATAGAAGTGGGCCGCGCCAAACTGACACCCGCCAGAGCGCAAGGCTACGTGAAACTGATAGGCAAACAATATGACGGCGACTACGAAGGGCTGAAAAAACGATGGAACATAGACGCCGACTATGCTACACTCGAGGCATTGCTGACCGGCAACTGCCCTCCGGACTGCCGCAAGCTGAAAGAGCCCAAACGCACAGGCGACACAGTTACACATTGGTTCAGCCAAGGCAAAGCGCAGCGACAACTGACAATGAAGAAAAGCCACACAACAAGCCTGCCGACAGAGGTCGACCTCTACAGTCCATCGGCAGGGCAACGGATACACATCGTCTATGGCCAGCGCCAGAATGTGGCCGGACGCCAGCTGCCTTCCAGCATCGACATAAGGATTCAAAGCAAGGGGTTCAACGAACAAACCATTATAAAACTGGAAAAAATAAAACTGGACGAGCAACAAACTTATCCGTTTAAATAAAGGAAAGTCAAACGGGGCAATTGCATTGTTATAGATTGATTATATAAACGTTATGAAAAAGGCAACGATAATTCTCACTATACTGCTGGCAGGATGGCTGGGAGCAAGCGGACAGAACAGCCGCAACGCCGTCGACACGGCAGAGGCCGTGGTGCAGCGCTACTACGACCTGCTCAACATAGAAGGCATACGCCGCGACAGCATACTGTATATGGAGACCGTTTCATACAAACGGTCGAACCCCTCGGACACGGCAATACTGAAACGCTGGTTTCTGCCACCCAACCGCTTCCGCGCCGAGCTGTGGCACGGCGACACGCTGCTGGAAGGTTGCTATACCGACGGCAAAGGCATTTACAAGGAATACCATCTGGGCGTTATCGAAGGCTGGGTCACAGTGGCACAGTCGCGCTATTATGCCCTTGAGCCCGGCTATGACTTCCGCGGCGCACTGTATCACCGTCAAGCCGACGGCACCGTGCTGACATACAATGGTTCCTGGAACTACAACGGCCAGGCAGTGGATCGCGTATACGCAGACACACCGATGCAATACTGCCGCAACTTTTTGTTTGAGAAAGACAACGGACTGCTGTTTTTCATTGAAGTGACCAACAAACACTCGGAGTATACCAACCACCAAACCTACGACCATCCCGACTGGCACGCCTTCCACGAATACCAACCCGTGGGGAACGTGCTGCTGCCAAGTGTGGAAAGCTACCAAATGAACAACGATGTGGTGTACCATTTCACAAAATACAGATACATACCGCTGAAGGCAAAGACTTTTACCGAGAACTGACTATGAGCATTTTCGACAACGAGGACGAATTCTATATGCAGCAGGCACTGCGCGAGGCCCGCACGGCCAGGGACGAAGACGAGGTGCCGATAGGTGCCGTCATTGTATGCGACGGACAGATAGTGGCGCGGGCGCACAACAACACCGAACGGCTGGGCGACGTGACAGCACACGCGGAGATGATAGCCTTTACAGCGGCAGCCAACACTTTAGGCAGCAAATATCTGCCCGACTGCACACTGTATGTCACCGTTGAGCCCTGCCCTATGTGCGCCGGCGCGGCGGGATGGCTTCAAATAGGCCGCATAGTATATGGCGCCAGCGATCCTAAAAAAGGGTTTGAGAGACTGGAACACAAGATGCTGCATCCCAAGACAGTGGTGCAGAAAGGAGTGATGGAGGAAGAGTGCAGCGAACTTATGAAGGAGTTTTTCAAAAGGAAAAGATAATTATCCGAGACAAAATCAAGTAATAACATAAAAGTATAAAATTATGCAACCTACATTATTAGTTTTGGCAGCCGGTATGGGCAGCCGCTATGGTGGACTGAAGCAGATGGACGGCGTCGGACCCAATGGCGAAATCATTATGGACTATTCGATTATGGACGCTATCCGCGCCGGTTTCGGCAAAGTGGTGTTTGTAATCCGCCACAGCTTTGAGCAGGAGTTCAAAGCCAAAATCAACGCCGAGCATTTTGGCAACAAAATCAAGGTAGAGTATGTGTTCCAGGAACTCGACAACCTGCCGGCAGGTTTTAAGGTTCCCGAAGGACGCGAGAAACCTTGGGGCACCAACCACGCCATCCTTATGGCCAAAGACGCCATCAAAGAGCCCTTTGCCGTCATCAACGCTGACGACTTCTACGGTGCCGACGCTTTCAAGGTCATCGGCGACTATCTGCGCAGCCTGGAAGGCAAGAAGGGCGACTACTGTATGGTAGGCTACAAACTGGAGAACACCCTGTCGGAGAACGGCACGGTAAGCCGCGGCGTATGCGAGGTGGACGAAAAAGGATATCTGAAAGGTATGACCGAGCGCACCAGCATCGGACGCACCGCCAATGGCATCGAATACAAAGACGACGATGGCTCTATGCATCCGCTGCCGGCAGACGCAACGGTATCGATGAACCTGTTCGGCTTCACACCCGACTATTTTGCAGAGAGCGAGAAGTTGTTTGTCGACTTCCTGAAGGCTCGCGGCACCGAGATGAAGTCGGAATACTACATCCCCTTCGCCGTCAACACCTTCCTTGCCAACGGCTACGCCACAATGCGTGTGCTGAAAACCACGGCGCAGTGGTTCGGCGTGACATACAAAGAAGACCGCCCGATGGTGGTGGACCGCCTGAAAAAACTGCACGAACAGGGAGTGTATTGATAACCTAAACGTTAACTTTTATAGCGTTTGGACTCCGAAAGACTTATAGAATTCGTCAAGCAACACAAGGACGAAGACCCGCTGAAGCTGCTGCTGCAACAGAAGAAATATCCCGACGTGGATATGGATGCCGTAGCACAGCAGATTGAAGGACAGAGGCAAGCGTCGGCCAAGTGGCCGACGCTTGCAGGCTGTCAGTGCTTCCTGTATCCGCCACGCCTCAACAGAGAGCAGAGTTCGTCGGAAGAAACTGCTTTCCTCAAAGCAGACATCATTCAGAGTATATACGGCGAAAGGCAACATCAACTGAGAATCGCCGACCTTACAGGCGGAATGGGGATAGACAGCATCGCCTTTGCGAAGATGCCAGACACAGAAGTCGACTATGTGGAATGCAACACAGAACTGTGCCGGCTGATGGAGCACAACTGCAGCGTTCTCGGGCTGAACAACACAGCGGTACACTGCGGTGACGGCATAGAATGGCTTCGCAATAGTAAAAAGAAATACAATATTATATATATTGATCCCGCGCGTAGAGACACGCACGGCAAGAAGGTGGCGGCATTCGAAAACTGCACACCCAATATCTTAGAGCACAAGGAACTGCTGACAGAGCACTGCGACTTCCTAATGGTCAAAGCGTCGCCTATGATGGATATTGACAAGGGAACAGAACAACTGGGCAACGTGAGTGACGTATATGTTGTGGCAGTAAGAAACGAATGTAAAGAACTGGTTTTCATCTGTGGCAAAAGCGGAGTGGAGACCAGAATACATTGCACCGACATTATTCCAGGTGACAGGGTATACAACAACGACCCGTTCACCCGCAGACAAGAGGCTCAAGCAGAATGTATTTATTGCAAGAGCGTGGGGTGCTATATATATGAGCCCGACGCGTCTCTGATGAAAGGCGGTCCATTCAAACTGCTGAGCGAGGAAAGGGGTATGCAGAAACTGGCTCGCAACACACACCTTTACACAAGTGACCACTTGCACGACTGGATGGGACGCACCTTCTGTGTGCTGAAAGAAGTTTCGCTCAACAAAAAAGCCATTACATCACTCATACACGACGGCAAAGCACACGTGATTGTTAGAAACTACCCTGTACGTGCCGATGAACTGCAACGGCAATTAGGTCTGAAAGAAGGCGGCGACCTCTTCGTTATAGCCACCACCGTCGGTACCAAGAAGACAGGTTTCGTTTGTTGCGATCAAAAAAATTATCAACATTTTTTAGAAGAAATGAACAAATAAATTTGGTCAGTTCCAAAATTGTTTGTAATTTTGCACCCTCTTAAAGTGATGTCAAAAGGAATGATTACCCGTTCAATACCTTTTGCATCAGATAGATAGGTGTGTGCAAGGAATATCCGTCAACCGAACCATACACCCTGAAATCAAGAGGAAAAGGAATCGGGCTGCAGCAAAAACTGCCGCCAAAAAACAAAAATTTAAGAACATCATCGTAAAAAAATAAAATGAGTACGTTAAGTTACAAGACAGTATCGGCCAACAAAAAAACCGTTACCAAAGAATGGGTTCTGGTTGATGCAGAAAATCAGACCGTAGGACGTTTGGCCACCCGCGTTGCCAACATCCTCAGAGGCAAGACCAAACCTTGCTTCACCCCGCACGTTGATTGCGGCGACAATGTTATCATCATCAATGCAGAGAAGGTCGTCTTCACCGGCAAGAAAGAGACTGACAAGATCTATCAGCGCTATACTGGATATCCCGGTGGCCAGCGTGAGACCACTCCTGCAAAGGTTCGCGCCACCCATCCCGAGCGCATTCTTGAGCACGCTATCAAAGGTATGCTTCCGAAGAACCGTCTCGGTGCTGCTCTCTACCGCAACCTGTATATCTATGCCGGCAGCGAGCATCCGCATCAGGCTCAGAATCCCAAAGTCATCAACATTAACGATATAAGATAATAGCAATGGAGCAAGTAATCAACACTATAGGTAGAAGAAAGACCGCTGTTGCCCGCGTTTATATGAAACCCGGTAGCGGTAAAATCACCGTCAACAACAGAGATTATAAAGAATATTTCCCCACTGGTCCGCTGCAGTTCATCGTCAACCAGGCTTTCCAGATTGTCGATGCAGAAGGCAAATGGGATGTCAAAGCCAACCTTGATGGTGGTGGTATCACCGGACAGGCCGAAGCTCTGAGAATGGCTATTGCACGCGCACTCTGCGAGAACAACGCCGAGGATCGTCCTGCACTGAAAGCCAAGAGCTTGCTGATGCGTGACCCGCGTATGGTCGAGCGTAAGAAACCCGGTCAGCCCAAAGCCCGCAAACGCTTCCAGTTCAGCAAACGTTAAAAGAATAATCAGTTTAGTATCCAAATTGCGGAGACTCTGTCCGGTTGCCAGTTCGGCAGCATAGGACTGCTGAAAAACCGGGCCTTAAGGACTACTCGGCAATTGGTATCAAGGAACGTAAACAAATCAATAAACAATGACAGAATTAAAATTCGAAGAATTACTCGACGCAGGTTGTCACTTTGGACACCTGAAAAGAAAATGGAATCCCAAAATGGCTCCCTATATTTTCAAGGAGCACAACGGCATTCACGTTATTGACCTGCAGAAAACCATCGCCAAAGCCGAAGAGGCTGCCACGGCGCTGAAGCAGATTGCAAAATCCGGCAAGAAAGTCCTTTTCGTGGCTACCAAAAAACAAGCCAAGGACGTTGTCGCCGAAATGGTCAAAGCAGTAGATATGCCTTTCGTCACCGAGCGTTGGCCTGGCGGTATGCTGACCAACTTCACCACCATCCGCAAGGCTGTCAAGAAAATGAACAACCTTGACCAGATGATGCACGACAAGGATTTCAACAACATCTCCAAACGCGAACGTCTGCAGGTGCAGCGTGAACGTGCAAAACTGGACAAGAACCTCGGCAGTATCGCCGACCTGACCCGTCTGCCCAGTGCATTGTTCATCATCGACATCAACAAAGAGCACATTGCCGTTGCCGAAGCACGCAGACTCAACATTCCCACTTTCGCTATCGTCGACACCAACTGCAACCCCGATCTTATCGACTTCCCGATTCCTGCCAACGATGATGCTTCGAAGTCGATTGCAGCTATTCTTAAATATATGATCGAGGCTATCCAGGAAGGTCTCAATGAGCGTATGCTCGACAAGGAAAACAATGTCGAGGAAGAGCCCGAGACCGACAACGTCGAGAATAACGACGAAGAGGCCAAGAGCGAAAACCGCGACGAAGCTCGTCCGCGCCGTCCGAGAAGAAAGACAAATCCTGCTAACAACCAATAATTAAGGAGCAAATACTATGGCAAATATCACCGCAAAACAGGTTAATGAGCTGCGCCAGCTGACCGGCGTGGGTATGATGGACTGCAAAAAAGCCCTCGTAGAGTGCGACGGCGACGTGCAGAAAGCCATCGAACTGCTGCGCCAGAAGGGCCAGAAAATGGCCGCAAAGCGTGCTGACCGTGATGCCAACGAAGGTTGCGTACTGGCAAAGAGCACTGGCAAATACGGTGCCATCATTATGTTGAGCTGCGAGACCGACTTCGTGGCTACCAACGCCGATTTCGTTGCCTTCACCACTTCCATCCTCGATGCCGCTATGGCAAAGCACCTCACCACCAAGGATGAGGTTATGGAAATGGATCTCAACGGCCGCAAAGTCAGCGACAGCATCACCGACCAGATTGCCAAGATTGGCGAGAAAATCGAACTGGCACACTTCGAGGCTATCGACGCTGAGGCTGTCTATGCCTACATCCACCCGGGCAACCGTATGGCTTCCATCGTAGGTATGAACAAAGCTGGTTACGATGAGGTTGGACACAATGTTGCTATGCAGGTTGTCGCTATGCGCCCTGTGGCTCTCGACGAGAAGAGCGTACCTCAGAGCGTTATCGACAGCGAGCTTAACGTCTATCGCGAGAAGACCAAAGAAGAACTCGTCGGCAAAGCCGTCGAAGCTGCCCTCAAGAAGGCTGGCATCAACCCCGCACACGTCGACAGCGACGACCACATCAACTCGAATATGGCTAAGGGATGGATCACTGAGGAGCAGGCTAATATGGCCCGCGAAATCAAGGAAAAAGTCGGTGCAGAAGCTGATGCCGCTCTTCCCGAAGGCAAGATTGAAGGCATTGCCAAAGGTCGTTTGAACAAATTCTTCCAGGAAAGCACCCTGATGAATCAGGAGTACATTATGGAAAGCAAGGTCAGCGTCAAAGATTTCATTGCCCGCACGGACAAGGAACTCTGCTGCACCGGTTTCAAACGCCTCGAGCTCGGAGCATAATACAACTTGTAAGGTTACAGACAAGAGCGGTTGTGTAGTTACGCAACCGCTCTTTTTTCTAAACAGCTATGGCCAAGAAACAGAAATACTACGTCGTCTGGCAGGGCAACCAGCCCGGCATCTACGACAACTGGGGCGACTGCGAGAAGCAGATAAGAGGCGTGGCCGGTGCCAAATACAAATCCTATGAGAGCCGTACCCTCGCCGAACAGGCTTTCCGCACAGGTCCCGACCTCGCCGCGTCGGTCGTCGAGCAGCAGACCAAAGGGCTGCCGATAGTAGGCATCGACAGCGAGGGGATGACCGTCGTCAGACCTGACGCACAGGGACCCACACCCATCCTTGATGCCATTGCCGTCGACGCCGCCTGCAGCGGCAATCCCGGTGTGATGGAATACCAGGGCGTGTACATCGCCAGCCGCACACAGCTGTTCCACTTCAGCGCACCCGTGGGAACCAACAACATCGGCGAGTTCCTTGCCATCGTACACGGACTGGCATATTTGAAAAAAAACAATATGAATCAGCCCATCTATTCCGACTCTGTCAACGCCATCAACTGGGTCAGGGCGAAACAGTGCCGCACAAAGCTGCCGCTCACAGATGACACCGCCAAACTCTACGAGATAATACGCCGTGCCGAAGCCTGGCTGCACAACAATCGCTACACGACGCAAATCCTGAAATGGAACACCGAGCGCTGGGGTGAGATACCCGCCGACTTCGGAAGGAAATAAGCAACGTTATGAACACCACCGACATACACTTTGCCTCGAACAAGGTGAGAGACATAGAACGCCTCTTCAAAACCGAACTGGCGTCACTCTACCCTGACGGCGAAACACGTATGTTCGTCCGAATGCTGTTCGAGGCCTATCTGGGCTGGAGTTATGCCGACCTGCTCACACATCGCGACGAGACAGTCGACCAGTCTGATTTGCTGCGTTTCCACTGGGCCTTGCAGGATTTGAAACGACACCGCCCCATACAGCACATCATCGGCTGGACCGACTTCTGCGGCTGTCGCATCAGCGTAAACGAGAACACACTGATACCCAGACCAGAAACCGAAGAAATAGTCAACTGGACCATCAACCACATTTCAAAATTCAAAATTCAAAATTCAAAATTCAAAGCCCTCGACCTCTGCACCGGCAGCGGCTGCATAGCCATAGCACTCGCAAAGCAATGGCCCGAGGCAGAAGTGACGGCAGTGGACATCTCCGAGAAGGCACTCAACATCGCTAAACACAATGCCGAGGCCAACAACGTTGAAATCAACTTCCTCCAAGCCGACATCCTCTCACAATTCAAAATTCGATATTCAAAATTCGATATTCAAAATTCGATATTCAAAATTATAATTAGCAATCCGCCATACGTGATGGAAAAGGAGCGTTCCGCTATGCAGCCAAACGTTCTCGACTGGGAACCATCCAACGCACTTTTCGTGCCCGACGCCGACCCGCTGCTTTTCTACCGCGCCATCGCCGAATTTGCGACAAAGCACCTTGCCACAGACGGAATGCTCGTACTAGAAATCAACGAAACGCTGGGACAGGATACGCTGCACCTGTTCGAAAAAAGCGGCTTCACGGGGGACATCCACAGCGACTTCCACGGCAAGGCCCGTATGATAAGCCTGCATTTCCAATCCTGACAATCCAGTCATTATGTACAGTTTTTTTTTACAAAGGTATAATAAAACAGTGACCCTAAACGTTTATTTACAAAGACGACAAAATAACACCAACAAAAGATGAAAAAACTCGGCATTTTGATTGGCATAGCATCGATGATGCTGTTCGCTGCCTGCGACCCCGACAACTACCAGCACCCCGCCGTGCTGGTGGGTAACTGGGTCAGCGTTTCCAACGCCAAGGACCCGGCTCTAAACCTGTATTTCGACGGCGAATATGTCGTTGTCAACAACGGTTCGTGGAACTACCGTCCATTCACTTCCGACGTTGAATGGTCGTACTATATGACAAGGGACTCTGTCCTCTGCATATCACGCACCGAATACGATGGCGAAGACTATGACTCTGAAAGCTACGAACTCGACCTCAGCTTCAGCGACTCCTACAACACGCTGACGCTTTGGTACGACCCGCCTTTCAGCTCGGTGCGCAAATACACACTTATCCGACGTTAAATGCGTCCAAGACTCATTGCCACAGCACTTTTCCTACTCTCTGCAGCGTATGCCTGCGCGCAGCAGAGCGACGGGCATTTGCGGCTTGTCTTTGCCGGCGACCTTATGGGGCATATTCCGTTGCACAAGGCAGCACAGCAGCCCGACGGCAGCTACGACTACGAGCCCTGCTTCCGCTATGTGCGTGAATATATTGAGTCGGCCGACATCGCCGTCGTCAACCTTGAGGTGACCCTTGCCGGCAAGCCCTACACAGGCTTTCCCTGTTTCTCGTCGCCAGACGCCTACGCTGCGGCAGCCAGAAATGCCGGTTTCGACATCTTTGCCACCGCCAACAACCATTGCGTCGACAAAGGCCGTCGCGGCATAGAGCGCACAATCCGCATCCTCGACTCGCTCGACATCATTCATCTAGGCACCTACACCGACCTCCAGCAACAGATTGAGAACCATCCGCTAATCATCACTTGTAACGGCATCCGTCTGGCACTGTTAAGCTACACCTACGGCACCAACGGCATAGCCGTGCCGAAACCCAATGTGGTCAATTTTATTGACACCGTCCAGATGCTTAACGACATCAAGACGGCACATCGGTGCGGCGCCGACTTTGTCATCGCCCTGATGCACTGGGGCGTTGAATACCAGAAACACAGCAACCGCGAACAGGAACGGCTGACACGGTGGCTGTTCGACAACGGCTGCGACGCCGTCATTGGCGGCCATCCCCACGTGGTGCAGAACCTCACCATCGACGCTAACCCCGACAATGACCGCTATCCCGAGCCTGTGGTCTATTCGATGGGCAATTTCTATTCCAACCAGCACGACGAAGGCTGCGAAGGCGGTATTATGGTCGAGCTTGAACTGCTCAAAACCAACAACAAAACAGAAGTCTACAGCTGCTCATATATGCCTGTGTTTGTGCACCGTGCCACCGTCGACGGACGACGCCAGTACCAGCTGGTGCCTTCGACCGACGCCCTTGCCTACCCTAACTCCTACGGCATCACAGCCGCCGAGATGGCCAGCCTGAAGCGTTTCGACAGCGCCACACGGACACTGCTGCAGAAAGGTCAAAATACCTTTGAAGCCTACCAAATACAGGAGAGACGCTTCTACGAGAACCGCCGTCCTGTCACTTGGAGCAGGAACGGCGGATATCAATTGTTTTTCGGCAACCCGCTGTCGGGGCCACCGTTGAGAACGGCAGCGTGGAAGACACCATTGCGTCCGTCGCCACTGGCACCACGCAACAAATAGCTATGCCCTGCGACGGCTCAAAATGCGCAGGCATCTCACCACTTCGCCGACAAGGAGTATTGGTGATGTTATGAGCAGCATCCACGCCCAGTCGGCAAACGACAGCGGCGACACACCGAATGCTTCACCAAAGAGATTCACAATCAGCACCTGCCCCAACAATATAACAGAGACTATCAGCAGGAAACCACGGCTGAAAGCCTTGTGGAACCAGTTATGGTCGCGCAGGCTTCTGACAATGTCCTGGGCCAGCGTCCTGCCGGTTCTGAAATAACGGGCGTTGAAGATGTTCCAGAACTGCATCAGCACAAAGAATGTGAAGAAAAGACCCAGTTCATAGCCGTTGAGGTGTGCCTTATGACTCGAAAAGTCGAGGAAATTGCTGAAATAGATATGCCACACCTCCCTATCGAACAGGTCGCTTACCTGACTGATGCTGCAATGCCACAGCAGCTGCCACATACCGAACAGGATAAAGAAGAACATTGTTCCTGTCAAAACGATGCGCAACGCCATAAAACGGTCGATTATCTGACTGTTCGGATGGCGGGGCTTGTCGCGCGTAACCCTTTCGTCGGCAGGCAGTGACGACAGCGCCATCGCTGCAAACGTGTCCATAATAAGGTTGACCCAAAGCATCTGGGTGACGTTGAGCGGCGAGTCCAGACCTGTGAAGGCACCCAGAAGCACTATCAGACAGGCACAGATATTGACAGTCATCTGGAAGATGATGAAACGTCTGATGTTCAGATACAGCGAGCGACCCCAAAGGATTGCCTTGTTGATGCTGCTGAAAGAGTTGTCGATAATGGTTATGTCGCTGGCCTCCTTGGCGCGAGCGGTGCCGTCACCCATCGACAAGCCCACGTGCGCCTTCTTCAAAGCTGGAGCATCGTTGGTGCCGTCGCCTGTCACAGCCACCACCTCGCCGCGTTCCTGCAACAGTGTTACTAGACGCGCCTTGTCGGACGGCCGTGCGCGCGACATCACCTTCAGATGCGGCAGGATGTCGCGTTTCAACTCCTCGTCGCCCATCTCGGCAAACTCCGTTCCGGTGATGCTGCCAAACTCCTTCTCGTCGGTTATTCCCGACTGGCTGGCTATCTCGTTGGCCGTCAACGCCGTGTCGCCAGTGACCATTATCACGTTAACGCCGGCGTTATGACAGGTGTCAATGGCATCGCGCACATCGCTGCGCACAGGATCCATCATACCAATGAAACCAATGAAGACCATCGGCTTGTCTTCGCCGTCGTCCATTTCCTTGACACTGAACGCCAGAGTGCGCTGGCCACGGCGTTGCAGTTCCTGCAACCGTGCGACAATCTCCTCGCGTGAGTGGTCACCTGCTACAACGTCGCTGCGCTGAAGGATTATCTCCGGCGCGCCCTTGACATACAGCAGTTTGCGTCCCGACACCTTGTCCTGGACGTATGTGGACATCTGCTTCGTCTCGCTTGAGAAAACATCCTGTCCCAGCACCGTCACCTCATCGCGTAAATCCTGATAGTCTATGCCTTTCTTCTCTTTCAGCCAGGTCAGTAATGCACCCTCGGTGGGGTTGCCAATAACCTTGCGGGCCGAATCGCCGTCGCACAGCTCCGCCGTGGAGTTGACGGCTATGCTGCGGGCAAGGATGTCTGCATCCGTGTAACATTCAACACTCTCCTCGACAACGTGCAGCTCGTTCATTGTCAGCGTACCCGTCTTGTCGGTGCAGACCACCGTGGCGGCACCCATCGTCTCACAGGCGTGCAGTTTGCGCACCAGGTTGTTCTCCCTCAACATATTGCGCATACTCAATGCCAGGCTTATCGTCACACTCATCGGCAGACCTTCTGGCACGGCGACGACAATTAGCGTCACGGCAATCATCACCGAATTGAGCGTAAAGGTCACAATGTCGAGTATGTCGCTGTTGTTGGCTGCATTGCCGTCAAAGAAGAAATAGTACAGCAAACGGCCGACAACAATAAACGCTGCAATTATGTAGCTGCCGAGGGTAATCCAGCGTCCCAGACTGTCGAGCTGCTTGTTGAGCGGTGTCTTGACATTGTCCTCTTCCTGAATGATTTTCGCGCCCTTGCCCTCTTCAGTGTCCATACCTATGGCCGTCACCTTGTACAGACAGTGGCCGCCTATGACCGTGCTGCCACGCAACAGGAAGTCAGCAGGATAGGCACCCTCGTTGTCGTCGCTGTCAAGACTTTTGTTGGCATACATTTCACCCGTGAAAGCCGACTCGTCGACCATCAGCGACTCCGTCTCGAACAGCGTTCCGTCGGCAGGCACCTCGTCTCCGCTCTCCAGGCTCACAACGTCACCAACCACCACATCGCTGCGTTTGATTTCCAACATCTGCGGACGTTTTGAGTTTCGCATCCAGCGCAAGACCTTCACCGGCCGCTCGTCCTTTTTGGTGTTGAGAATCTTGAACTCGCGCTCAGCCTTGACCTCGAAGATAAAGCCCACGCCCGTTGCCAGCAGCAGTGCAGCCAAAACACCGAGAGGCTCGATGATTGTCGACCAGTCCTTGCCGGCAAAGACAATCTCGTACAACGCCACACACATCGACAGCACAAAAACCACAAGCAGAACAATAATCAGCGGATCCTTGAACTTTTCCACGTATCCTGCCCACAACGACTTTTCCTTTGGCGGCAGAATAATGTTTTTTCCACGGCCCTCTATCGCCTCATCAGAGTTGTTGTCTATATAGAAGTCTCTGTTTTTCATCGCATTTAATCATTATCTGTTAATCGGAAACACAATGCAAAATTAGTTCTTCCTCGACATACAGGGACAAAAAAACTACGTTGTAAACGATTATGACCTCTTTGGTCGGGCATCGTTTGCAACGTAGAGGGCATCAACACCTTCAATCAACAAATTGAATATACTCCTTTTGCGCGCCGATGCGATAAAACGACATCCTGCCCTCCTTTATATGATGGGGGATAAACATATCGACATTGGCCAGTTCGGACAGTGACTCGATACGCTTCTTTATGTGGTATATCTGCGCACGGTCTTTATAGTCCATCGATTCTCGTCCGTGGGATATCTGCCTGTAGACACTGTTGTATTCCTCCAGGCAGCGCTTTTGTTCGGCACTGCCTGTAGGCAGGCTGCGCCAGTCCAAACCTCCACCTTCCAATGACTTGCGGGCAACCAGGAAATACAAGGCCGTCTCCTGTGGGTTAAGTTTCAGCGAAATAGTCTTTTGTTCATCATCCACGGCAACGAAAAGCACCTCTCTTCTGCCATCTTTTAAGTTGAAGACAAGACGGTATTCATCCTTAGATTTGCCAAAAGCTATAAGGTCGAACAAAGAACGGTGGAACCCGAAGTATTTGAACTTCGAGGACTCAAGCTTATTGTGGACAACAATCTCCTCATCCACCATAGCCCTGTATCGTTCAACCAAGCGTCCAACATTCTGGGTCAGATTGTTTTCCGACAGTTCTATCAATAGGAAATTGGCAAAGCTCTTGCGCTCGGCATCGTCGGCACCATACTTGTCGACAACGTCAGATTCATTGATTTTTATCAGCAACGAGGGCCCCACATCCGCCAACTGAATACCCAGCTTCTTGTACAGCAGATTCCTGCAGAATTTAGAAGTGGTCATCTCGCATAACTCGCTGCATATCCGCACAATCTTTTCGTCAGAGACCATCGGGATCATATATTTCACCACCTTCTTAAGGTATGATGGTTTCATACGGCGATAGTCCTCAACGACTTGAGGGATGAAAACAAATTCCATACCGACCATTGCGAAGTCGTTGCGAAGACGGGCATAATCGTTCTTTATCTTTCTGTCAGTCCTCGTGTTGTCCTGATTCTCAATATATATCGCCTTGAGATTATCGATACCGGCCTCGCCGGCGGGAATGGAAAAAAGTCTGGAACCATAATCCAATGCCTGCTCGAGGGCAAAAATCTGTATAGCCTCCTGATGGGCGCAGCTGCCGTCCGACAGAGCCATATCCTTCAGCGTCTGCACAATGGCACTGCGCGTATCACCGTCGGCAGCCTTCAGCACACCCACGGCCGTGGCGTAGTCCATCTTCTTGGCCTCGCTGAGCATCGCCTGGCTGATGTTGTAGCCTTCCTTCGAGATGGTCTTCTCATAGAAATCCATCTCACCTTCATCGACGATGAAATCAGCCTCTATCAAGTCGCTGACAATGCGCGCCAGCGCTATCTTCTGATATCTGTCAAGCCGTACTTTCCCCATTGTCACAATGCACAAAGGCAGTCTCTCAAACAGCACCGCTGCCGGAGAGACTACACACCTGTAAATCTAATTGTCAACCTATAGCTTTGTAAAACTGCTGATAGGCATACTGAAGGATTCTCAGTGCGCGGGGCAATACCGTCTCAATCTGCGGAGTGTAGTCCAGAATGCTCTCGATAAACAGCCATACACCGTTGTCAAGCACACAGGCCTTCACAACCTTGGTGTTCAGGTTCACCTTGTTGGCAGCCTCGATGCACATATCGCGGTTGTCCTCGGTCACCGCGTAAATCTGAGGCATAATCAGTTGGAAATATTCCTCATCCTCGTCATTGTTGATGAAGAGGAAATTCTTCATTTCATACTTAAAATCGATGTTTCCGTTTTCGCTGTTCTCCTCGAAAAAGAAACCTTGCTTCCGCAGGAAGTCTTTTACTAATTGTGTTGTTGCCATAATTTGTGTGTGTGTGTTTAATTGTTTATGATAAAACCTATTTTATGCGTCAACGCGTTGCGACGCTCGGTGTTTTCCATCATTTCGTGAATATGGTCGTAGAACGACATAGTGTCCTGCCGCAGCGACGGTCGTATGTTCTGCACCGCGCTCTCAAGAATCGCCTCGGTGATGTCCTGCTGCGAGAATGCCGCCACCAACGCAGCGTCGTTGACAACGTATGCTATATCGCTGGCGATGTATCCATCGGTCATCTCCGACAATTTTCCAAGGTCAATCTCTTTCTCGTTGAACGGACGCCCTTTCAGGTGTATGGCGAACATCTCACGTCTCGCCTCGGCATCCGGCAGCGGGATGTAGACCTGGCGGTCGATACGTCCTGTGCGCAATGCCGCGGGGTCTATCTTGTCTGGGCGGTTGGTGGTGCCGATGACGAAGATGCCGCGCTTCGAGCAGTTGTTGAGCTGCGTGAGGAATTCGTTGACCTCGCCGGCCTGGTACTGGTTGGCAGGAATCGAACGGTCGGGTACCAGAGCGTCGAACTCGTCAAAGCAGATCACCACCGGAGCATCCTTCTCAGCTGTAGCAAAAAGCTTGGCAATCTTCTCCTGCGAGCCGTGCACGAACGAGCTGCCCACATCCGAAGCCTTGACAAGTATGAAGTTGAAACCCGTCTCTTCGGCGAATTTCTCGGCCATAAAGGTCTTGCCGCATCCCGGAGGACCGTAGAAAAGCATACCGTTGGGCGGCGTAAGGCGGTATTTGGCAGCCATCTCCTTGTTCTTGATGACAAAAATCACCCTCTCGGTAAGGAAGCGTTTCAGCTCGCCCATACCGGCAATGTCGGCAAAACCGTTGCCGCCGCCGCGCTTCACCTCAAACTCCGTCTCGTTGGGCGAATGCAGCAGTGAGTCCTCGCTGTCAGGTTTGTGGCGCGAGTCGGCACCGGGAGTGTCCGACGGCTTTATCGGCGGCACCTCGCTCGAGGCATCCAAATCTCTCAATATCTGGTCTACAGACTTGTAGCGGTCGCCATATGCCAGCGACAGGCCTTTGGACAGCACCGCCTTGATACGGTCGTCAACAGACAAAGCGCCGAAATCGATAGGGTTGGCGGCACGTTTCTCTTTCATCAGCATAGCGGCCCTGCCGCGCTTGACACCCTCCGGAGCCTCGCTTTTCCACGGTGCGTCGCCAAACAGCATAGCGTACAGCACCGCGCAGGCCGAGAAGATGTCGCTCTGCTCGTCGAAAATGCTTGCAAAAGTCTCGTTGGCACAGTATTCTATATCGAGGTCCGCCGTGTCGAACGGCACCTTGCCGGAACAGCGTTTCGAGATATGCCCCGGATCGATAATCTTTGCCATTTTGTCAAGACGCGGCAGCATAATGTTCCTGGAAGTAATGTCGTTGTGGCACAAACCTTCGTTGTGAAGGTACTTCAGGCCTTCAAGTATGTCTTTGAAAATCGCTATGGCGGTTTCCTCGTCCAGCTTCCCTTCTTTGCGTATCGTTTCCGAAAGGAGCGTACCGTCCATATATTCCGTCACATAGTACTGACATTTAATATCGCCGCTCTCGTATGTGCCGTCGTCGATATGACTCAGATAATGAACGTTGTGTATGCCTTGGCTGAGCTCTGTTTCAGTCACTTTGCCCGTCTCTTTGTCCAGCAGTCGTTCGGGCAGACGCTCCAGAACGAAAAGCTTCAGGAAAAAATCGTCCTTGTCCTCGCTCTTGACGTGGTACGATTCAGTATAGATGTTTTCCTTTATAAGGTTCAGCACCTCATATCTGCCTATTGTCTGTCCTGTTGTCAGAATTGCCATAAATGGAAGAGTGTATTGTGAATTTAAAAATATGTTAATCAGCAAAATGCAAAAACAGAGTTTCAAAAACACTGTGATCGAATTATTATGCAAAGTTAATTTTTTTTCCCGAATCATCAAAAAATTTCGGACCTGTTTTTTTGTTTTTATTTTCAAACATCTGTTATACAGCGATATTTCTTTCATCCAACACACGGTCCACATTGTCTTTGGACTGCCTGAACACTTTTTTTTTCGAAAAAAAACGCTCAGATATTTGCATAACTTTCATTGTTTTACTACTTTTGTTGTGCTTTTCGCAAAGCGCATTATCGTTGCAAATTATTAATCCATAGCATACTATCTTATGTACAAAATTGAAAAACACCCCATTCTCGACATTCCACAGAGTGAGATTGTGGAGTTTGTGTTCAACGGACAAAAGGTTCAAGGCCGCAAAGGATACACCGTTGCCGCTGCGCTGCATCAGGCTGGATACCCTGTCCACAGCCACAGCATAGACGGCAAGCCTCGCAGCCTAGAATGCGGCATCGGCAAGTGCGGTGCCTGCGAAATGCTGGTCGACGGCAAGATACGCCGCATCTGCATCACGCCGGTCGACAACGTCAGGGAAGTCAAGGAACTGACCAAGGACTATATGCCCGAAGCATTGCCGGTGGTTCCCCGCGAAGTGAAAATATACAAAACACAAGTGGCCATCATCGGTGCCGGCCCGGCAGGTCTGGCTTGCCGCGAGCAGCTCAACGCCTTTGGCATCGACAATATCGTTGTCGACAGCAATGCCCGTATCGGTGGCCAGTTCAATATGCAAACCCATCAATTCTTTTTCTTCGAGAAGGAGAAGAAATTCGGTGGTATGCGTGGATTCGACATCGCCAAAACCCTTGCCGGCGACGACCATAGCGGCATCCTGCTCAACACCACAGTGTGGGATCTGCTCGAAGGCAGACGCATAGCCGTGAAGAACATCGAGTCACAGGAATCCGCATACATTGATGCCGACCATCTTGTCGTTGCAACTGGTGCCGTGCCCTTTATGCCCACATTCGAGAACGACGATGTGCCGGGTGTTTACACCGCAGCAGTGTTCCAGAAGATGATGAACCAAGAGCACACTCTGCTGGGCAAGAACGTTCTGACCGTCGGCGCCGGCAACATCGGCTACCTGACCTCCTACCAAGGTATGCAGGCCGGAGCCAACATTCGCGCCATCATAGAGGCTATGCCCCGCGAAGGCGGCTTCCCCGTTCAGGCCAACCGTGTGCGCCGTCTGGGCATACCCATTATGACGGGCTACACACTGGTGCGTGCCATCCCCAATGCCGACCGTACAGGCATCACTGGCGCTGTTATCGCAAAATGCGAGAACTTCAAGGCAATACCAGGCACTGAACAGATTCTCGATGGCATCGATATCATCAACATATGCACCGGACTTGTACCCGACAACCAATTGCTCACCAAGGGCAAAGACGTTTTCGGCATCAACACCTACGGTGCCGGCGACGCCATCCGCATCGGCGAAGGCACCAGCGCAGTGCTTCGCGGCCGTCAAGTGGCCTACGAGGTAGCGCAGAATATGGGCATCCGCTTCAACTACGACGAATATCTGGAGATTTCGCGCCAGTACATCGATTCGCAACAGCACCCTGTACGACTGCTCGACAATCCGCGTCTGCCCAGTGAGGAGCGTATGAAGCTCAAACCCTTCGTCCAGATGGACTGCCTCTACGGCTTCGCTTGCAATCCCTGCTCGTTCAGCTGTTCGCAGGGAGCCATCAGCAAAGCCTCTACATCATCGACACCCGTTGTCGACTACGACAAGTGCATAGGCTGTATGGAGTGCGTCTACCAGTGCCCCGGCCTTGCCATCTTCGGCTTCAACACCGAGAAACAGTGGTGCTTCCTGCCGATAGAATACGACATCGAAGAAAACACTGCCGTCTACTTGGTCGACAACAACGGCGCCAAAGTTGGCGAGGGCGTCATCGAAAAGATACTGCGCAAACCCAACAAGACCAACGTTGCTCGTGTACACGTCGACAAGTTGAATGCAAACACGCTGACCGACGTCAAGGGCTTCATCGCCAAGGATAAATACCCTGCCCCATTAAACCTCACAAGCCTTTCAAACCTTTCAAGCGCCGACACCTACGTCTGCCACTGCGAGGATGTGAAGCTCGACGAACTGCTGGCCGTAATAGGAGACCGCAAGTACATATCGGTCGATGAACTGAAGCACATCACCCGTATGGGTATGGGTCCCTGCCGTGGCAAGCGTTGTGTGCCCCGTGCACGCCAGATACTGCGCGCCTACGGCATCGAGGTTACCGGCGACGCCACACCGCGCGCACCACTTTCTGCCCCCGTCACACTGGGCGACGTATACACCGAAGGCAGCAAAGAGGTCTTTGTATTCCCCAAGAACAACAACGTCACCCGCGAAGAGGTGCGTGTCCTCATCGCTGGCGGCGGCATCGCAGGCAGCGGACTCTTCCGCTACTTCTCCGAGGCAGGTATGAAGCCAGTCCTCATCAACTGGAGCCGCGGTGCATCGTGGCGCAACATCGGTGGCGGACGTCCCGCTTTCTCCAACCCCGACATCGCCGACATCGCAATGCACAACCGCGAGATATTTATGTCCATCCAGAAGGTACACAACATCAACTTCAAGCCCACACGCTACGTCAACCTCGTCCACGACGACGCCACCTATCGTTCGCTCGATGCTTCGCGCGCCTGGAGCGACGCCTATATGGTCGACCGCAAAGACTTCAAGAAAGAGATTTCGCCCCTCTGGGACGACAGCAAGACCACCTACAGCCACGCCCTGATGACACGCGACTGCTGGCAAGCCACGCCAGGCCGCGTCATCGACTACATCCGAGGCATCGGCAAGTCACTGGGCGGACGCTTCTATGAAGACTGCGAGCTGCTCCACGTGCAGCGCAACGGCAACCGCACAATAGCGCTGGTGCGCAACCACGAAGGCCGCTACATCGAATACAGCTGCGAGCACTTCGTCAACTCGATGGGCTGGGGTGCAGAGCGCTTCACCGATATGCTGGGCATCGACACCGGACTCTATCCCGTCAAGCACCAAGCCTTCATCACAAGACGTCTGCCGTTGATGGGCGTTGGCGGCGACGCACTCGATATGATCATCGACCGCCGTCACTACAAAGGCTTCAGCGCCGTTTACGGCCAGCAGTTCGCCCACACCGGACAGATCATAGGCTGCGCCAGCCCCGACACCGACGCCTACGAGACACGCCAGAACATCAAATACAACAGCAAGGAGTTCCTCGAAATCGTCAGCGAAGTCTTTGCCGAGTGGATACCCAACCTGCGCGAGGTGGGCTTCCACGCCGTCTGGGCAGGCCGCTACACAGAGCCGCGCTACATCGTCGACCCCGAGGTGGGACTGCTCACCGGTCTGCGCGGACACGGCTTTATGCTCGGCCAATACCTCTCCAAGCTCTATGTCGAGAAATACCTCGGACACGAAGTGCCCTCCTATATGAAAGACCTTGCACTCAGCGGCAAGGGTCTCAGCGAGAACGCCTTCAAGTAGACCCTGAAAACAACATCCAATTACGAGGTCGGAATGATGCTTGGAACATCATTCCGGCCTTTTTTTTGAAATAAAAAACCTAAAAATAATTAACAGATATAACTTTGAGACCATTTTCACGCCCTAAACAAATTTTCTTGCTATCTTTGCAAAATGCTGTTGCATTATGATGTTGAGTCTACAGTTCAGAATGGTGATACATTGTGAAATAACGACGGTATAAGGATACGCAAGGAGTGGTTTTGGGCTACGCAGTGCGACACACTATAATAGCGACGATGATGTGTGTCGTAGCGATAAGGCAGCTTTTGAGGGCTTCTGACTATAAACCAATACATTGTGGCGGTTGGTGTTTCAAGGTGTGTTTTATTGTGCAAAAAAGGTACATAGCATATACCAGCAAAGGCATTTGTACAGTACTTGTACAGTATATGTACAGTATATGTACGCTTTAGAAGCGTACATATACTGTACAAGTACTGTACATATACTGTACATATGACAGGGAATGTTTATCGGAAACAACGTTTTTATACCTTAATGAACCTTGTGAATCAAAGCGAAACAGAAATCCTTGCAGTGCATTAGGTTTCAATGCTTTTACTTTAGCTTGGGGGTGTTTTGTCATTAAGTCAAAAAAAGGGCCGATCCGGTCTGCAATTCTTCGGGAACCAACCATTTTGACTGTTGCCGGCAGAGAGTCTGTAATTGCTGTCATATACAATGAAAGTTGTTTTTTGTGTGCGTTTTTGAGAAAAAATGTATCTTTGCACCGCTAAAATCTTGGGCAAGGACGAGAAAATAAAGATTAAGTATATAAACACCAAATAATTAAGAATAAAAAATAGTATTATGAACAAAAGTTTTTTGAAAATGTGCGGTATTGCTTTGGCAGTCATTGCCGCCGTCGCTGTGATGGCTTCGTGCGGAGGCAAGAATTCGGACAACCGTTATACGATTTCGGGCAATGTGCCTGCCAATGTGACGGCTGAATGGATATACCTTTATGATGTCAGCGGCGCCGAGCCTGAACCTGCTATCATCGACTCGGCGAGGATTGAGAACGGCAAGTTCTGCTTCAAGGGCGTTGCCGGCGACACTGTAGTTATGGCCGTTGTGCATCCGGGTTCGCAGAACGACTACCCTGCCCTTGCCTGGACGGTTCTTATCGAGAAGGGCGACATCGTTGTCGACACGGCATCGATGTGCGGCACAGGCACTCCGTTGAACGACGGATTCAACGACTGGATGATGCAGCTGCAGGATATCTTTATGACCGCCGAAGGCCCCGATGAGCTGAAGACGTTCTTCGACCGGCACTGGCAGGAGCACTCGTCGGACTTTGTCGGCACATACGTGCTGAGCTTTGTGGCGCCGATGCTGGAGTTTTCATATGTGGACTCGCTGGCGTCGCAGATTCCCGCCGAGATGCGCGGCTATGCCGCCTTCAAGCCTTTCTTCGAGCAGCTGGAGGCTATGCGCAAGATGCAGCCCGGACAGATGTTCACGGACGTGGAGATTGCCGAACCTGACGGCAACGCTGTGAAACTGTCGGACTATGTCGGCAAGGGCGAATGGGTGCTTGTCGACTTCTGGGCTTCGTGGTGCGGTCCCTGCCGACAGGCAACTCCGGCGTTGCAGGCCGTGGTCAAGAAGCACAAAAGCCTGAAGGCTATAGGCATAGCCGTGAGCGACAAACTTGAGGACACCAAGAAGGCTGTAAAAGATTTGGGCATCAAGTGGATCGTGCTGATCGACGAGAAGGCTGTGTCGGCCAAGACTTACGGCATCAACGCCATACCGGCAATGATTCTGTTTGCCCCAGACGGCAAGATTGCCGCACGCGACTTCAACGTCGACACTCTTGACGACCTGCTTGACGAGAACAGCATAAAGTAGCATTTGTAGCACAAAACAAACGAGGAGGCTCTGAACGGAGCCTCCTCGTTTGTTTTGTGCTACAAATGCGTGAGGAGTGTTATTTTTCCTCGACCGGTTGGTCTTCTTTGTAGGCTTTTTTCTTGCGGGCCTTGGCCTGTGTGAGGAATGCGGCAAGAAGGACTATGAAGGCCACGCATCCGCGCAGGCACTCGAGGGTGAGCATATAGCATATCGTGATGCCGGCAAAATAGACAAGGCCTGTAAGCAACGACCATCCGAACT
Source organism: Bacteroidales bacterium (assembly GCA_016283175.1). Classification (GTDB taxonomy): domain Bacteria; phylum Bacteroidota; class Bacteroidia; order Bacteroidales; family P3; genus Colimorpha. The sequence goes on from JAEEMK010000038.1 coordinate 50,399, forward strand.
TGCGGCTGCGGACGGTGTCGGCGATGATTTTGTAGACGACGAACAGGGTTATCGCCACCTCGCCGACGATGAGCAGCCACGACGAAACGGTGTAGCTGGCAAAGAGTGCCACAGTGGCCAACAGGGCACCAATGATCATAATGAAGACGCATATCTTCCACTCTTTCCAGGGCTTGCCTTCGGTGAACGACGCTTCGACATTGAGCTGCGCGACGGTCTGCATAAGGGCGGAGATGATGCAATAGATGACGTGGGTGAGCAACACAAGAAGCACCAGCGCCAGAGGCCAACCGACGATGTTTGGCATACAGAACCACCCGATGAAGGGACGCGGGTCGATTTCGGGCCAAATCTTGTACTCGGGGAATATGCACTGGAAGCAGTAGTAGCCGCAGGCCAGCAGGGTAACGCCCAGCAGGGTGTAGAGCAACGGATAGTACTGCGACTCGCCTTTGTGGCGGACACGCCAGTTCACAAAACCCATAGTTTCTGTCAGTACAAATATTATGACCAGTTGAAGCCACAACGGCAGACCGAGAGGATTGTCGTGTTGCAATGCCGACAGCCCGGGCAATTCGTGCAGATTGGTGATGGGAGCGTTCTCTGCAATGTATTCTACTAAGCTCATAATGATTGTTGTTTTTTAATTTGAGACTGCAAAGGTACACAAAAAAAATATTCTATAGCAACAAATAATAATCAAACACATTAAGGTATTGTTAGACAATATATAAGCAAGAGAACGCCTTTTAAATTCCGTATCGTTTTTTTTGCCTAAGCTTTAGCAAATCATATTTTTTCGTAAATTTGCAAGGTCGTATACTATGCGACAGGCAGTTCAATATACCATTAATTATGTATGTAACAAGTAAATAAATACAGATTTCAATATGGGGAAAAGGTCTTTTTCACGTCGGTTGAGTTGGCGCATCATAGGCATTGCGTCGGCAATTGTTGTCACGATGCTTTTGACAGTGGGCATTGTTTCGAATAACATAATTGCCGACGAGGCCACGCGAGCAGCACAGCATATACTGCACGGCACCATCAGCGAGATTGAGCGTCCGCTGGGCCACGTGGAGATTATTACGGCCACGGTGGCTGCCCACGCCGCCCCGATTGCCGCAAGCGGCAAGCCCTCGGCCGAGGCAATTCATTCGCTATTGCAGCAGACTGTGCGTTTGGACACGCTTGTCACTGGCTGTTCAATGATTGTGCCTGGCAAAACGGGCAACACAACCTACTATTGCTTTGCCGACGCCGAGGGAACGATGCACAGCGGCATTCTCGACACCATACGCGCCGAGGCAAGGTATATCGACGCTATGACGGCTGCTGTCGCCAAGAAGGGTCAGGCGCTATGGACCGACCCGCACCGGCAGCTGGGCTTTCAGGATGCCCGTTCCATTACGTACTGCTATCCTGTGTATGCCGAAGGCCGTTTGTTGGCCATCATCACTTCCGACCTGTCGATTGAATGGATGGAGCACAAGGTTGAGTCGCTGCGTCCCTACAAGAACTCGCTGACGTCGATTCTGTGCAGCGGAGGAGGGGTGATAGGAATCAAAGACACCAATATGCTGGCACAGATACGTAAATCGTTTGCCGAGGACAAAGAATTGGCATCGCTAGGCGAGGATCTGCTGTCGGGCAAGGACAGCCTGCGACGCAAAATAGGCAGAGGCAAAAACATCTCGTTTGTGGTCTTCGGCCCATTGCACAACGGATGGACGCTGAGTTTGACGTGCCTGTATCGCGACGTGCTGTCGAGGGTGGCGAAGATGCAGATGAATCTTCTGATTATAGGTGTGCTTGGCCTGCTCATCCTGTTCATTGTCTGCCGTCTTGTTATACGTCGCCTGTCGATGCCTATCACGCAGCTGTCGGAGTCGGCACTGAATATGGCCAAGGGCGACTTCAAGGCCGAGCTGCCTGAGATAAAGAGCCAGGACGAGATGAAAAACCTCAGGGACAGCTTTGTCTTTATGCAGAACTCCATAGCCGACTACATCGAGGAACTGAAGACCACCACGGCCGCCAACGAGAGAATGGAGTCGGAACTGGGCGTGGCACGCAACATACAGATGGGTATGCTGCGCACCGACTTCCCACCGCAGCTCCACGCACTGCTCAACCCTGCCAAGGAGGTGGGTGGCGACCTGTATGACTATATCCTCAAGGACAAGACCCTCTATTTCGCCGTGGGTGATGTCAGCGGCAAGGGTGTGCCTGCATCGCTGATGATGGCCATCACGAGGGCGGCACTGCGTTTCGTGTCAAGCCTCAACCTGCCTATGAACGAGACGATGAACCGCATAAACAGCAGCGTGTGCGACATCAACAGCAACAATATGTTCGTCACCCTCTTCGTGGGCCGCATTGACCTGACGACGGGACATATGGAATATTGCAACGCCGGTCACAACCCGATAATGATACTGCCCGAGGGCGGCAAGCCCTATTTTCTGAAGGCAAAGCCCAATCTGGCCGTAGGCCTGTTCGAAGACTTCCCCTACCAGTCGGAATGCATCGACATAGCGACCGGGACCCGCATCGTGGCCTATACCGACGGCGTCAACGAGGCAGAGAACGCCGACAAGGCGCTGTTCGGCAACGACAGACTGCTGCAGTGGGCCGAAGGAGTGGATGGCAACGACAGCGAACAGGCCGTGGTAGAAAGTCTTTACGACGCCGTGAAGGCCTTTGCCGCCGCCAATCCGCAGAACGACGACATAACGATTATGAGTATCAAACTCTGACTAAAACATTAACCATAATTTAGCCAATGAAAAAACGATTCAATCCAATCAAAGACAAGAGTAGCGAGATTATAGAGTTCCTGATGGCATCGCCCGATATGCCCGACGATGAGGCACTGTGTTTCAAGTTGCGTCTCTCAATCGAGGAAGCCGTTGAGAATGTGGTGCGCTATGCCTACGACGGTGGCATAGGCTGGCTTGAGGCCGGCACCAGCCTTGACCACGACTCGCTCATCCTCACCATCGAGTTGCGCGACGCCGGCGTGCCGTTCAATCCGCTCGAGAAAGACGACCCCGACATCACCCTATCGGCCGAGGAACGCGAAATCGGCGGACTCGGCATTTTCCTCTGCAAGAAGATGATGGACAGCATCCAATATCGCTATGAGGACGGCAACAATATTCTTACTATGACTAAAAAAGTTTGACAATGAACGTAACAATAACCAACCAAGACAATAAGACTCTTGTGGTCCTCGACGGCAGGCTTGATACAAGCAATGCCGACCAGTTTCAGCAGGACATAGCGCCACTGATGGAAGGCGACAAACCCGATATCGACATCGACTGCGCAGCTATGAGCTATACCTCGTCGCAGGGACTGCGTCTGTTCCTGATGCTGCAGAAAAGCGTTATGGCCCGTGGCGGAAAAATGGTGATGCGCAATATGAACCCGCAGGTCAAGGAGGTGTTCGACATCACCGGTTTTTCAAACATTATAACCATCATATAAAGCAACCTATGAAGCTCGATATGCACTGCGAGATGATTCTTGACGAGTATCGTGAGCGCCTGCCGCTCTTCGAGCGAATCAAGAACCTCATTATTGAGCAGCTTCGCGCTTGTCTCGACGAGAACCACATAGTTGTGGCGGGTCTTGAAGCACGCATAAAGACGGAGAAAAGCCTGACAGGCAAACTTGAACTGAAAGGCTACAAGTATCGCACCATCGACGATATTACCGACATTCTCGGGGCACGCATCATCACCTTCTTCAGCGACGAGGTCGACATCATATCGGCACTAGTTGAAAAGATGTTCGACATTGACTGGGACAACTCGGTCGACAAACGCAAAATGCTTGAAATAGACCGCTTCGGATATATGTCGCTCCACTATATCTGCCGCATTCCGCCATCGATGTGCAGCGACCCGGCAGTGCCTGAACTCAACCAGATACGTTTCGAGATACAGATGCGCAGCACCCTGCAGCACGTGTGGGCCAATATGCAGCACGATATGGGCTACAAAAGCGACGTAGAAATACCTGTAGAATACCAGCGCAATATGAGCCGTCTGGCAGGTATGCTCGAACTTGCCGACGAACAGTTCAGCCGCATCCGCAAGGAGATTATTGACTATCGCCGCAACGTGCAATCACTCGTGGCTAGCGGCAACTTCGACGAGGTGCCCCTCAACGGCGACACTTTCCGCAGTTACTGCGAACTAAAGCCCTTCCAGCGCCTGGCTGACAAGATTGCCACCATCAACCAGGCCGAGATGTATGAAGACAGTCTAATGCCATACTACAACGTCCTGATACATATGAATATGAAGACCATCGGCGACGTGGAACGTATGCGCATTGATTGCAGCGACGGAGCCTACCAACTTGCTTTGATACAACTGGCTGGCACGGGGCTTGACATTGTGGCTTACTCGGTGGCGCTGCAAAACATCTGCATTGTACAGATACTAAAGCAGGGTTTTGGAGAAGCCGGCCTGGTGCGCCTATTCGCCGGGCTTTACGGCGAGACACCCTACAACGCTCAACGTGCCCACCGCATTTTTGAACAGGCACAGAAGATTAACTTAATCAATTGTGAATCACTATGAACAATCCATTAGAAACCTCTTTATTCGACAAAGCCGCACACTTCGCCATCGATGCCCACAGCGGTACTGAACGGCGCGGCAAGGGCTTCCCCTACATCCTTCACCCGATGGAGGCAGCATCGATAGTGGCAACCATCACCGGCGACCCTGAAATGCTGGCAGCTGCAGTGCTGCACGACGTGGTCGAAGACACCGACGTTACCATTGAGCAGATACGCGATACCTTTGGCGACCGCGTAGCACAACTGGTGCAACACGAAACGGCACCCAAAGACAAAAGCCTCAGCTGGCAGCAAAAGAAGCAGAAACAGCTTGAGCAGCTTATGGCTGCCGACCGCGACAGCAAGATTGTGGCCATAGGCGACAAACTGTCGAATATGCGCGGCGTGGCCAACGACTACAGCCTGATTGGCGAGAAATTATGGAGCCGATTCCACGCGCCTGGTGGCAAGAAGGACATAGAATGGTACTATCGTGGATTGGCCGGGGCACTCTTTGAACTTTCCGAAACACTGCCTTACCAGGAGTTTCTGCGCCTGCTCGACAACACTTTCGGTCCAATGGACTATGAGACGGCTGTGCACGTCGACCTCAACGACTACGAAGAAAGCGGTGGCGGCTATTTCGCCACAAGCTACAACCATCGCGACGGCCAGACAATGGTGAAATTCTATAATGCCGACGTCGACAAGTCCATACCACAGACCGAGTTGCAGATGGCATACGCAGTGATGCGTATGGGACTCCCTACGCCAACACCAGGACGTTTCGTTACCGACGGCACACGCTTCGGCGCCGAATTCCGCCGCATCAATCCTAAAGAGTCCTTCTCGCGCTACGTAAGCAACCGTCCCGACAGTTACGAGCAGATAGCTCACCGCTTTGCACGTATGTGCCGCCAGCTGCACAGCACACCTTGCAACACTGCAGTATTCTCCTCGGAAAAGGAAAACGCAATCCGCGAAGTGATGCAGAGCCAGCGCTTCAACGAGGCAGAGAAACAGAAAGTCATCGACTTCATCAGTCAGGTGCCAGACAGCCAGACCTGTCTGCACGGCGATATGCATATCGGCAACGTCATAACCACAGCACTCGGCGAGGACGACCCGTCCTTGGTTCACGACTTCTGGATTGACCTTGGCGACTTCCGTTGGGGCAACCCATTCTTCGACCTCGGAATGTTCTACTTTACCTGCTCAAACAACGAGACGGAAATCACGCAACACTTGTTCCATCTTGACCCATCGATGATGCGTCGCATCTGGAATGTGTTTATCCGCGACTATTACGGCATCAGCAGCGACGACGAACAACGTGCCGCAGAGAAAGCTATAGAACCATTCGCAGCCCTCAAGATGATTCATTTCGACACCATCAAGCCTATGCCCGACGGCCTCATTGCCTTCGTACGCCACGCTTTGGGGCTGGATTAATGAGTTCTGGAAATAGAATTCTTTATTAAAAATCGGATCAATATCAGGTTCGAAAGTTGACTTTTATGCCAAATACCTACGTTTATGCATAATAGTATGTCAACCATTTTGTTCTTATGGTTGAAAAGCGACGTTTTTTTTGCATTGATGGACTATCGGCTATAACCTTTGCAATAATATAAATTTATGAAAAATTTACAAAAAAAATCTCCGAAAAATTTGGTGGATATAAAAATTACTCGTAATTTTGCACTTTGGAATCCAAATCTTTAGAGCTATGAAAAAATCTTTATTTCTTTTGTTTTGCCTGACGCTTCTTGTGTCGGGAAGGGCAGTTGCCGATGTGGGCGACACGCTTTCGTATTGCGGCAATAGCACTTTAGCTACACGTATTGGTGTGAACAACACTACAACCACTATCTATTGGGGCATTATGCTGCCAGCAAGCCAGCTGACTGGACACGACTCGGTGATGAGTGTTTTGCTCTATGTCGCAGCGTCCGACACCGGCACCTACACCGTTTCGCTTTATCAGGGCGGCACTACGGCACCTCAGACGCAGATCCGCACCCAAACGTTCAACATCAATTCATCTGTTGCCGGAGGCTGGGTCAATCTTGCGTTTACCAACCCCGCAGCCATTGTTTCCGGTCAAAACCTATGGGTTATCGCTTCGAACACTGATGTGCTGTACCCAGCTGCGGCTTGTGCATATACCGGTGATCCCAACAGCAATTTCCTTTCGACCAATGGCAGTTCGTGGATGCACGCGACATCCGATGTCGGCCTTCCGCAAAGCTATTCGTGGCTTATCAAATGTGTGACTCACACATCGGCCAATCCCGCTCCTACTATAATCGCCAGCGGCCCTGCTATGGGTGCCGTGGGCGAGCAGCTTACCTTTACAGCTATTGCGAGCACGGGCGCCAACGTGACTTGGCAGCTCAACGGAGGCACCCCTTCGACGGCTACAGGCAATACGGCTACCGCCACGTGGAACACTCCCGGCACTTATAATATTATTGCTACTGCCACTAACGCCAATGGTGCATCGAGTGACACGGTGGTTCTTTCTGTTTTCGACTGCCCGGAAATCACTGCTTTCCCCTACACGATGGGATTTGAGAGCACCGACCCTGTTGCCTGCTGGACAGTGCTTGATGCCGACGGCGACGGATACTCGTGGGATCCGTTGACCTTCTCAACGACCGAACAGGCACACACTGGCTCGGGATGCATCAGTTCGGCTTCGTATATCAATGGTCCCGGAGTGCTCGAGCCCGACAACTGGCTTATTTCACCGCAGATATATCTACCTCAGGGTAATGGATTTACACTTTCCTTCTTTGTCGGTGCCGTGGACCAGAACTATTATGCCGAGCACTATGGCGTATATATTTCCACTACGGGAATGAATCCGTCGGATTTTACACTCCTGCAGCAATACGACGTTACCACTGTGGATTGGACGCAGAAAACAATCAACCTCGACAACTATGCCGGACAGCACGTTTATATTGCTTTCAGGCACTTTGACGTGAGCGATATGTACTGGATGAAGATTGACGATGTCACTATTACAATGCAGCAACCGAGTACATATCCTGTATCGTTCGTCTGCGAAGGAAGTATTGTGGGCACTGTAAGTACATCTGCTTCGGACAACAACACCCTCTGCGGGCAGCAGCTTGCAATGGATTCTGAACACCCGACCAATATCTACATCACTTGCCAGAAGTTTGAATACCACCTTGAAGCCTTGTACGTTAACGATGTAAACCGTATGAACGATGTGCAAATCAATACTGGCGACGTGGAGGATGTCTATGTCTTCGCTTTCCAACCTGTCGAGGCTTCGACTATTCGTGCGGTCTTTGTGGGACGTAATGTGACTGTCACTGTAAATGCCAACCCAGCACAAGGCGGCACTGTAGAGGGTAGCGGAACATACCACTATATGGATACTGTTGAAATAAAGGCTATACCCAACCAAGGCTACGTTTTCACCGGATGGAACGACGGCAACAACAGCAATCCGCGCCAGGTGGTGGTTACGACAAACGTTACATACACCGCAAATTTCCAGCCGACTTCTGACATTAATACTACGGAAGAACAGACACTGGCTTTGGATATCTATCCTAACCCCGCCTCGGATGTGGTATGTGTCAACGTGCAAAACTCGAGCCTTATAGCTGGCAAATACGAAGTAGCAATTATAGACCTTAGCGGACGCATATGCCAAACGGCATCTGTCAATGGTGGCAACAGCAATGTGGACATTATTCGTTTGGATGTTTCAGGTTTGCCAAAGGGATCCTATTTCATTCGTATCCAAAATAACGGTGTAAACCTTGTACGCAAGTTTGTCAAGAAATAGCCATTCTCGAAACGCTAAAATCAAAGCGACTCATCGGTCTTAAGCCTTTGAGTCGCTTTTTATATGGATAAAAATCGTAGTTTATTAGCAGTTCTCAAGTTCGGCAAGGTGCTGGCTAACTTGTCCGATGCTTTCCTTGACGAAGTACTTGCAGGAGTTGAGTAAGCGTGCATCGCGCTGGCTGTCGAGCAGCAGCAGGTAGCCCATAATGATATTGCTGAGCACCTCGGTGAGGGCACGGGTGCTGTGTTCGAAACGTTCGCTAGTGGTGCCTTCGGCAGCGGCAAGCTCATATAGCTTGCTGTAAAGACCGGTGGCTTTGCGCAGCACTTCCTGGCAGTGTTTCATTTCATCGTTCATCTCGCCTTCGCTGACCTTGGCGTCATAGCTCTCGATCTGCTTGAGATAGGCGCCGCTGGCGATGCCTTTCATTGCCGCCACAACCTGCAACTGGCTAGTACCCTCATAAATGGAGAGGATGCGGGCATCGCGATAGAGACGTTCGCAGGCGTATTCTTTCATAAAACCGCTGCCGCCGTGTACCTGAATGCAGTCGTAGGCGCAACGGTTTGCGAACTCACTGGCATTGAGTTTGACGAGCGGCGTAAGGATGTCGGCCACGCGCGAGGCGGGTTTGGACGATGCCGACAGGTCTACGTAGCGAGCTGTTTCGTACATCAGGCTACGTGCGCCGTCGGTGCGTGCGCGCATCTGATAGAGAAGGTCTTGTACAGCAACGAATTTATCGATGGTATGTCCAAACTGTTCGCGGCTGGCAGCGTAGGCCTCGGCCTCGCGGCAAGCGGCCTCGCAAAGACCTATGGACTGTGCTCCAACACCAAGGCGGGCACCGTTCATCAGCGACATCACGTATTTTATGAGACCAAGGCGGCGTTCGCCGACAATCTGGCAGGGTGCGTTGGTGAACTGCAGCTCGGCAGTAGGCGAACCTTTGATACCCATCTTATTCTCGATGCGGCGAACTATCATTCCGCCGTCGGCTTTGTCAAAGACAAAGTAGGAAAGACCTCGACCGTCGTTGGTGCCTTCTTCACTGCGTGCAAGGACGAGGTGAAGGTCGGCATCGCCGTTAGTGATAAAACGCTTGACACCATTGAGGCGCCAGCATTTGTTAGCCTCGTCGTAGGTTGCCTTGAGGCGCACCGACTGCAGGTCGCTGCCTGCATCGGGTTCAGTGAGATCCATTGAGCAGGTGGCACCTTCATAAATACGAGGCAGATATTTGTTCTTAAGTTCCTCGTTGGCAAACTGCTGAATGGTGTCGGCACAGTCCTGCAAGCCCCAGATAGTGGCGAAACCCACGTCGGCGCGGGCTATGATTTCGGCTGCCATAACTGCGGCCACACGCGGAAAATTGAGGCCGTTGTACTGGCGCTCGAGAGTCATTCCATAGAGGCCAGACTGGATAAGGGCGTCAAGGTTGCGGCGTGTGCCAGGGGCGTAGTTGACGTGGCCGTCGACGAGCGACGGGCCTACGTGGTCGACCTCTTCTGCATTGGGAGCGATGACTTCGCCGGCTATCTCGCCAAGGAGATTCATTACGGTGTCATAGTTCGACACGGCTTCTTCGGCATTGGCAGGAGCTTCGGGGTGTTTGCCGGCCTCGGCATAGTCTTTTTCCTTGACGGCGACTACCTGCTCCATCTCAGGATGGTGGAGGTAGAATGAAAGATTATCGTTATCGGTATAGAAATTCATAACTACTTCAGATTATTTTTGTAACAAGCCATAAATTGTGGTATGACGGTCATCACGTCACCAATGATGGTGTAGTCGGCGATGGCGTTGATGGGAGCCTCAGGATCGGTGTTGATGCTGATGATCTTGGCACTCTGTTCCATACCTGCGCGGTGCTGGACGGCGCCACTGATACCACAGGCGATGTAGAGCTTGGGGCGCACGGTGACACCGGTCTGGCCAATCTGACGCTCGCCTTCGGCAAAGCCTGCGTCGACAGCTGCACGGGTGGCTCCAACACTACCGCCAATAAGGTGTGCAAATTGGTGGAGCAATTGGAAGTTTTCTTTGCTGCCCATACCGTAGCCGCCGGCAACGATGATTTGGGCTCCCTTGATGTCGATCTTCTGCTCTTCGATTTCGCGGCTGAGGATTTCGACAGCTTTGTCGGCCTTGTCAAGCGACGGTCCAACAGCGACAGGGATAATGGTTCCCTTGTAGTTGGGGTCGAGGATTTCTTTCTTCATCACGCCCTCGCGCACAGTAGCCATCTGCGGACGTGTCTCGGGGCAGACGATGGTGGCAATGATGTTGCCGCCAAAAGCGGGACGCATCTGGAGCAGGATGTTGTCATAGGTCTTGCCGGCCTTGACATCCTGATGTGAACCTATTTCTAGTGATGTACAGTCAGCGGTAAGGCCACAGCGCAGGAACGATGCAATGCGCGGTGCCAAGTCACGGCCTACGCTCGAGGCTCCAAAGAGCACAATGTCGGGTTGCTGGTCTTGTATGAGTTTGGAAAGTACGTCGAAATGTGGCAAGGTGCGGTATGGTGACAGACGCTTGTCGTCGGCCAGGTATACGTCGTCAACACCATAAGGATAAAGCGACTCGGCAGCGGCCTTAACGTTGCTGCCCAGCACTGCCGCCTGAAGGCGGCATCCCAGCTTGGTGGCGAGCTGGCGTCCTTTGGTGCAGAGTTCCAGGCTGATGTCGGCAATGGTGTTCTTCTCCGACAACTCGCAATATACTAATACATTATTCATTTGTTTTCGGCTTTCAAAATTACAAAATATGTTCTTTTATGAGCGTTGCGGAGAGCTCGTTGAGTGCTTCATCGGTGGGCTGCAATACCACGGACTCCTTATGGGCAAGCACCACGTTCTCAATCTTTTTTACCTTTGTAGGCGAGCCTTTCAGACCGAGGCGCTCCATATCGGCATCGATGTTGTCGGCATTGATGAGACGAGTCTCGTCCTTGGCCTGGCGCAGCAGACGATGGGCGTTGGGAAAACGGCAGTCGTTTGCAGCCGAGGTGACGGTAACAAGCACCGGCAGGGTTGCCTTTACGCACTCGGTGCCACGCTCAAGGCGACGGCGGATGGTGATGGACGTTGCATTAACGTCGATAAGCTCCTCGGCATAAGTAATTTGCGGTATCTCCAGTTTCTCAGCGACCTGCGGACCAACCTGGGCGGTGTCACCGTCGATGGCCTGGCGGCCACCGAAGATAAGGTCCACCTTGCCCAGTTGCTTGATGGCCTGCGAAAGCGCATAGGAAGTAGCCAGAGTATCGGCACCGGCAAAGCGCATATCGCTCAACACGAAGCCGTCGTCGGCGCCGCGCGAACAGGCGTCTTTTATGATCTCGGCGGCACGCGGAGGACCCATAGTCACAACAGTTACAGTGGCATCCTGCATACGGTCTTTGACGCGCAGTGCCATTTCGAGGGCCTTAAGGTCTTCGGGATTGAAGACTGTAGGCAGCGCGGCGCGGTTCACAGTTCCGTCCGCATTCATTGCATCGGCACCGACATTGTGAGTGTCAGGCACCTGTTTTGCCAAAACTACTATTTTGAATGACATAGTATCTTCTGTTATCGTGTTTTACAATCAATTACCCTTGACGTAGTTGATGATGTCGCCTACAGTCTTAATATTCTCGGCAGCTTCTTCGGGAATGCTGATGTCGAACTTCTGTTCGATGGACATAATCAGTTCCACGCTGTCGAGCGAGTCTGCACCAAGGTCGTTGATGAGGTTCTTCTCGGGGGTGATGTCAGCAGCGGCAACGCCCAGACGCTCCTCTATTATGGCACAGATTTCTTCGGTCAATTGTTCTGTTGTTAATTCTTTAACGTTCATTTCTTATGCTTATTTTATTTCGTTACTATTCTATAGAAATCAGTTAATTGCCAAGCCTCCGTCGCAGCTTATGACCTGTCCGGTGACATACGAAGCCAGGTCGCTGGCGAGGAAGAGCGATACGTGGGCGACATCTGTATCGAGACCGCCGCGACGCAGCGGAATCTTTGTCATCCAATCTTTGCGCACGTCTTCGGGAAGCTGCTGCGTCATAGGTGTCTCAATGAATCCGGGAGCCACAGCATTGCAACGTATGTTACGCGAGCCCAGCTCCTTGGCAATCGAGCGAGTAAAACCAATGATACCGGCTTTCGAAGCCGAGTAATTGCACTGGCCGGCATTGCCGTTGAGACCGACGATAGAACTGATATTGATAATCGAACCAGCACGCTGCTTCATCATCATCGGAGCGAAAGCCTTTGTATAGTTGAATACCGAGCGCAGATTGACATCCATCACGAGGTTCCAGTCCTCAACACTCATACGCAAAATCAGCTGATCCTTGGTGATGCCGGCGTTGTTGACCAGAATGTCGAGACGACCATAATTGTCAGCTACCCATTTAGCCACATCGTTTGCCTGCTCGTTGTCGGCGGCATTCGATGCCAGAAAATCGGCACGCACACCTTTGGCACGAAGTTCGGCCAACAGCGAGTCGCTGTTCTCGTTGGCTTTGAGGTCAGTGAAAATAATGTTTGCACCTTCTTCGGCAAAAAGAAGAGCGTGGCTGCGTCCGATGCCGCGGGAAGCACCGGTGATGAGAGCTGTTTTATTCTCTAAAAGTTTCATATTCTGTATTATTCTTTTTTTGTTTGTTGAATTATTGTTTGTCGGCTAACATAAAAATCAGACTGCCCTTGGCACAGAGTTTACCCTCCACCTTGGCCTCGGCATCAACAAAGAATGTCAGGCCACGTTTGGCAGTAATCTTGCCGGTGACGATGATATCGTCGCCTGGACGAACTTGATTTTTAAAGCGCACTTTGTCCATACCAGCATAGAAGGTAAGACGTCCAGGCAGTTCCTCGAGCATCAGCGTGCAGCAGCACTGGCCCATAATCTCGCAAAGTATTACACCAGGCACAACAGGATAGCCAGGGAAATGGCCTTGCAGAAAATATTCGTCACCACGCACGTGGTAGTGTCCCACAGCGGTATCGCCTTCCATACGAACATCGTCAACAAGCAGCATAGGCTCACGATGAGGCAGGTATTGTTTGATTTCTTCTCTGTTCATATCATTAATGATTTACCTATTAATAATTGGATTTATGGATGTTTTCAGATTTTACGCAGTGCCACACAGGCGTTCTGGCCTCCGAAACCGAACGAATTGCTGATAGTCAGGTCGGCAGCGAAGTCGCGTGCAGTATGAGGTGTATAGTCGAGATCGCATTCCGGATCGGGCTGGTCGAGATGAATGGTCGGGGCAACCTTGCCTTCCTGCAGAGTCTTTGCGCAGATAACCAACTCGATAGCACCCGTAGCACCAAGCATATGACCCATCATCGACTTGGTACTGCTGATAACAGCCTGGCGTGCAGCAGCCTCGCCCATAGCCTGCTTGATGGCCAGGGTCTCGGTCTTGTCGTTAAGCGGCGTACCGGTACCGTGAGCGTTGATATAAACCTTTTCACCCTCTTTGTATCCGGCCTCTTCCAGAGCCCACTTGATGCAGTTGGTGGCGCACTTGGCGTCGGCACGCGGAGCGGTGTAGTGAAAAGCGTCGCAGCTGTTGCCGTAGCCCACAACCTCGGCATAGATATGAGCACCGCGCTTGCGGGCAATCTCATAGTCTTCAAGTATCATAATACCAGAGCCTTCGCCCATAACGAAACCTTTGCGGCGAATGTCGAACGGCAGCGATGCAGCCATAGGATCCTCGCTGGTCGAAAGCGCCTTGCTGTTTGCAAAACCGGCAATGGCTATTTCGCAAATGGCAGCCTCGGTACCACCGGTAATCATAGCGTCGGCACGACCTTCGCGAATCATACGGTAAGCTTCACCGATGGAGTGTGTACCAGTTGCGCAAGCTGTTACAACAGGCAGGTTGGGGCCTTCTGCGTGGAAAACGATGGCCGTGTTGCCCGATGCAATATTGGCTATCATTTCAGGAATGAACAGCGGCGACACACGGCGCGGACCATTCTCCATCAGCGATGCGTGTTCACGGCAGAAAGTCTGTATGCCACCTATACCAGATCCGATGGCACAGCCAAAGCGGCTGGAATCTACATCCTTGCCAACTTCAAGTCCACTGTCGCGCATTGCCTGCGTGGCGGCGGCGATGGCATAAAGGGCATAGCGGTCATTGTGGCGTATCATCGCCTTGTCGATGTCAAACTCTTCGGGCTTGAAGTCCTTGACTTCAGCAGCCACCTTGACAGTAAGGTTATCGGTGTTGAGAGCTTTGATGTAATCGATGGCACAGGTGCCTTTCAAAAGCTCCGACCACATTGTATCTACGTTGTTGCCTAAAGGGGATATGCATCCCAGTCCGGTAATAACTACTCGTTTCATATAACTATTGTTTTGATTTCTTGAATGATAAATTAGTAATAGTATTTATTCTTCCTTTTTCTCTGGATAGTTGATGGCGCTCCATTTCAGGATGGTGGCACCTGTCACGAAACCGCCGCCGAAAGCACTGAGCAACAGCGTTGCACCGTCTTTCAACTCGCCGGCACGCGACAGTTCGTCTATAAGGATGCCTATGCTGGCCGACGAAGTGTTGCCATAACGCTGCAAATTGGTCGGAAATTTCTCCTTGGGCTGTTCCAAATGCTCACGGATAGAGTCGATTATGCGCAAATTGGCCTGATGCAGCAGATAGAGGTCTATATCGTCGCCTTTCATACCGTTCTTCTCAAGAATTACGTCGACATCCTTGATGCAGGCTCTGACAGCCAGCTTGAAGACCTCGCGACCTTGCATAACCAGCGGCATAGTCTTTTCTTCAACGCGGTCGTAAGGGGTAACCTCAAGCGAACGCTTGTAGTAAAGCACATCAGTGTGCGTGTCGCCAGTGAGACGGAAATCCTTAAAACCTTCGCCTTCAGTAACAACCAGCGCCGAAGCACCGTCACCAAACAGAACCGAAGTCTCACGCTCGTGCCAGTTGCAGAAGCGCGACGGTTCCTCGGCGGCAACGATCAGAATCTTTTTGGCCTTGCCAGTCTTGATGAAAGCGTCGGCAATGTCAAGTGAATAAATAAGTCCTGCACAGGCACCGTTCAGGTCGAAGCAAGGACAACAAAGTCCCAGCGGCGACAAAATGATGCTGCCAAGTGAAGGAGAAACATAACTGTTGGCTACGTTCGAGCAGATGAGATAATCGATTTCCTCAGGTTGAAGACCAGAAGACTCGATGGCCGACTGAGCCGCAGTGATGGCAAGCTCGCCCAATGTTTCAGTGCTTAACAAACGTCGTGTGTGTATTCCGGTGCGTGAGGTAATCCAACTGTCGCTCGTGTCCAAAAAACCGGCAAGCATATCGTTGGTTACTACTTTTTCCGGAAGTGCGCTACCTGTTCCAATTATTTTCATAATATTGTATTCATTTTATATATATAAACCTGCACACGCAGATTCAATAATTAATTTGCAAAATAAGAAAAAAAACGAAAAATATTTTTGTTAAAAACGATATTAGAGACAATATCTACAACAAAAGTGCGTTTTTTGGGGTGAATAAATGATATTTTGGGTGAACGACGTGAAAATATTTTAACATTTATGAAGAAAACAAAGTCAGAATTACCTAATTTTATAAAAGACAAAAGAGGCATAGCAATATTTTTGGTCACAGTATTGATGTTTGCAATACTGTTTATCGTAATCTACCATCCTGCCGGATATATGAGAACCGGCGAGGCATTGTCACGATGGAACAAGTATTTATACACTACCATTCAAGTATTTACAGGATTCCTAATACTCACAGCAAGCCGAATAGTATTCTACCACGTCGAAAAACGACACAGATTCACAAAAAGGGACGCTTTGCTGTGGATAGTTGGTGAAATAATAATTATATCACTGATTCTTACAGGAATAGCACTACTATTGAACGCTGACGAGAACCTGGAATTTCCAGAACTGATACGACGCGTGTTCATAAACGTAGTATCAATACTGTTCATACCCTACGTCCTGACAGTATTGATAATGATGCTGCGTGACCGCAGGCAGCAAATCGACGAGCTGAACGAACTCATAGACAAACATCTGGAGGAGAAAATCGACACCGGCGACAACCTGAACTTCTACGATCGCGGCGGCAAACTGGCGTTTTCAACCAAGCGTTCGAATGTGCTCTACATTGAAGCTGCCGACAACTACAGCAACATCCACTATCTCAATGAGGGAAAGGAGGATACGTTCATCCTCCACAACTCGCTCAAACAGCTTGACGATTCCGACAAATACAAAGGTCTGCTGCGATGCCATCGCGGTTATATGGTCAACATCGACAATGTCAAACTGTTGCGCAAAGAAAAAGACGGCTTGGTTATCGAACTCTCGCAAGGAGCACGTTCAATCCCTGTTTCGCGGACTTACAACCACCACGTAGTAGCATTTTTCGCAGGCGACAACAATTAATCGCCACACCCATCCCCTTACCTCTTGTTTTACGTCGTCGACATAAAGTCGACGGTAAAATTGGATTTACTCGCTGACAACCAGTCATTTTACACCTCAACACCAAGCCCAAAAGCACCGGCAGTAGCACCTTCCAATACTTAAAACAACACATTATCAAACTGTTGTACAGTACTTGTACAGTATATGTACGCTATTTGTACGCTTCAAAAGCGTACAAATACTGTACATATACTGTACAAGTACTGTACATATGATAGAGCGGGTATTTCTTATTTTCATTTTTAGACGCTTGTTTTTGGGTGAATGACGGTATTTTGGGTGAACGACAGACCGGAATAAGGGCATTTTCGACTGCCCTATAATAAAAAAACACCTCGTCGGCGAAATTAGCGACAAAAATAATTGTATAAAATACTCTGACGGGGAACC
This sequence comes from Bacteroidales bacterium, assembly GCA_016283175.1. Classification (GTDB taxonomy): domain Bacteria; phylum Bacteroidota; class Bacteroidia; order Bacteroidales; family P3; genus Colimorpha. Next base: position 67,684 of record JAEEMK010000038.1, read on the forward strand.
TGAATTCCAGTTACAAAGCGCAGCAATGAACAGTATAAAAAAAACCACTGATTGTGTATAGGAAACGAATTATGGCTATGCAATTCGACAGATTGAACGCAATAATCAGCGTAAAAAGACGTTATGAAAATACGAAACCCCTCAGAACTTCTCGATATGGAAAAATATGTACTTTCAATCTATTGGCAGGTAGACGTGCGAACCAAACTCATTCCTCGCGACACCGTCATCAACGACAGCACCCCTTACGGCACACTCACATCTGTAAAGAGTCCCATCTGCGACTACACCGAGGACTACACCACAATGCTCTGCCTTGAACTCAACGAGACCACCACGCAAAAGCTCATCAGGCAAATCAACGAGCAAACGCCTTTAGACATCATCAAGCTATACAAAATCAAGCTCTTTTTCGGTGTTCTTGGCTTCGCCACTATGGAACTCTACGCCACCTTCGACCTCGCAAGTTATCCCGATTTAGCTGCGACGTGGGTAACCATCCAGGACGACAACCATAAAGTGGTGGAGTTTTTCTCGTGGAACGCACCCCTAGTTACATCGCTGATCAATTCAGGAAGCAAATATACAACAGGCAATCCCGATTTCTATTTCGGCATCCACAAAAAACTCACCGAGCTTATGATCAAGCACGGCATAGCTTCGAGCAATGAATGCAACGACACCTACGTCTATACATACAACACCCTGACCACAAGCCAGCAAACCGCCGACCAGCTACGAAATGCCCTCAATATGAGCGACAACCTTATTATGATGGGCGACTGTAAGTCGTGGCAGCTTTTCGGCAACCACCTATGGGTTGTCCCCTCCGAGAAAGACGACTGGGAGGCACACGAGCTGGCAAGCGCCACCATACTCTCGGCCTGGCAGGTACTCGTCTACGACCTCGGAGCCATCAACTACAAAAACATTCTGCGACTGCTGACCCACAACGTACCCTTCAGCACCAAACACATCAAAAACATCATAAATAAAGACAACCTTTCATTGTTGGAGCTACGTCTCGCCATCCGCGATCTCAACAACCCAAAGACCTTCCTCACCGAGCGCAGCTATGGTGAGTACAATGACCAAGACCGTTTCAATGCCTTCAACGACGGCCAAAAGTCTCTTGAGACCGCCGCATCCGGCATCGACACCGACAAACAGTCCACATCGTCCCACACCATCGAAGTCGTCATAAGCATCCTCACCGTTATGTCCATCTACTCGCTCGTTACCGACACATACACTATGCTAACCTTCGACAACTTCCCCAGCCCCATCTCAAACGTGGCATCCTGGTTGTTCAGCCTCGCCACACTCTTCTGCATCATTATGGTCATCTTGCTGATAAGACGCTCCAAATAGCGAACACTAACGACAAAAAAATATTTGACGATCTCTGTTACCATTATAGGAGAGCCGTTCGTATGCACACCTTGTACAAGACAGAACACTATCGGTTAACAAGAACCAGTACTATCAGTTATGTGTTTCCTTGGAGTGGAATGACGATTCGGCGGACAATCTTACCTCTCTATGGCATCTTGCAGGGAGGTGTAAAAAAAAGATTAAAATCAGAATAGGATGATAGGAAACAAAAAGGTCCGCGTTCACAATGGCGCGGACCTTTTTACAACCAGTGACACTGTATTACTTGGCGTTGCGAACGGCAAGAGTGAGCGCGGAGACTGCGAGGCCATAGTACATCGGGTCGGGCGGCAGATGCAGAAGGCCAGCGATCAACATCACAGCGGAGCCGACAACCATCGAAAGGGTGACCGCCGAGGCCTTGAGGAGGCCGGGAAGCCATAGGGCGAAGCTGAGTGGCAGCAGCAGCACCACGGCCCGAAGACCTAACGAGAGGAACCCGAGGTCATTGATGAACGAGCCCTGCACGAAATGCGATGCAACGATGCCCAGAAGCAGGAGAGCCACTATCGAAAGACGCGTCTGTGCCAAAGGCGACAGATGCGACGGACGCCGCAGAAGCGTTAGGATGTTGCCCAGCAAATCGCGCGTCACTATGGTAGCCGCACCCAGCACAAGTCCGCTGCCACAACCCAATATATTAATAAGCAGTGTGCCCAGCGCTATGCCGCCCAGCCAGGCCGGCAGATGGGCCAGAATGAACGTCGGGAAGGCCTGCAACGAGTTTTCCAGAACACCTATGCCGTCGGGCAATGTACCTCCGGCGGCTGTGACAGCAACCAACTCGTCAGCAGTGACATAGTGACCGCGCATATATATGCCCACCAGTGTGCAGGCGGCACCAATAAGCGGGATGAGTGCGGCGCAGAGCACAGCCCCACGACGTGCCTTGGAGGTCGTTGCGGCCGACCAAACGGCCTGGGCGTAGGTCTGCGTGCACACCACGCCGAGCGCCAGCGAGAGGCATCCACCAAGATCCTTCAGTGGCCCTCGGGCCAACAAAGAACCATAGCGACGATGGATAGCCTCAACGCCGTCGATGCCATTCAGCGAAGCCACCTGCGGAATATCATATATCGATTCGACACTACCCCTTATGCCTGCCAAACCGCCGCCAATACGCCACACGGCGATACCGGCAGCCAAAGAGCTGACATAGAGCAGCACCAGCTTGACAATGCCACCTGCACCAGCGCTCTTGATGCCACCAAAGAGCACCAGCAACGCTATCAGCACTGCACCAACAAGCAGAGCTGCCAGAGTGGAAAGACCGAAAAGACTTGTAATCATTGCCGACGACGACAGCAGCTGAGATGTGATGCTGATGAAGATGCCGACGAGGAAGAGCACCGAACCCACCGTCTCGGCACGGCGGCCGTACCGCTGGCGGACGACCTCCATCACCGTCGTGCAGCCACTGTGCCGCAACGGTTTAGCATAGACAAGGCCCAGCACCAGCGCACCAAGAGCGGCACCGATGGTGAACCACCACGCTGATAGGCCATAACTGAAAGCAAGTTGTGCCGTGCCTATGGTCGACTGACCACCGACCAGGGTGCCCAGAATAGCGCCGCAGACCATCCACGAACCCGCCTTGCCGCCGGTAGTGAAACTACGGGCGTCCTTGACCTTGCGGCCCGACGCGATACTCACCGCCAGCAGCACGCCTACGGTGAGAAGTATTCCGACAATATGTACAGGAGTCAGCATCACTTGATGTATCGTGCCACATCCTCAATCGAGGGGCGGTCGGTTGGCAGTTTGACGAGGTTCCAGGGGCCGTCAGGGTCGTTGGAACAATAGGGATAGACGACATACCACACCTCGGCGCCATAGGTCGACGAACGATCGTAGGTGGGGACAATATATTGCGTGGCGAGGCTGTCGCCAAGGTGAACCGTGTCGAGCACAATGCGCCCCTTGTCGTCCGTGACAAACAAGGTGTTGGTGGTGCCAACCAGTTCCTGCAGTTCGCCGCCATAGTAGAGTTCCACCTGCGACAGATTGCTATCGGTCAGCAACCGTAACTCGGTGTTTTCACCCAAACTGAACGCTGCCACCTGCTGCATAGCCGGTGTACGGTCAGCCTGCTGGTTACAGCAAGCTGCCGTCAGGAGAACCAAGGAGATGAGGAAAAGTCTTCTCATAAGCGATAGTCTAAATAGCGAGGCCGCGGAGCTGCGCTCCGCGGCCTCGTGTTGTAGCCTTGTATTGTCTTTTACTTGGCGTCGCGACCAGCGCGGATGGCCTTGATGTTGGTCTCCACCACAGCGTCGCCCTTGCGACCGAAGATGGCCTTGATAGCCTTCTCGAGTTCCTCAAAAGCAATTTCAAGGTATGGAGCGGCAGCACCGAGCAGAACCATATTACCACGGGCGTTGAGTTCCTTGGCAATTGCGTTGGCGTTGAAGCTTACACACTTGGGCAACTTGGCCAACTCAGCGTTGACCTTCTCAATATCAGGATAATTGTTGATATTGATGAAAGGATCGCTGTTGGTGATGACCACGCCGTCGGGAGCGAGGAAAGGCAGAAAGCGCAGAGCCTCCATAGGCTCGGAACTGAGGATAATGTCGGCCTTGCCTTCGGGGATAACGTCGGCGAATATAGGCTCGCTGCTGACACGGAGATGGCTGAACACCGAACCACCGCGCTGCGACATACCGTGAATTTCACTCTGCTTTACGTTCATACCCAAATTGAGGGCAGCGTCGCTTATAATCTTGGCTACGGAAACGATACCGTCACCGCCTACGCC